>JBKHXT010000078.1:0-25028 GCA_046565885.1 Acidimicrobiia bacterium
CGCGATCTCGACGGCGGTCACGGGGCCTCCCCCAGCACGGGCGGCACCCGGAACATGCCGGCCTCGGACGCCGGCGCCTCGGCGAGCACCTCGTCGCGGTCGAGGCACGGTCGGACCTCGTCGGGCCGGGTCACGTTCTGCAGCGGGTACGGGTGCGAGGTGGGCGGCACGTCGTCGAGCTCGAGGGCCTCGACGTCGGCGGCGTGGCCCAGGATCGACGCCAGCTGCTCGGTGAACAGGTCGAGCTCCTCGTCGGCCACGGTGAGCCGGGCGAGGCGGGCCACGTGGGCCACGTCGTCGCGCGAGATGGGGGTGTCGGCCACGGATCGAGCCTACGGGGACCACCCCCGACCGGGAATTTCGACGCGATTCCTCCGGGGGGTCAGTCGGTGGCGACCCGGCCCACGAAGTCGAGGATCCGCTCGACGATGAGGTCCTTGTCGTGGTCGATGGTGGCGACGTGGTAGCTGCGGTCGAGGCTGACCCGCTCGACCGGGCCGCCGAGCGTGGCGGCGAGGTGGTCGGAGGCGGTGGGGGCGACCACGTGGTCCTCCGGGCTCGTCATGATCAGCGCCGGGCACGTGATGCGCGGCAGCTGGTCCTGCAGGTCGGCGACGGCGTCGAGCATCGACACGAGCGGGGCGATCGGCACCTTCGCGTAGGCGGACTCGGTGACGTCCGGATCGGCGACGTCGTTCCCGACGCCGTCCATCAGCTGCTCGCCCGCGTCGACCATCGACTGCAGGGCGTCGCGCATGTCCTGGCTCGGCTCGGCGGCGGCGTTGATGAGCACGATGCCGGCGACGTCCGGGTGCTGCGCCGCGGTCCACAGCGTGAGCGTCCCGCCCATCGACAGCCCGGCGACGACCACCTTCTCGCAGCGGTCAGCCAGGCGCCCGTAGGCGGCGTCGACCTCGGCCGACCAGTCGTCCCACGACGTGGTGAGCATGTCCTCCACCGTGGTCCCGTGGCCGGGCAGGCGGGGCAGCTCGACGGCGTGACCGGCCTCGGCGCAGGCCTCGGCGATGCCCCGCATGGACGACGGGTTGCCGGTGAAGCCGTGCAGGACCAGCACCCCGGCGGGCCCGCCGTCGGCGGACATCGGCTCGGCTTCGGGCAGGACCTGCGGCTCGCTCATGCGCGCACCCTACGGCGGGCTCATAGCCTGCGGCGGGTGCACGTCGACCACGTCTACACCGAGCTCTACGACCGCATCCCGCCGCTGGCCCGGGCCGCCGTCGAGGGCCTGGACGCCGAGCAGCTGGCGTGGGCGCCGGCGGACGGCGCCAACACCATCGCCTGGCTCACCTGGCACGCCGCCCGGGTCCAGGACGCGCACGTGGCCGAGATCATGGAGGTCGAGCAGCTGTGGGCCACCGGCGACTTCGCCGGGGCGTTCGGCCTCGAGCCCGACCCGTCGAACAGCGGGTTCGGGCACGGGCCCGACGACATCGCCGCCGTGCGGCCGGAGGGACCAGAGGCGGTCCTGCGCTACCTCGACACGGTGCACGAGCGCACCGAGCGGCTGCTCGTGGGCCTCACCGACAGCGAGCTCGACCGCATCGTCGACCGCCGCTGGGACCCGCCGGTGACGCTCGGCGTGCGCCTGGTGTCGATCGCCGACGACTCCCTGCAGCACGTCGGCCAGGCGCTCTACGTGCGAGGCCTCCTCGACGGCTACCGGGGACCGGGCGACCCCCGCAGCTGAGCGCTCAGAAGCCGCCGGAGATGTTGACGGCGGCGGGGCCGAGGATGACCACGAACAGCGCCGGCAGGATGCAGAACACCAGCGGGAACGTGATCTTCACCGGCACCTGCATCGCCCGCTCCTCGGCCCGGGCCCGGCGCCGGTCGCGCAGCTCGAGGGCCTGGAGCCGCAGGATGTTGGCGAGCGGGAAGCCGTGCTTCTCGGCCTGGCGGACGGCGGTGACGAACTGGCGCAGGTCGGGGACGTCGGTGCGGTCGGCCATGGCCTGCAGCGCCTCGCCGCGGGACAGGCCGAGCTGCATGTCGTTCACCGACTTGAGCAGCTCCTGGGCGAGGATGCCGCGGCCCTCCTGGCCGGCCCGGAGCACGGCGCCGTCGAAGGACATGCCGGCCTCGACGGTGACCGTGAGCTGGTCGAGCACGTCGGGCAGCTCGTTGGTGATGGCCTTGCGGCGGTCGTCGGCGGCCCGCTTGATCTTGGCGTTCGGCGCCATCGTCAGCAGCAGCACCATGAGCCCGGCCACCAGCAGGTTCGTGCGGCTGGCGCCGGCGCTCGACAGGTAGGCCGAGGCGCCGAGGGCGCCGAGCACGAAGCCGGCGGCCTGCATGGCGAGGATGACCTCGGGCCGCCACTTGCGGTCGAGGTCGGCCACCCGCAGGGTCTTGGCCGTCTGGTCCAGCAGGCCGCTCGGCAGGTAGCGCCCCACCTTGCGGGCGAGGGCGGCGGACAGCGGGTTGACCACGCGCTCGAGGAAGCTGCCCTGCAGCTCGATCTCGCGCGAGGTGGGGGCGACGTCCTCGGGGTCGACGCCGATGGCGACCATCTTCGGCTCCGGCTTGAGCGCCCAGAGCGCCAGGCCGACGCCGCCGACCACGAACAGGGCTGCGAGGTAGACGATCTCCATGATCAGAACTCCGGGTTGACGAGCTTCTTCAGCCACAGGCCGCCGCAGGTCAGCATCACGCCGGCCGCGCCGAGCATCACCTGGCCCAGCCCCGAGGAGAACATCGGCTTGATGTAGTCCGGGTTCGAGCTGAAGATGAACCCGAACAGGCCGAAGGGCAGGACGAACAGGACCAGGGCCGAGATCTTGCCCTCGGCGGTGAGGGCGTCGACCTGGCGCTTGATGCGGGTGCGGGCCCGGATCGTCTCGCCGACCTGGTCGATGATCTCGGAGAGGTTGCCGCCGACGCTGGACTGGATCTTGATGGCGTCGACGACCCAGTCGAAGTCCTTGGCGCCGATGCGGTGCGACATGGCGTCGAGGGCGTCCTCGAGGCTGCGCCCGAGGCGGGTCTCCATGACGACCCGCTGGAACTCCTCGCTGGTCGGCGAGTCGGTCTCCCGGGCCACCGAGTCGAGGGTCTGGCCGAGGCCGTAGCCGGCGGTGAGCGAGCCGGCCATCAGCTGCAGCGTGTCACCGAGCTGGTTGACGAAGGCCTTCCGGCGCCGGGCGATCTTGAACTTCAGGAACATGGGGATCCCGACGCCCACGGGGATGGCCATCAGCAGGAAGTAGGGGATGCCGAACAGCAGGACCCCGAGGAAGAGCGCACCGATGGCGACGCCGGCGCAGACGACGACGAACTCGTTCGAGCGCATGGCGAGGCCGGCCCGGTCGAGGGTGTCGTCGAGCGACCGGCCCCGGCCGTTCTTGGCCAGCACCTGGGCCGACAGGTCGTTGAGGTGGTCCTGGACGCCGCTCATGCGGGCCTTGGCCGCCTTCGTGGCCTCCTTGCTGCGCTCCCGCTGCTCCCGGCGCTCGACGGCGCCCTCGGAGCTGCGGATGCCGTTCAGCAGGAGCAGGGCCCCGACGCTCACGCCGAGGGCGGCGGCGATGGGCACCCAGCCGCCGGCGAGCAGGCCGCCGTCGGCGACGACGCGGACGTCGTCGGCCACGTCGGGCACGAACTGGCGCACGCTCGGGTGCTCGAAGGTGGTGCTCACC
Organism: Acidimicrobiia bacterium; assembly: GCA_046565885.1. GTDB lineage: Bacteria > Actinomycetota > Acidimicrobiia > Acidimicrobiales > Salinilacustritrichaceae > Salinilacustrithrix. The sequence goes on from JBKHXT010000078.1 coordinate 3,657, forward strand.
GAGACGTCGGGGGCGCTGGCGAGGCTGATCGTGACGTCGCCGGACTCGCCGTCGGAGCCGGAGCGCCAGCGGACCTCGAAGAGCCCGCTCAGCCCGGCGCCGATCTCGGCGAAGGCGCTCTGCAGGCCGGCGGCGTCGACGCTCGTGACGTCGGAGCCACCGGCGGCGGCCAGGGCCTCCAGCGTGGTGGCGTCGTGGTCGGGGCTCTCGAGCGCCACGAACGAGGTGGTGACGCCGTCGGCGCCCAGCCGGTCGGCCAGCTCGTCGGCGGTCGTGCTGCTGGTGGAGTCGGCGCCGTCGGCGAGGACGACGAGGGCGCCGGTCCCGCCACGGGTGCCGAGCTGGTCGAGCCCGCGGTCGATGCCGTCGAGCAGGGCGGTGCCGCCGGCGGCGATCAGCCCATCGACCGCCGCCTGCAGCGACGCCCGGTCGGTGGAGAACTGGTGCTGCACGTTGGCCGTCTCGCCGAAGGCGACGACGGACACGGGCACGTCGGGCGGCAGGGTGGTGAGCAGCTGGCCGACGGCGAGCTTGGCCTGGGCGAGCGGGTCGCCCTCCATGGAGCCGGAGACGTCGACGGCCACGACCACGTTCAGGTCGTTGGTCCGCAGGCGGACGACGTCGACCTCGACCTCCTGGCCGTCCTCGACGACGGTGAAGGCCGACTCGGGGTCGTCGGTGATCGAGGGGCCGGACACGACGGCGCGGACGAGCGGGAAGCTGCCGGCGTCGATGTTGCGGACCTCGAGGGCCTCGGTCTGGGCCACGGCCGGCGAAGCGAGGGCGAGGACCACGGCCGCGGCGCCGGCGAGGGCGCCGACCGCGCGGGTCGTGCGGGTGCGGGCTCGAGCGCTCATGCGTCCACCTCGAAGATGCGTTCCTCGAAATCGATCCCCAGCTCCTTGATGTGGTCCACGAAGCGGGGGCGGTAGCCGGTCGGCTTCAGGCTCCCGAGCACCCGACCGGAGGTGTCGATGCCGGCCGAGTAGTCGAAGTCGAAGATCGGGATGACCTCGATGTCGTCGCCCTGCACGCGGCCGACCTCGCAGATCTGCACGACGCGGCGGGTGCCGTCGCGCAGGCGGCCGATCTGGACCACGACGTCGACGGCGCCGGCGATCTGCTGGCGGATCGCCTGGATCGGGAACTCGATGCCCGCCATCAGCACCATCGTCTCGAGGCGGGTCATGGCGTCGCGAGGCGTGTTGGCGTGCAGCGTCGACAGCGAACCGGCGTGGCCGGTGTTCATGGCCTGGAGCATGTCGAGGGCCTCGCCGCCGCGGCACTCGCCGACGACGATGCGATCGGGCCGCATGCGCAGGGCGGTGCGGACCAGGTCGCGGATGGAGATCTCGCCCCGACCCTCGGCGTTGCCGGGCCGGCTCTCGAGGCGCACCACGTGGTTCTGGTGCAGCTGGAGCTCGACGACGTCCTCGATGGTGACGATGCGGTCGCCGTCGGGGATGAAGCTCGACAGCACGTTCAGCAGGGTCGTCTTGCCCGAGCCGGTGCCGCCGCTGACGAGGATGTTCATCTTGGCGTGCACGCAGGCGGCCACCAGGTACAGCGACTCGACCGAGGCCGAGCCCCGGTCGATGAGGTCCTGGGCGGTGAACTTCTTGGCGGCGAACTTGCGGATGGTGAGCGACGAGCCGTCAACGGCGAGGGGCGGGATCACCGCGCAGACGCGGGAGCCGTCGGGCAGGCGGGCGTCGACCATCGGCGACGACTCGTCGATGCGCCGGCCGAGCGGGGCCACGATGCGGTTGATGACCTTGCGGAGGCTGTCCTCGTCGCTGAAGTTGATCGAGGCGAGCTGCAGCTTGCCGTCCTTCTCGATGTAGATCGAGCGGGTGCCGTTCACCATGATCTCGGAGACCGAGTCGTCGGCGAGCAGCGGCTGCAGCGGGCCGTAGCCGAGCAGGTCGGCAGCGATGACGTCGACGAGGCGCTCGCGCTCGTCGTGGGACAGCGGGATGTCCTCGGCGGCGAGCACCTTGGCCATCTCGACCTTGGCCATCCGCTTGAGGTCGTCGTCGTCGACGTCGGGCTCGCCCACGCGGTTGCCGAGCGTGAGCAGCAGCGCCTCCTGCACCTTCTGGCGCAGGCCGCTGAAGCCCTCGGACTCCATGAGCGCCGCCGTCATGGCGACGTTGGCGTCGGCGTCGAACGCCGGCAGGTCGGTCAGGTCCGGCATGCCCGGGAGGGCGAGGTCCAGCTCGCCCTCCGTCGCTGCCCGGACGCGCTCTCCCAGCTTCATCGTCAGGCCTTCCGCTTGAACAGCCGGGCGCCGCCGCGACCGCCGTGCCCGCCGCCGTGCTCGTTCGGCACGAACCGGTCGACGAGCTCCTGGAACGCGCGGACAAGCTCGGGGTTGCGCTCGGACTCCATCACCGGGACGCCGTCGTTGGTGGCGAGCACCACGTCGATCGAGCTGGGGACCCGCACGTCGACCGGGTGGCCGATGGTGCGCTCGAGGGCGTCGATGTCCACGCCGACCTTGGCGTTGCTCCGGTTCAGCACGAGCAGGCGCTGCGCCGAGGTCAGCCCGATGACGTCGAGGGCCTCGAGGGCCTTCTTCAGGCCCCGGATGGACGGGACCTCGGTCGAGCAGATCATGACCATGTCGGTGGACACGTCGAGCGCCGACAGCACCCGCTCGCTCAGGCCCGGGTCGGTGTCGACGACCACGTACTTGAACGAGCGGTGCAGCGCCCGGACGACGGCCGAGACGTGCTCGGCGCTGATCTCGTCGGCCTCCGCCGGGTTCAGCGGGGCGCACAGCGTGTAGAGCCCGGTGTGGTGGGCGGTGAGCGCCAGCTTCAGCTGGGCGGGGTCGCACGGCCAGCGCCGGACCACGTCGGTGATCGTGCTGGTCGGGGACAGCCGCAGGTTGGAGGCCACGTCGCCGAACTGCAGGTCGAGGTCCACGAGGACCACGTCCTTCGGGCAGCGCTTGGCCAGGCCGACGGCGAGGTTGGTGGAGGCCGTCGTCTTCCCGGCGCCGCCCTTGGGCGACAGGATCGTGATGATCCGGCTGGGATCGGCGGCCACCTCCTCGGCGGGAGGTGCGGTCAACGTCGGTGCTCCCATCCCTCGATCACCCGAAGATCTGGTCTTGGCCGATGACCCCGGTGCCCGACTCGTCGGCGTCGGCGGGCTCGATGGCCAGCCAGATGTCGCCGTAGCTGGAGGCGAACACGATCCGCTCGGCGGCGGCGGCATCGGCGGCCAGGGTGATGTACAGCTGGCCCGTGGGGGCGGCAGCGGCCGGGTCGGCGCCCTCCTGAGCGGCGGCCACGGGCGGCGGGGCACCCTGGACGTTCGTCACGAGCAGCTTGTGGAGCAGGAAGCCCGACACCTGGTTCGCGGCCACCGGGTTGCCGGCGGCGTCGACGCCGCCGCCCTGGTAGTCGGCGAAGGAAGCGATGAGGCCGACGAGGTCGCCCGGCCGCACCGTGCCGCCCACGGCCCGGATCGGGTCGAGGGGGATCGTGATCTCGAGGAGGCCCTCGGGCACCGACACGGAGCCGCCGCCACGGCCCACCCGGGCCTGCAGGGCGTTGAACTCCTCGGCCTGCACCAGGCGGCTGGCGGTCAGCTGCTCGCCGGTGACCAGGTCGACGGAGGTGACCATGCCCTCGGCGTCGCCGAGGCTGGCCAGGGCGCCGGCGGCCTGCACCTTCAGGGGCACCGCCTCCACCCGCAGGAACTGCTGCAGCTCGGTGGCCGAGGTGCCGGCGGGCACGTCGGCGTTCAGCACGAGCACGTCGACGAGCTCCTCGCCGGCGAGGGCACGGTCCTCGGCCGTGCTCACGTACTTCACGAGGGCAAACGTGCCCAGGGCAACCAGTGCGATGGCTGCGACGAGGCTCAGGCGCTTCTTCTTCACCGTTCTCTCCCGATCTTGTGGGCCGCTCTGAGCAGTCATCGGGCGTCGGCCCGGCGAACTGAAGCGGTTTCCCGAACGAGATGTCGCGGCGGTCCCGGCGGGACCGGAAGCGGGGGGCGGGCGAGCTACCGGTAGGGGTCGTCGTGACACGGCGGGCTGCTCCGCAGCGCCGCGTGCCGGCTGGTCGCTGGCGCTCCCGACGCCGGCCTTCTCAACGGCTACCGGTAGGGGTCGTCCTCATGGGGCGCCTCCCACCAGTCGTCGGGGGTGGTGAAGCCCTCCTCGACCGGGTGGATGCAGTCGACCGGGCAGGGGTCGACGCACTTGAGGCAGCCCGAGCACAGCTCGGGGATGATCACCACGTCGATGCCGTGGTTGAAGATGGCGCCGAAGTGGGGCGGGCAGTGCCGGATGCAGGTGTCGCAGTTGATGCAGATCGACATGTCGATGTGCAGCGCCGGGTTCTGCCACTTCGGGTTGCGCGCCCGGTTGGCCATGCGGTCGGCGCGGGTGCCCGCGGACACGCCCGACCCGGTGTCGATGTCCCCCACGACGTCCCCCATGGCCGACCCACGGTACCACCCGGGCTTGACCTGGCGGTCAAGGGCCGGAACACTTCCGGGGTGCCCAACACGTCTCCGGCCACGCGCGCCCAGGCCCCGGACGACGAGGGCGCCCGCCAGCTGACCTCCCAGGGCCTCGAGCGCAAGCAGCAGCTGGTCGAGTGCGCCGCCCGGCTCTTCGCCGAGCGCGGCTTCGAGGAGACCCGCATCAAGGACATCGTCGACGCCGCCGGCGTGGCCAAGGGCCTCTTCTACTGGTACTTCGACAACAAGGAGGCGCTGTTCGCGGAGGTCGCCGCCGACATCCGCCTGCGCCTGCGCAAGCACCAGGCCGCCGCCATCGACCCCGACGCCGGGCCCCTCCGCCAGATCCGCCAGGGCGTGGAGGCCAGCGTCCACTTCATGTCGGAGAACGCCCACTTCTTCTCGCTGCTCGAGGTGGAGACCGGCGCCGTGACCCAGGAGTCGCGCCGCCAGGGCACCGCCCAGCACATCCGCGACGTGCGGGCGATCATCGTGCGCGGGCAGGCCGCCGGCGCCATCGTCGACGAGGACCCCGACCTGCTCGCCCTCGGCGTCGTCGGCCCGGTGGCGTACTACAGCCACTACCACCGCACCGGCCGCACCAGCGCCGAGATCGACGACCTGGCCCGCTTCGTGGGCCGCACCGTGGTGCGCACGCTCGCCGCCGACCCCGAGGCGGCCGACGAGGCGCTCGCCGACTGACGGCGGGCCGGTAGGTTCCGGCCATGTCGAAGCACGAGTTCCTGTCCGAGGGGTGGATCGCCGCGGCGCAGTCGATCCGCGAGGAGTACGAGGGCAAGATCGGCACGTCGCCGCCGCCCATGAAGATGAACGTGGTGATCACCGAGGTGCCCTTCGGCGAGGGGACCATGGACGCCCACATCGACACGACCGACGGCGAGATGACCCTCGACATGGGCCACCTCGACGGCCCCGACCTGACGGTGACCGTCGACTACGCCACCGCCAAGGCGATCTTCATCGACCAGGACCAGCAGGCGAGCATGCAGGCCTTCATGGCCGGCAAGATCAAGGTCCAGGGCGACATGACCAAGATGATGGCGATGCAGACGGTGCAGCCCGACCCGGCCCAGGTCGAGATGGCGAACCGCATCGCCGAGATCACGGCCTAGGCGGGCACCGGCCTCCGGCTCCTCGCCGGTTCCTTCGATCGCTCGACCGAGGAGCGGACGAAGAAGGCGAGGACGAGGCCGAGGAAGGCGGCGGCCGCGCCCACGAGGTAGGCCTCGCCGAAGGCGCCCAGCTCGCCCACGGACGAGGCGCGCGCCGCCTGGGTGGACTGCATGACCTGGATGCCGACGACGACGCCGAACTGGGTCATCATCTGCTGCGTGGCGCCGACCACGCCGAGGTCGTCGTCGTCCACGGCGTTGGCGATGGCGGCCACCAGCGCCGGCGCCGACATGCCGAGGCCGACGCCCGACAGGGCGAGGTAGCCGGCCACGTGCAGGTCGGCCGAGCCGCCGTCGAGCGACGCCAGGCCGAGCATCGACGCGAAGACGGCGGCGGCGCCGCCGACGGCGGCGAAGCGCTCGCCCGTGCGGGCGGCGAGGTACCCCATCACCGGCCCGGCCACGGCGAAGGCGAGGGGCCGGGCGATGAGCAGCGACCCGGTCTTGGCCTCGCCGTAGCCGAAGACGCTCTGCAGCAGCAGCGGCGTGATGATGAACCCGCCCATGTAGGCGAAGTTCGTGAACACCTGGGTGAGGATCGGGATCGAGAAGTTGCGCCGGCGCAGGTAGTCGAGCGGCAGCAGCGGCGCCACGGCGCGGCGCTCGACCCGCACGAACGCCCAGGCCAGCGCCGGGGTGGCGAGGAAGGCGCCGAGGACGAGCGGCGACGTCCAGCCGAGCACCGGGCCCCGGTTCACGGCGAGCAGGAAGGCGGTGGCGGCCGCGGCCAGCGTGGCGGCGCCGGCCACGTCGAAGCGGGCGGTGGCGATCCGCTCGGTCTCGGGCAGCACGACGAGGGCGAGGGCCAGGGCGGCGATCGTGAGGGGCACCTGGGCGGCGAAGATTCACCGCCAGCCGAACGCCTCGACGATCGGGCCGCCGGCCACCACGCCCACCACCGGGCCGCCGGCGCCCACCATGGTCCAGTAGCCCATGGCCTGGGCCCGGCGCTCCTTCGGGAAGAGCCGGTTGATGAGGGCGAGCGAGGTCGGCCCGATGGCGGCGCCGGTGGCGGCGCCGAGGATGCGGAAGGCGAGCAGCGACGCCGCGCTCCACGCCACCGCCGTCAGCGCCGCGAAGACGATGACCGCGACCATCGACCAGGCGTAGACGCGGCGGTGGCCGCGCAGGTCGCCGAGCTTCCCGGCGCTCGGCCCGAAGACGGCGAAGGCCAGGATCGGGCCGGTGACCAGCCAGGTCAGGGTCGACTCGTTCGACCCGAGGTCGTCGGCGATGCGGGGGATCGAGACCGACAGGATCGTGATCGTGAACCCGACGCTGAACAGGCCGAGCAGGACCGTGGCGAGCACGACCCACGGGTACTTCGACGACCGCTGGGCCCGGTCCCGCACGCGCTGGCGCAGCAGGATCGACCACGGCACCACGGCCACCTCGTCGGCGCCGGGGGCATCGATGCTCAGCTCGTCGAGGTGCTCGCCCGGCCGGTGGCTCACCGCCGCGACGGTATCGACCTGACCGGCGGGTCAAGAAAAGGACGACCGGCCCGGAGGGGACGGCCCGCCTCGTCGCGGTGGCTGGGGATCACCGCGTCCGGCGCGACCGTCCCCCCGGGGTCGGCCACCCGCGGGATGGTAGTCAGGCCAGGCGGGCGAGCGTCTCGCGGAGCTCGGCCACGGTCCAGCGCGAGTCCTGCTCGAAGCTCGCCCCGAACTGCCACCCGTCCATGAACTGGATGAGGCCGCCCTGCACGAACATGGTGCGCCCGTTGAGGGTGCAGTCGGCGGTGCCGAGGTAGGCCACGACGGGCGAGACGTGCGCCGGGTCCCACAGGTCGAAGCCGTCGCCGGGGGCGGCCACGATGTCGCCGAGGCCGGGGGCGGTCTCGGTGAGCCGGGTGCGGGCGGCGGGCACGATGCAGTTCGAGCGCACGCCGTAGCGGCCGAGCTCGAGCGAGCAGATGCGGGAGAACGCGGCGACGCCGGCCTTGGCGGTGCCGTAGTTCGTCTGCCCCGGGTTGCCGAGCAGGCCCGAGGTCGAGGACGTGTGGACGACCGAGGCGGCCCGGGGCGTGCCCGCCTTCGCCTGCTCGCGCCAGTAGGCGGCGGCGAAGCGGGTGGGCACGAAGTGGCCCTTCAGGTGCACGTTGGTGACCGCGTCCCAGTCGTCCTCGGACATGTGGACGAGGGCCCGGTCGCGCAGGATGCCGGCGTTGTTGACGAGCACGTCGAGCCCGCCGAACTCGTCGATGGCGGTCTGCACCAGCGCCTGGCCGCCCTCCCACGTGGCGACGTCGTGGTGGCTGGCCACGGCCTCGCCGCCGGCGGCCCGGATCTCCTCGACCACGGTGTCGGCGGCGGCCCCGTCACCCTCGCCGACGCCGTCAGGCGCGCTGCCGACGTCGTTCACGACGACCTTGGCGCCCTCGGCGGCGAAGAGCAGCGCGTGCGCCCGCCCGAGGCCCCGGCCGGCGCCGGTGATGACGGTGATCCTGCCCTCGAGCGCTCCCACGGCGCAGACCCTGGTGGCCGGTGGCTCGGGTGCGCAAGTCCGCCGGGCGGGCGGCTGCTCAGTTGGCGGCGACGGCCCGGATGACGTCCGGCAGCTGGCCGATGTCGCGCTTGTTGACGAACCCGGAGATGCCGGCGCGCTCGCCCTCCTCGCGCAGCTCGGTGTCGAGGAACGCCGAGCACAGCACGATGCGGGCCCCGGCGTCGCGCGCCCGGAGCGCCACGGCGGTCTCGATCCCGGTCATGCCCGGCATGCGCTGGTCGACCACGATCACGTCGGGCGCCACGTCGGCCGCCATCCCGACCGCCTCGTCGCCGTCGCTGGCCTCGCCGCACACCCACAGGCCCTCGTTGGCCTGGTCGAGCGTCAACCGCATCAGCATCCGGATGTCCGGCTCGTCGTCGACGAGCAGGGTGGCGATCGAGCGCATCGGCGAACGGTACCAACGCGCCGGGGCTAGGCCGAGGGCGTCGGGCGACCGCCGATGGGGACGTCGTAGGCGAAGGTCGTGCCCTCGCCGGGCCGGCTGTCGACCCGGATCGTGCCACCGTGGGCCTCGACCAGCGAGCGGCAGATGTAGAGCCCGAGGCCCGTGCCCATCGCCTGCTTGGTGCCGGCCATGGGGTCGACGCGGGTGAACTTGCCGAACAGCTTGGAGAGCTCGCCGGCGGGGATCCCGGCGCCCTCGTCGGCCACCGACACCTCGACCACGTCACCCCGCCGGCGGGCGGTGACGGTGATCGGGGCCTCGAGCGGCGAGTGCTTGGCGGCGTTCGAGAGCAGGTTCAGCAGGATCTGCCACTGGCGCGCCTCGTCCGCCACCACCGTCGGGAGGTCGTCGTCGACGTCGACCACGAAGGTGCGGTCCGGGTCGTGGCCGGCCAGCTCGGACACCGTCCGACGCACGAGCGCGCCGAGGTCGACGGGGTCCTGGGCGACCACCAGCTCGTCGGACTCGATGCGGGCGAACTGCAGGAGGTTCTCGACGAACTCGGACAGGCGGCGCGTGTTGCTGGCGATGCGGTGCAGGAGGGCGTCGCGCTCGTCGGGCGGGATCCGGTCGCCCCAGTCGGTGAGCGTCTGCGCGAACCCGAGGATGATGGCCAGCGGCGTGCGCAGGTCGTGCGCCGTGATCGCGACCAGCTCGGTCTTGAACTGGTCGAGCCGCCGGAGGCGCTCGGCGATCTCCTGCTCGCGCCCGTAGGCGTCGCGCAGCTCGCCGAGCCGCAGGTCGAGCTGGGCGTTGGCGGTCCGCAGCTCGGCCGTGCGCTCGGCGATGCGGTCCTCGAGCGTGGCGGTGAGCGCCTGGACCTCGGCGAAGCCCTCGGCGTTCTCGAGGGCGGCGCCGGCGAGCGCGGTCACGAAACCGGCGATGCGCACCTCGTCGTCGCCGAAGGCGCCGCCGAGCTCGCGGTGGGTGACGCAGAGGCAGGCGACCGCCGAGCCCCGCACCTTGATGGGGGCGCACAGGATCGAGCGCACGCCCGAGAGGACGAGGGATTCGCTGGCATCGGCATCGGCCAGCTCGCGCACGACCGTGGTCCCCTGCTCGAGGGCCTCGAGCACCGCCGAGCGGGTGGGCTCGGTCCCCCACCCGGCGGCGACCACCAGCGCGTCGGGTGCCGGGTCGTGCTCGAGGTGGGGGCCGGCGAGCACGAGGCAGTCCTGCGGGCGCAGCAGCGTCCCGGCGGCCTCGGCGACGGCGGCGAGCACGCCGGCCGGCTCGAGCGTGGAGGCGATGGTGCGACCGGCGGCGAGGAGGGCGTCGAAGCGGTCGGCCAGCGAGAGGGACGCCGACCCGCCCCGGGCGTCGAGCCCCGGCGCCAGGGCCTCGAGGGACCGGCGGCCGACGTCGAGGTCGTCGAGCGCCCCCGGCCAGCCGTGCCGACGGCCGACGGTGCCGCGGGCCACCCGGCTCAGGGCGAGCTCCTGGGCGGCGCCCATGCGCTCGGCCTCGGCGATGCTGCGGTCGAGCCAGCGCCGGGCCCGGCGGTGGCGGCCGAGCTCGGCCTCGACCAGGGCGGCCTCGCGAAGCGCGTGCGGGGCGTTGTTGCGGTACGCCCGGGCGAGGCGGCGGGCGCGCCGGCCGATGCGCCGGGCCCGACGCAGCTCCCGGCGCCGGTGGCGCAGGTCGAGCGGGCCGGTCTCCGACGTCCGCCGGGCGCGCAGCGCGGTGAGCAGCCACGCCGGAACCGGGGCGACGTACTCCTGGCGCAGCCCGGCGGCCCGGACGGCGGCGTCGGCCTGCTCGAGGCGCTCGACGGCCACCTGGGGGTCGCCGTGGTGGAGGTGGCGGATGGCGTCGGCGGTGAGCACCTCGGCGGCGGTGTGGACGTCGTCGGGGAGCTCGGCGACCTCGGCCTCGACCGCCTCGTCGGGGACCCGGCCGTCGGTCGCCTTCGCCCACACGGCGAGGCCGATGCCACGCGCCTGGGGGTCGCCGAGCTCGCCGCCGGCCCGCCAGACGAGCTCGCCCAGCTCGGCGGCGGTGGCCAGGTCGCCCTGCCGGTAGGCGCAGTAGCCGATGTGCCAGCGGGCGGTGTTGGCCTCCCAGCGGTCGCCGGTGCGGTCGAGGAGCCGCACCGCCTTCCGGCAGCGCTCGGCGGACTCCTGCCAGCGGGAGGCGGCGTACAGCACCACGCCGAGGAAGTGCTGCGACTGCCCCTGCCCGTAGAGGTCGCCGAGGTCGCGGCGGATGGCCAGGCTGCGGGTGGCGTAGTCGACGCCGCGCCGGAACCACGGCACCAGCGTCATGGCGGGCGCGTGCTCGGAGTAGGCCTGCGCCCGCTGCGGCGTCGGGGGGTAGCGCTCGGTGATGTTGAAGCCCCGCAGGTGCACGAACATCGACGCCAGCGACCCCCGCTGGAACCAGTAGGTGTGGGCGAGGCGGCTGTAGAGGCGGGCGGCCAGCAGGTCGTCGCCGGCGCGGTCGAGCGGGCGGCGGCCGAGGCGCCCGGGGCGCAGGCAGTGCACCGCCTGCACGAGGACCTCCCAGGCCACGTGGAGCGCCAGGCCCCGACGGGGGATGCGCTGGCCGAGCGTCCGCAGCGCCCGCTCCAGCGCCTCGGAGGACGCGGCCATGTCGCCGCGCTTGAACTCGAGCTCGCCGAGGAAGCCGTCGATGCGGGCGAGGGTCGCCGGATCGGTGGCCAGGCGCCTCGCCTCGGCCAGCTCGACGGACGCCTCCTCGTAGCGCCCGCGCAGCATGAGCACCCGGCCCAGCTCCTCGGCGATGTTCCGGCGGCGCTCGGGGTCGGCGGGCGCGCCGCGCTGGGCGATCCGGTACTGCTGCTCGACCAGCTCCAGCGACTGCTGGGCGCGCGCCTCCTCGGCGGCGGCGAGCGCGTACGGCAGCGCCCGCTCCGGCGCGCCGGCGGCGTCGAAGTGGAAGGCGAGGTCGAAGAAGCGGGTCGGGGCTCGACGCTCGAGGAGCTCGGCGGTGCGGGCGTGGAGCGACCGGCGCTCGTCGTCGTCGAGCTGGTCGAGCAGCGACTCGCGCACCTTGTCGTGCACGAAGCTGCACCGCTCGGCCGACGCCCAGGCGAGGTGCCGGCGGCTCGCCTCGCGCACCGCGCGCGCCACCTGGACGGCGTCGACCTGCGCGAGGGCGGCGGCCACGTCGAGCTCGAACTCCTTGCCGAGGACGGCGCCGACGGCGAGCAGCCGCCGGGTCTCGTCACCCAGCAGCGAGATGCGGTGGGCCAGCACGGTGGCGGCACGCCGGGAGGACCGCACGTGGGCCAGGGCACCGGGCTCGACGTCCCAGCCGGCCGGGCCGGAGACCAGGGCCTCGGCCTCCACCATGCCGCGCAGCACGGCGGCGGCCATGAACGGGCTGCCCTCGGCGAGGCGCACGACCGTCCGCACCGCCTCGTCCGGCACGGCACCGGCCATGGAGGTGATGAGGGTGGCGATGTCGGCGTCGACGAGCGGCGCCAGCTCGAGGCGGTCGAGCGGGTCGACCCGCCGCAGCGCCGACTCGATGGGCAGCTCGTCGCTGCGGAAGGCGGCGACGACGAGCACGTGGCCCTGCTGCGCCCGCACCTGGTTCCAGCGGGTGAGCAGGCGGGTGCTCAGCTCGTCGGCCCACTGGCAGTCGTCGAGCACGACGAGGGCCGGCTCGTCCTCGGTGCCGAGGGCGTCGAGCAGGGCGGCCAGCGCCTCCACCGTGCGGACCTCGCCGAACTCGTCGGGACCGGCGGCGGCGGTGACGTCGACGCCGAGGACGCCGGCCAGCTCGGGGAGCGCCACGGCGACGGCCACGGCGCGGTCGCCCAGCCGGTCGCGCACCCGCTCGGCCAGGTCGCCGTCGGCGGCGGCCCGGGCCACGTCACGGGCGACGCCCGTGAGCACCTGGTACGGGCGCTGGGCCGCCTGGTCGAGGCCCTGCCCGTGGAAGCAGCGGACGCCGTCGGGGAGGCGTCGGGCGAGCTCGGCGAGCAGCCGCGACTTCCCCGCCCCCGACTCGGCGCCGAGCAGCACGAGGCCGCCGCCGCCCGTCGACGTCCGGCGCACGTGGTCCTCGAGCGCACCGAGCTCCCCGAGGCGGCCGACGAAGCCGGGCTCGGCCAGGGTCTCGCGCCGGTCGCGGGTGCCGAGCACGAAGGTCGGCTCGGCGATGCCGCGGGCCAGCGCGTCGGCGACCTGGTCGAGGTCGTGGGCGAGCCCGGCCGCGGTCTGGTAGCGCTCGGCGGGGTCGCGCCGCAGCAGGCGGTCGGCGAGGTGCCCGACGATGGCCGGCACGGGAGGGTCGAGGCGCGGGGGCGTCGACGTCATCTGCTGGTGGAGCACGTCGCCCACCCGGTCGGCGTCGTACACGGGCCGGCCGAGCAGGCACTCGAGCAGCACCAGGCCCACGGCGTGCAGGTCGGAGCGCTCGTCGGTGGTGCCGGCGATGAGCCCGGTCTGCTCGGGGGCCAGGTAGCGGACGCTGCCCACGGGGACGTCGCGCACGTCGGCGTCGAGGAGGTCGCTGCGGGCGAGGCCGAAGTCGATGAGGACGGCGCGCTCGACCGGGTCGCCGTCGACGACAATGTTCGCCGGCTTCACGTCCCGGTGCAGGACGCCGTGGTCGTGGGCGTGGCCGAGGGCGGCGACCACGTCGCGCGCCACCGTGATCGCCTCGGCGACCGAGAGGGGCCCGGCGGCGAGGCGGGCGGCGAGGCTGCGGCCGGGGATCCACGGCGTCACCAGGTACACGTGGCCGTCGTCGACGCCGTGGTCGAGGAGGCGGGCGACGTGGCGGTGGTCGAGGCGGCCCAGGACCGCGCTCTCGTGCTCCAGGCGCCGGCGGGCGACGGCGCCGAGGTCGTCGGCGGGCGCCACCTTCACGACGACCGTCCGCCCCCCGTCACCGACGTCGCCGAGGTCGTGGGCGAGGTACGTGTCGACGCCCTGGCCACGGTGGAGCAGGGCCGTCGTGCGGTAGCGGCCGGCCACCGTCCGCTCCAGCTCGACGGTGGTCATGTCGCCCAGCCTGAGGGGACCTGCGCATGGTCGGCAATGGCCCGATCGGGTGGCGGGCGCACCACCCGATCGCCGCCGGCGGCGCTCAGCGCGCCATGAACAGGTTCACCGGCGTGTCCCGGCGCACGTAGGTGCCGGCGGCCGGATCGGTGCCGACCACGCGCCCCCGTGGCGCGCAGCAGGCCTGGCCGAGCTGCAGCCCGGCGGCCCGCAGCGCCGCCTCGGCCTCGTCGAGGCTCATGCCGCCGAGCGCCGGCACCTGCACGCGGTCGGGGCCCTTGGAGACGGTGACGGTGACCCGGCTGTCGCGCTCGACCTGGCTGCCGGGCGGCGGGTCGACGGAGATCACCTGGCCGGCGGGCACGGTCTCGCTGAAGGCGTCCTCGCGGACGGCCTGGAGGCGCACGGCGCCGAGGGCCTCGGCGGCCTCGCCCCAGCCGGCGCCGGCGGCCAGCTCCGGGACGGTCCGGGGCTCGGGGCCGAGCGACACGACCAGCGGCACGACCGTGCCCTTGGGGACCTCGCCCTCGAGGTCGCCGTCGACGCGGACGACGTGCTGGGCGGGGACGTCCTCGTCGTTCACCTCGGTCACCTCGTGGCCGAGGCCGACGAGGTCGAGGGCGGCGACCACCTCGGGCAGCGGCCGTCCCCGGATCGGCGCCGGGAGGTCGACCAGGGTGTTGCCCTCGGAGACGATGACGGTGAGGGTGCCGCCCTCCTCCAACCGCTCCCCCGCCGCCGGATCGGTGCTGACCACCTCACCCGGCTCGGTGTCGTCGCGACGGGTCGGCTTGCGGTCGAGGACCCAGTCGTTCTCGGCGGCGAGCAGGGCCACGTCGTCGATCTGGCGACCGGCGAGCTCGGGGACCTCGGCCGACGGCGTGCGCAGCTGCTGGGCGAGGGCGAAGCCGCCGGCCCCGATGGCCACGGCGAGGAGGACGGCGAGCAGCGCCGGCCAGCGCCGGCGGCGGGCGGGCCCGTCGGCGGCGTCGGGCTCGTCGTCCGGTGGCGGGGCCACCTGCGTGCGCTCGTCGAGGTGCTCGCCGTCGCCGGACGCGCCCGCCTCGGTGAGGGCGCCGACCAGCGGCAGCGGCTTCGGGGCGGTGAGCCGCTCGGAGGCGGCGAGCAGGGCGATGCCCAGCTCCTCGGCGTCGGCGCGCTCCTCGGGGTCGAGGCGCCCGGCCCGCTCGATGGCCGGGCGGAGGGCGCCCAGGTCGTCCGGGGCCACGAGGTCGCCCTGGGTCCGGGCCTGGAGGGCGGCCAGCGGGTCGCCGCCGGCGTAGGGCACCCGCCCGGTCACGGCTTCGACCAGCACGAGGGCGAGGGCGTAGACGTCGGCCTTCGGGCCGGCCCGCTCGCCCTTGGCCTGCTCGGGGGACGCGTAGCGCATGGTGCCCACGAGGTGGCCCTCGTGGTCGGTGATGCCGGACTCGGCCAGCGCCCGGGCGATGCCGAAGTCGGCGATGCGCAGCCGGGCGTCCTCGCCGAAGAGGAGGTTCGCCGGCTTCAGGTCGCGGTGCACGAGGCCCCGGCCGTGGGCGTGCGCCAGCCCCCGGCACGTGTCGAGGCCGACGACGAGCGCCTGCGCCGGCGTCAGCCGGTGGCCGGTCGCCAGCATCCCGCGCAGGGAGCCGCCCGCCAGGTACTCGGTGACCAGGTACGGCACCTCGTCGACGCCGCTGTCGTGCACGACCACGACGTTGGGGTGGCTGATCGAGGCCACGGTCTGGGCCTCGGCCCGGAAGCGCTCGAGGAAGTGCTGGTCGCCGGCGAGCGCCGGCTGGAGCATCTTGATGGCCACCTGGCGCTGCAGGGTGACGTCCTCGGCCAGGAACACCTGCGCGGACGCCCCGGCCCCCAGCGGGGCGAGGAGTCGGTACCGGCCGCCCACCACGCGACCGATCTGCTCGGACAGCTGTGACATGGCCACCGCCCCACAGTACGAGCCGGTCGCGCGCCGCCGGTGGAGGGGGTCGGCCCTGCGAGACTGGGCGGCCCATGTCCCGTCCCGTGCCGTGGACCCTCCACGCGGCGTTCTGGATCGTCCTCGTCGAGTCCCTCGTCGAGGCCGCCTACCTCGTCACCCGCGACACGCCCGGTCCGGGCGGCAAGGCCCTGCTGCTGCTGGCGTTCGCGGCGAAGGTCGGGTTCGCGCACCTGGCGCGGCGCCTCAGCGCCGGCGGGGTGCTCGGGTTGCTGGTCTTCGAGCTGGTCGGCATCCTCGTGGCCCTGGGCGCCGACTGGGCGCTGTGGCTGCGCCTCCTGCTCGTCGCCGCCGTGGTCGCCGTGCCCGCCCTCGTCCTCTCGTCCCTGCGCGCCTTCCCCACCCCGGAGCTCCCCCGACCGTGACGTCGCCCACCCCCACCACCCGCCCCGGCCTGCAGTACCCCACCCGCACCAAGGTGATCATCGTCGCCGTGCTCGCCGTGGCCATCTCGCTGCTCGTGCTCGCCTACCTCTCGACGGCCGACTCCACGGAGACCGAGACCCAGGTGACGGGTGGCGGCACCGCCGAGCGCGACCCCGACGGCGTCGACGCCCGCATCCCCCGCGACGGCGCCCAGATCCTCGGCCAGGAGCAGATCGGCATCGACCTGGCCGCCGGCTGGACGGGCGAGCTCGTGCTGCAGCCGCTCAGCAACGACCAGGCGGTGCCGCTGCCCGAGGACGAGCTCGAGCGCGACGAGCTGAACCGCATCACCTACCGGCCCGGCCCGGGCAAGGCCATCGAGCGGCTCAGCGGCGACTACTGCGTGCTGGCCACGATCTGGGACCAGGTGCAGGGCCGGGAGGCCACCCAGCGCACCGAGACCTGGTGCTTCTCGGCGACCTGACGTCTGGGCCGGCGGCGCGGGTCAGCCCGGCAGCTCGCCGGTGGCGAGGAGGTGCTCGAAGCCGGCCTCGTCGAGGACCGGCACCCCGAGCTCCTCGGCCTTGGTGAGCTTCGAGGCGCCGGGCGACTCGCCGACGACGACGGCCGTGGTCTTCTTCGACACCGAGCCCGGGGCCTTGCCGCCCCGCGACTTGATCGCCTCCTCGACCTCCTCCCGGTTGTAGCCCTCGAGCGTCCCGGTGACGACCACCGACAGTCCGGCCAGGGTCTGGGGGACGTCGGGCGCCGCCTCGCCGGTGAGGTTCACGCCGGCGGCCCGCAGCCGCTCGACCATCGCCCGGTGGGCCTCGTCGTCGAACCACCGGCGCACCGACGCGGCGATGGTGGGGCCCACGCCCTCGACCGCCGCCAGCGTCTCGACGTCGGCCGCCATGATCTCGTCGAGGTCGGCGAAGCGCCGGGCGAGCGCCTCGGCACCGGCCGGGCCGAGGTGGCGGATGTTGAGGCCGACGAGCAGGTTGCGCAGCGGCCGGTCCTTGGTGGCCTCGATGGCAGCCCGCAGGTTGTCGACCGACGTCTGGCCGTAGCCCTCGAGCTCGAGCACCCGGTCGAGGTCCAGCTCGTAGACGCTGGCCACGTCGTGGAGCAGGCCGAGCTCGAGGAACAGGGCGACGGTCCGCTCGCCGAGGCCCTCGATGTCCATGCCGCCGCGGCTCGCGAAGTGCTCGATCGAGCCCTGGACCTGGAAGGGGCACTCGGGGTCGACGCATCGGGTGTCGGACTCGCCCTTGGGCCGGACCAGCGTCGACTGCCTCGGGCACGGGCAGGTGGTGGGGAAGGTCCACGGCGCCAGGCCGTCGGGGCGGGCGGCCAGCACCGGCCCGACCACCTCGGGGATGACGTCGCCGGCCCGGCGGACGATGACGGTGTCGCCGGGGCGGACGTCCTTGGCCGCCACCTGGTCCTGGTTGTGCAGCGTGGCCCGCTCGACGTTGGCGCCGCCCACGAACACCGGCTCGAGCACGGCGTAGGGCGTCGCCCGGCCGGTGCGGCCGACCGAGACCATGATGTCGAGCAGCGTGGTGGTGCGCTCCTCGGGCGGGAACTTGTAGGCGATGGCCCAGCGGGGGGCTCGGGAGGTGACGCCCAGCTCGGCGCGGGTGGCGAGGTCGGCGACCTTCACCACGGCGCCGTCGATCTCGTAGGCGAGGTCGTGGCGGTGGTCCTGCCAGCGCTCGCAGAAGGCGACCACGTCGTCCACGTCGTCGAACGTGCGGATCTCGGGGTTCACCGGGAAGCCGAGCTCTCGTAACAGCTCGAAGGTCTCCTCGTGGCGGGCCATCGCCGGGCCGCCCTCGACCTGGCCGAGCTGGTACGTCCACAGCGACAGCTCGCGCTGGGCGGTGACCGCCGGGTCCTTCTGGCGCAGGGCGCCGGCGGCGGAGTTGCGGGGATTGATGAACGGGGCGTGGCCGTGCTCGGCCGCCCACTCGTTCAGGCGCTCGAAGGCGGCGGTGGCCATGTAGACCTCGCCCCGGACCTCGAGGAGGCTCGGTGCCCCGGCAGGCAGGCGCTCGGGCACGTCGGCGATCGTGCGCACGTTGGCGGTGACGTCCTCGCCGACCCGGCCGTCGCCCCGGGTGGCCGCCTGCACCAGCTGTCCGTCCTCGTAGCGCAGGGAGATGGCGACGCCGTCGATCTTCAGCTCGCACACGTAGCCGTAGCGGACCGGCTCGTCGGGGGTGGCGCCCAACCGCCGCTGGAGCCGCTCGTCCCAGGCCCGCACCTCGCCGGGCTCGAACGCGTTGTCGAGCGACAGCAGCGGGCTGGAGTGGACGACCGGGGCGAACGCCTCCGAGACGCGCCCACCCACCTGGCGGGTGGGCGAGGTCTCGTCGCGCAGCGCCGGGTACCGCTCCTCGAGGTCGCGCAGCTCGCGCAGCAGCTCGTCGTACTCGGCGTCGCTGACGATCGGCGCGTCCTGGACGTAGTAGCGCTCGTTGTGCTCGAGCACCTCCGAGCGGAGCTGCTCGACGCGGCGCACGGTCTCCTGGTCGGGCTCGCTCACTCCGAGGAAGGTACGCGCCCGCCGTGACGCGGCCGCACCGACGCCGGCGGTCAGGCGCCGGCGCAGCGTCAGGCGCCGACGGAGAGGCGGACGCCGAACGACTGGCGCCGGACCCGCTCGGCCAGGTCGACGGTGAGGGCGAGGATGTGCTCGGCCTGGAGCGGGTCGTGGGTGGCGAGGCCGCACTCGGGCGTGACCAGGGCCTGCTCGCGCAGGCGCAGGGGGTCGCACCCGCGCTGGACGAGCTGGCACCACGTGTCCGACAGGGTCCGCCACAGGCGATCGGACGAGTCGCCGACGGGCTGGTGGGTGGGAACCGCGCCCCAGGCCACCCAGCCGCCGCGGTCGAGGTGGACGCCGAGGGCGCCGGCGTGGTCGACGATGGTGGGCGACACCGGCAGCGACACGATCTGGGGACCGGTGTCCATGGCGAGGCGCCAGTCGGTGTCGGCGCAGCAGTGCAGGCCGGTGACGGCGTAGGGCTCGACGGCGGCCAGGGCCCGGGACACGAGGTCGAGGGCGTCGTCGGTGGGCAGCGGGAAGCCCGGTCGGGACAGGGCGACCAGCCCCGGCTCGTCGACGAAGGCGACCTGGGGGGCGAGAGGGGCGGCGCGCAGGGCCTCCTCGAGCAGGGCCGCGGCGCGGCGGGTCACCGCCTCGACGGCCGTGGCGAACGCGACCTCCACGGGGGCGCCGGCGTCGACGAGGGCGAGGCCGAGCGTGACCGGCCCCGTGAGCTGCACCTTCATGGGGGCGGTGCGGTGGCGGTTGGCGTCGAGGAAGGCGCGCAGCCCGGCGAAGGCCGGGCCCTCCACGCCGGGGCCGTCGACGAAGGGGTCGGCCGGGTCGAGGTCGCCGACCACCCGCAGCACGCCGTCGGCGCCCACGTCGACGCCGCGCAGACCCCAGGCGCCCTGGGCGAGCATCCCCTCGCGGGGATCACGGGCCGGCAGCGACGGCGCGGCGGGGAGATCCGGGCAGGCGGCCATGGCCACCGAGACCGCCGCGTCCACCTGGCGGTGGGGCAGGCTGCCGATGGACGACGCCGTGCCGACGCGCAGGTTGATCGCCTTCATGACCGGCTCCGCCGCCCGCGAGCCGGGGATCCGCCGGGGTCCCCCTCGTCCGTCATGCACACCGGAATAGCCAGCGCCGATCGCTGCGGGCAAATCTGTCGTCCCCATGCCCCGCTCGCTCCCCTCGGCCCCGGTGTGGCTGCTCCGGGCCCTGTGGCTGGTCCTGCCCGTGGTGGCCGGACCGGCGATCGCCGACGCCTTCGCCGACCGATCCCGCGCCGTGCAGGTGGTCGGGTCGGGGCTGGCGTGGGCGGGCTGGGCCGTCGTCCTGGTCGCGTCGCTGGTCCCCCGCACCGTGACGCTGACCGCCGTGCGGGCGCTGGTGCCCGGCTCCGTGCTCCTCGCCGGCTGGGCGGCCGTCGGCGCCGATCGCCCCGGCTGGGCGATCGCCGGGCTCGCCGTGGCCGTCGCCGCCACCATCGCCGCCTTCGCCCCCGCCGTGGCCGACGCCTTCGTCGACGGGTCGAGCTACGGCGACGAGCGCCGGGTCGCCCTCCGGGCACCGCTCGCCCTGGTGGCCGGGCCGGTGGCCGGGGCGTGGGCGCTCGCCGCCGCCGGTCTCGTGGCCGGGCCGCTGCTCCTGGCGGCCGAGCGGTGGGTGGTCGGCGCCGTCGCGCTGCTGGTCGGCCTGCCGCTCGCCGCCCTGGTGGCGGTGCGGCTGCACGCGCTCAGCCGCCGCTGGCTGGTGTTCGTGCCCGCCGGCGTGGTGGTGCACGACCCGATCACCATGGCCGAGCCGGTCCTCCTGCAGCGCCACCTCCTGCGCCGGGTCGGCCCGGCGTCGGTCGACGCCGTCGACCAGGGGGCGGTCGACCTCACCGGCGGCGCCCTCGGCCTCGCCCTCGAGCTGCGCGCCGCCGAGCCGTTCCCGCTCGCCCGGCGCCGGGGCCGCGACACCGTCGAGGCCGGCGGCGTCGAGGCGGTGCTGGTCACGCCCGGGCGCCCAGCCACGACCCTCGAGATCGCCGCCGACCGCCGCCTCCCCGTCACCTGACACCCGCCCATCTGCCCGGGCAGCAGTCCACCGAAACGGTCGAACCCTGCCCGGGCGACGACCACCAGCCGGTCTGCCCGGGCAGCAGTCCACCGAAACGGTCGAATTTTGCCCGGGCGGTGACCACCAGCCCGTCGACTCACGCACTGCGGCGGTGCCGGCTCGCGGAGGCGATGATCCCCACGACCTCGTCGGGCGACCGTTGCAACGCCACCGCACCGAAGCGGAGGACGGCGTACCCGTTCGCCACCGCCAGGTTGTCGCGCATGCGATCGGCGTCGAAGTCCCGCAGCCGGGCGTGCCACGACCGTCCGTCCGCCTCGAGGATCAGGCGGTGGGAGGGGATCCCCACATCGCCTCGGCCGCGGCCGTCCTTCCACCACGGCAGCGGCAGCTGGCGGACCACCTCCTCAGGACCGACGACCTCGCACGCCAAGCGGTACAGCACCTCCTCGAGCTCGCTGTCCGCCAGCTCGGTCCCCTCGGTGAGCGACGTCAGCACCGCGCTCGCCGGGCCTCGGTGGCGGAGGCGTTGCTGCGACGTCACCGCCACCCTGTCGGCCAGCTCCTCGAGCGCCGTCCGACGACGGATCAGCGCCGACGTCCAGACCTCGTCGAGCCGTGAGATCGTCAGCCTGCCGGCGATGTCGACGAGCGTCTGGGGCACCGTGGTGACGCGGATGCCTCGCACCGTGATGTGCTCCACGTCCTTCCTCCGGTGGACCCGAGCGAGGACGCATCGGTGGTTGGCGCTCGGGTGCACAGCGATCTCCGGTGCCGCCGACGTGGTCGCT
>JBKHXT010000079.1:0-9670 GCA_046565885.1 Acidimicrobiia bacterium
ATCGACGCGAGCCGGGTCGGCGACCTCGTGCGGGAGAACGCCTCCGCGTGGCAGCGGGTGCTCGCCCGGCCCGACGTGGCGGTGCGCACCCGGCCGGACCGGTGGTCGCCGCTCGAGTACGGCTGCCACGTCCGCGACGTGCTGCGGCTCTACCTGCAGCGCCTCGAGCTGATGCTGACCGAGGACGGTCCGCGCTACCCGAACTGGGACCAGGACGCCACCGCCGTCGAGGATCGCTACCACGAGCAGCGGCCGGCGACCGTGGCCGTGGAGCTCACCCAGGCCGCCGCCGCCCTCGCCGATCGCTTCGACGGGGTGCGGGGCGACGAGTGGTCACGGACCGGTCACCGCTCCGACGGCGCCACGTTCACCGTCGACAGCTTCGCCCGCTACTTCATCCACGACCCGATCCACCACCTCTGGGACGTGGGCGGGTCGTGAAGGGGCCGGACGGTCCTGCCAGCCCGTCCGACCCTCACGACGTGCGGATCGTCAGGTCCACACGACATCACCGGGGATGGTTCGCCCCGGCCCGTCAGGAACCCTTGTCTCAGTCGGCGAGCGTCGGCTCGGCGGCCGTGGGGGCGACGAAGGGCGCCGACGTCGTGCGGGCAGCAGCTTCCAGGACGCGACGGCGGCGACGAAGACCACGACGGCGCCGATGCCGGCGGCCAGGTTGAGCCCATCGACGAAGGCCTCCTTCGCCGTCTGGACCAGCAGCTCGCCCTCGGTGCCGCCGACCCCGCCGGCCACGGCCAGCGCGCCGGCGAGGCCGCTGTCGGCCACGGCCCGGGCCTGCTCGGGCAGCGAGCCGAGGACGCCGGCGAGCCCGCTCGTGTACTGCGACGTCACGACCGAGCCGAGGACCGCCACGCCCAGCGCGCCGCCGAGCTCCCGGGTGGTGTCGTTCATCGCCGAGCCGACGCCGGCCCGACCGAGCGGCACCGACGACATGATGAGCGTGGTGAGCGGCGTCATGGTGATGGCCATGCCGAGGCCGAGCGGCAGGACGCACAGGTAGACGACGGCCAGGGAGCTGTCGACCTGGATCGTCGAGAAGGCCGTGAGCCCGGCGGCGGTGACCCCGAGCCCGACCGGCACGATCCGGGCGGCGCCGAAGCGGGCGACCAGCTTCGGGACCCGCGGCGCCACCAGCATCATGATGAAGGCGAACGGCAGCTGGAACAGGCCCGACTCGAGCGGCGTGTACTCGAGGACCATCTGCAGGTACTGGGCCATGAGGAAGAACGTCCCGAACATGGCGAAGAACGTGAGCGTGATGCCCGCCGAGGCGACGCTGAAGCGCCGGTCCCGGAACAGGCTGAGGTCGAGCATGGGGAACCGGGCCCGCTTCTCGCGCACGCCGAAGGCGACGAGCGCCACGGCGGCGAGCCCGAAGGTGCCGAGGGTCTGCAGCGAGAGCCACCCGTGATGCGGCGCCTCGATGATGGCGTAGACGAGGGCGCTCAGGCCCACGATCGACAGCAGCGCGCCCGGGACGTCGAGGGGCTGCTCGGAGGGGTCCTTCGACTTCGGCACGAGCACCGCGCCCGCCACGGCGGCGAGCAGGATCACCGGGACGTTGACGAGGAAGACCGACCCCCAGAAGAAGTGCTCGAGCAGCCAGCCGGAGGCGATCGGTCCGAGGGCGGCGCCGCCGCCGGAGATGCCGGCCCAGATGGCGATGGCCTTGGGCCGCTCCTCCGCGGAGAACACGTTGGTGAGGATCGACAGCGTCGACGGCATGACGAACGCGGCGGCCACGCCCATCACGGCACGGGAGGCGATGACCTCGCCCGCCGTGTCGGCGGTGGCGGCGAAGGCGGCGCCGGCCAGGAAGACCAGCAGGCCGGCCTGGAGCGCGCCCTTGCGGCCGTAGCGGTCGCCGAGGGTGCCGGCGGTGAACAGCAGGCCGGCGAAGACCAGGGCGTAGGAGTCGACCATCCACTGCAGCTGGCTCGTGGAGGCGTCGAGCTCGGCCGACAGCGTGGGCAGCGCCACATTCAGGCTCGTGTTGCCGATGATCACGATCATCAGGCTCAGGCAGAGCACGGCGAGGATCGCCCACCGACGGGCGTGGACCTCGGGGGCGATCTCGGGTTCGGGGAGGGGGAGGGCGGGCGCATCCACGTCAGGGCTCCGGGTTCGACGATGCAGGCAGGTTCCGATACGGCAGCGTTTCGCTACGGTAGCCGTCCCAACAGGCGCCGCGGCGACCCTATTCCACGGTTTCGATACGCTCGTGACCCATGGCACGGCCCCGCAGCGAGGAAGCCCGGCGACGAGCCGTCGAGGCGACCGTGGACGCCATGCTCCTGCTGGGCGTCGACGGGGCCACCGTCGAGGAGATCGCCGCCCGCTCCGGCGTGGCGAAGTCGACGATCTACCGCCACTTCGGCACCCGGGCCGAGCTGCTCGCCGACGCCGTCCGCTCCTGCATCGTCGAGCAGCCGACGCCGGACACCGGCTCGCTCGCCGAGGACCTCACCCAGCTGTTCACCCGCTACGACGACTCCGAGGAGACCAAGCGGCTGAACGAGCTGTTCCCGATGCTCCTCGACGCGTCCCGGCGCGACCCGGCCATCAAGGAGGCGATGCAGTCGGTGATCGCCGAGCGCCAGCGGCCGATGCGCACGGTGCTCAAGCTGGCCCAGGCCCGAGGCGAGATCGACCCCGACCTCGACCCCGACATCGCCGTGGCCATCCTCATCGGCCCGTTCACCTACCGGCGCATGGTGCAGGACGTCGACATCACCGACGACTTCGTCGAGGCGGTCGTGCCGAGCGGCATCGCCGCCCTGCTGGCCACCGCCCCGGATCAGCGGGCGTAGATCCGCTCCACCACCGACTCGACGTCGTCGCTCGGGAACGGGTCCGGCGTGTCGGCGAACCACAGCAGGCCCACGGCGCGCTCGTCGCGGATGCAGACCACGTCGAGCTGCACCACCCGCAGCCCCTCTGACGTCCCGCCGGTGAAGCGCACCCGGTGGCCCTGCTCGGTGGCGTCGACGTCGACCTCGAGCAGCTCGGCCTCGGTGTCGGCGTCGTCGAGGTCGGCGGCCACCGACCGGCCGAGGCACTCGGCGAAGCGCCAGCTGTCGAGCACGCGCACGGCGCGCTCGGCGGCGTCGTCGGTGCGGCACAGGACGGCGAAGCCGTGCAGCAGGCGGCCGGGCGGGCGCAGGTAGTGCGGCGACGCCGCCGTCTCGACCAGCTCGTCGTCGTGGGGGAAGTCGTCGCCGACGCAGTCGATCAGCTCACCCGGCTGCTCGCCGGTGCCGTCGCTGGAGCCGAACCCCTCGGTGATCGCCATCCACCCGGTGCCGGGCAGGTCCGCCTCGCGGGGCAGCACGTCGGCGGCTCGGCGGGCGGGCACGGCGCCGACGGTAGGGCACCGGGTTCGCCCGTGCGGCCGGAACACGGTTGCATGGGGACATGGACCTGCTGCGCCTCGAGCTCATCGGCGGACCCGGTCGGGTAGAGACGGCGCCGGGCTCGCCCGCGACCGAGCGCGGGGTGCTCGGCATCGACGTCAGCGCGCTGTCGGTCGAGGGTGAGGCGCACGTGGTGGTGCAGCTGCTGCTCGACGACGACGCGCCCGGCTTCGACCGCTCGCTGCTCGACGCGCCGCTGCTGGCCGAGCTGCGCAACGCCACCGGCGACGTCGCCATCCGCGACCTGTTCGACCACCACGAGTTCCGCCAGCGGCTGCACGCCGAGCAGCAGGCCGGCGGCAACGAGCTCCGCGGCGTGCTCGTGCTGCCCGGCGGCGAGCTGCCGCCGCCGTACGTGCGACTCGCCTTCCTGCAGGTGCCGATCGAGAAGACGGCCGGCGCCACCCTGGCCATCGTCCGCACCGAGGCCGACGCGCTCGTGCAGGCGGTCGACGAGGCGCTGGCGCAGCGCAAGATCGACCGCATCGAGCACCGCTCCATGAAGCTCGCCGTCGAGCAGCGCCACCCCTGAGCACGGGCTACCGTCCGCCCCCGTGACCGGGGGCTACGAGAAGGGTCGGGTCGACGTCGGCGGGGGCTGCCACGCCTGGCTCCAGCCCGACGGCGGGTGGGGCTGGTCGAACGCCGGGCTCGTGGTCGGCGACGGCGCCAGCCTCCTCGTCGACACGCTGTTCGACCTGCGGCTCACCCAGGAGATGCTCGACGGCTTCGGCGAGCTCACCGCGTCGAACCCCATCGCCACGCTGGTGAACACCCACGCCAACGGCGACCACTGCTACGGCAACGAGCTGGTGACCGGCGCCGACATCGTGGCCACCGAGGCGTGCGCCGAGGAGATGGGCGGCACGCCGCCCGAGCTGCTCGCGGCGATGGTCGAGGCCGGGGAGCGGGGCGAGCTCGGCGACACCGGCCGGTACTTCGCCCGCATCTTCGGGCCCTTCGAGTTCCGTGGCATCACGCTCACGCCGCCCACGTCGACCTTCACCGGGCGCCGCGAGCTCGACGTCGCCGGCACGGCGGTGGAGCTGCTCGAGGTCGGCCCGGCCCACACCGCCGGCGACTGCATCGCCCACGTGCCCGGCGCGTCGACCGTGTTCACGGGAGACATCTGCTTCATCGAGGGCACGCCCATCATGTGGGCCGGCCCCATCTCGAACTGGATCGCCGCCTGCGACCTGATCGTCGACGACCTCCACCCGGAGGTGGTGGTCCCCGGCCACGGGCCGGTCACCGACGTGGCCGGCGTGCGCCGCATGCGCGACTACCTCGTCTTCGTCGACGAGCAGGCCCGGGCCCGCCACGCCGCCGGCATGGGCGTGGAGGAGGCGATCCACGACATCGCGCTCGGCGAGTTCGCCGGCTGGATCGACCGCGAGCGCCTCGCCGTGAACGTCGACAGCGTCTACCGCGAGCTCGACCCCGAGCGCGGGCGCACCGACGTCGTCACGCTCTTCGGGATGATGGCGTCGCTCGCCGTCTGACCCATCGACCACCTCCCGTTCTGTCGTCGTTACCGTCCGGACATGGGGGACGGCATGGTGCGCACGGAGATGGCGCAGATCGCAGACGCCACCACGACCAAGCCGCCCCGCCTGCGCCGGCGCTCGATCGTGCTCGAGGACGGCCACCGCATCGGCCTGTCGGTCTGCGGCGAGGGCGTCCCGCTGGTCATGGTCCACGGCGTCATCGCCGAGGGCATGCTCTACGCCCGCACGCTGCGCCGGCTGGCGGGCGCCGGGTTCAAGGTCATCGCCGTCGACAGCGCCGGCCACGGTCGCAGCGGCGGCCTCGGCCGCCGGGGGTGGAGCTGGGACGCCTACGTCGACCTGCACGACCAGGTCCTCGACCACCTCGGCATCGAGCGGGCGGTGCTCATGGGCCACTCGATGGGCGGGCGCATCGTCGTCGACCTCGCCGCCCGCCGCCCGGAGCGCGCCATCGCCGTGCTCCCGGTGAACGCCGCCATCGGCGGGCTGTGGGACGACCTCACCGGCGCCAGCCGGTTCGTGCCGTTCCTGTGGCCGCTCGGCGTCTCCCTGCTGCTCGCCGACACCGCCATCGGCGCCGTGCAGGGCCGCAAGCAGATGGGCGCCCTCGCCCGGCTGGCCGCGCCGTCGTGGGCGCAGCGCCTGCGTGAGCTGCCGTCGCTGCCGGCGGCGCTGTTCGCCACCACCAACGCCAAGGGCTCCATCGAGACGCTGAAGCGGCTGGGCGCCGCCGGCGTGCCGGTGTTCGTCCTCCACGGCGACCGCGACCTCGCCATCTGGTTCGCCAACGCCCGCCAGGCGGCCGCCGCCGCCGGCGGCACGCTGGTGCGGATCGAGAAGGGCCTGCACTCGTGGCTCCTCGAGGACGCCGACAGCCTCCCGTCGGTCATCGGCGGCCTGCTCGAGGGCGGCCTCGGCGCCGCCATCGACGAGCGCACCACCTCCGTGGCGGACTGCTACGGCCCCGAGGCGATCGCCCTCACCATCGACCGCCCCACCTCGAAGCCGTACCAGCTCGAGCCGTCGCATCGCTGGCGCATCGAACCCACCACCTGACCGTTCTGGCATACCGATTCCCCTCCATGCGAGGGGATCTGTAGGCCAGTTCGGTTCACCAGGACTCCCACGGCGCTCGGGTGGGGCGGATGACCCGCGGCTCGAAGGGGCTGGCCTCGACCTCTCGGAGGGCGGTCACGATGCGGTGCGGCTGGTGGAAGACGTCGTACTCCCAGACGACCATGACCTCGTAGCCGGCGGCGACGAGCCCGGCGTAGCGATCCGCGTCTGCCGTCCGTGCAGTGATCGACGCGTGCACCGCCTCGCCGTTGATCTCCACGATCAGCGGGCGGCGCCGGTGCCGGTAGTCGACGACGCCGATGAGGGCATCGTCGCCGACCGCCACCTGGCGCTCGAGACGCCCCCGCAGATCGAGCGGCAGCGTCGACTCGAAACGGTCCTCGAGGGCCGAGCCGGCTGGCTTGTAGTCCGGCGGTCGTGTGCGGAGCACCTCGCGAAGCACGACGATGCCCGACCGGCCTCGCCCGCCGCTCCGCTCGCAGAGCGCGTGGATCCGGCGGCCGTCGATGAGCCGGTTCCGCCAGGCGTGATCGAGGCTCGCGCCCGTGCGCAGCACGGCGAGATCCAAGCCGGACGGGCCCCAGCGGTGGGTCCACATCCCAGCGAGCCAGAGCACGATTTCCTCCGGCCTCCCGATCGGGATGTCGTCATGGGAGGTCATCGACGTCGGCTCGAGGTGGCGGAGGAGGTGGATCTGGCCGAGCCGGTCGCCTCTCACGACGGTCCGAGGCACGCCGACGTGGGGACGGGCGCTGCGGAAGCGGCCGAAGCCCCAGAAGGCGGCACCGCTCTTGCCCCAGAGCCCCGCACCCTCCCCGGCATCGAGCACGGACGCCAGGAGGTGCTGCTCGCGGGAACGCTCGACGACCCGATGCCGCAGCACCCTCGGCGTCAGCCGCTCGAGGTCGGGCTCGTGCTCGAGCACCCGGCGGCGCTCCGACGCAGGCAGATCCCTCAGCTGCCTCGTGGCGAGGAGACCCCGCTGGCGCCGGAGCAGGTGGACGACGGGATCGGGCAGCACGATGGCCTCCTCGACGACTCGCACTGGAGGCGACGTGGACCGGTCACCCGACGTGGCGCCCACCGTACGCAGACCTACCGACAGCAACCCCTGCCCCGTTCTGGCCTACCGATTCCCCCGCCTGCGGGGGAATCGGTAGGCCAGAACCGAGGGGTACGGTGCCGGCCGTGCCGGGGGTCGTGGTGTGCGGGCTCATCCACGAGTCGAACGCCTTCGCCGCCGACGTGACGCCGCTGGACGCCTTCGTCCGGCTCGGCGGCGGGCTGGGCGGGTTCGGCGAGGGGTCGGGCACCGAGGTCGGCGGCACCATCGCCGGCCTGCGCGAGGCGGGCGCCACGCCGGTGACCACGACGATGGCCTGGGCGCAGAGCTCGGGGCCGGTGGCCGACGACGCCGCCGAGGCGCTGGTGTCCGAGCTGGTGGACGGGGCGGCCGCGGCCGTCGCCGACGGGGCCGAGGCGGTCGTCGCGTGCCTGCACGGGTCGATGTGCGCGGTGTCCGACGGCGACGTGGAGGGCACCGCACTCACCAGCCTGCGGGCGGCGCTGCCGGCGGGCACGCCGGTCGTCGCCACCCTCGACTGGCACTGCTCGATCACCGAGCGGATGGTGGAGGCGGCCGACGCCCTCGTCGTCTACCGGACCTACCCGCACATCGACCAGGAGGCCCGCGGTCGTGAGGCGGCGGCCCTCGCCCTCCGCCTGCTCGACGGCGTCGGCGCGCACGCGGCCTGGCGGCACCCGCCGCTGCTGCTGGCCGGGCCGGCCACCCGCCACGACGCCCCGGCCATGGCCGCCGTGCTCCGGCGGGCCGAGGAGCTGGCGGCCGACGAGCGGGTGCTGACCTGGAGCGTCGGTCCCGGCTTCGCCCGCAGCGACAACGCCGCCACGGGCGCCCACGTCTACGCCCTCGCCACGGAGCCGGACGCCGCGCACCGGCTCGTCGCCGAGGTGGCCGAGGTGCTCTGGGCGTCGCGCGAGGCGTTCCTGCCCGACACCGAGCCGGCCACGCCGGCGCTGCTCGACGGCGCCGCCGACCGCGACGCCGGTCCGCTGGTGCTCTCGGACCAGGGCGACAACCCGGGCGGCGGCGCCGCCGGCGACGGCACCACGCTGCTCGCCCTGCTCGAGGCGCACGGCCCGGAGGGATCCGTGGTGGCGAGCCTGCACGACACGGCGGCCGTCGACGCGTGCGTCGCCGCCGGCGAGGGAGCGGTCGTCGACCTGGCCGTCGGCGGGCACACCGACGACCGCCACGGCCCCACCCTCCCGGTCACCGCGACGGTCGAGGTGCTGGCCGACGGCCGCTACACCATGCGCTCCCCCACCCACCCGAACGTCCCCGTCCGCATCGGTCCCACGGCCCGGATCCGGACCGAGGCGGGCACCGTCGTCGTGCTCACGTCGAGCCGGGTGCAGAACCTCGACGTCCAGCTGCTCGAGCACGTCGGGATCGATCCGGCCGCCGCACCGGTGATCGCCGTGAAGTCGAACGCCCACTTCCGGGCGGCCTACGAGCCCATCGCCCGCCGGGTGGTCGACGTCGACACGCCGGGCCTGTCCACACCGCACCTCGAGCGGCTGCCCTACCGGCGCCTCCCCCGCCCGATCTTCCCCCTCGACCCCGACACGACCTGGAGCGCCACGTGAGCGGCCACGCCATCACCGCCGACGACGTCCGCGCCGCCGCCGAGCGCATCCGGCCCTACGTCCACCTGACCCCGGTGCTGCGCTGCGCGTCGGTCGACGAGCGGGCCGGCGCCGAGGTCCACCTGAAGGCCGAGCACCTCCAGCGCGCCGGCTCGTTCAAGGCCCGAGGTGCCCACAACGCCCTGCTGCAGCTCAGCGACGACGAGCGCCGGCGCGGCGTGGTGGCGGTCAGCTCCGGCAACCACGCCACGGCCGTCGCCTGCGCCGGGCGCGCCCTCGGCGTCACCGTCGACGTGATCATGCCGAAGGACGCCCCGCCGATGAAGCTGCGCTCGGCCGCCGGCTACGGCGCCCGCATCCACCGCTTCGACCGCCACCGCGACGACCGGGCCGAGCTGCTCGCCGCCCACGTGGCCGAGCACGGCTCCGTCCCCATCGAGCCCTTCGACGACCCCCGGGTCATGGCCGGGCAGGGAACGACGGCGCTCGAGCTGCTCGAGCAGGCCGACATCGACACGCTCGTCGTGCCGATGAGCGGCGGTGGGCTCATGGCCGGGTGCGCCGTCGCCGCCCGAGACGTCCGACCCGATCTGCGCATCGTCGGCGTCGAGCCGGCCGGTGCCGACGACACCGCGCGGTCGTTCGCCGCCGGCGAGCGGGTGCGCATCGACCGGCCCGACACCGTGGCCGACGGCCTCGCCATCGCCCAGCCCGGCGCCCTCACCTTCCCGATCACCCACGACCTGGTCGACGAGGTCGTGACCGTCACCGACGACGAGATCCTCCACGCCTGCGTCGTGCTGCTGGAGCGGGCCAAGCAGGTCGTCGAGCCGAGCGGCGCGACCTCGGTGGCCGCCGTCCTCGCCGGGCGCACCGGCGGGGACCGCATCGGCGTCGTCGTCTCCGGCGGCAACGTCGACCTGGCCGGCCTCGCCCGCCTGTGCGGCGACCGCACCACGGAGGACCGACCATGAGCGCCCG
>JBKHXT010000080.1:0-10304 GCA_046565885.1 Acidimicrobiia bacterium
CAGACCGACCTCGTGCGCGAGGAGACCTTCGCCCCGATCCTCTACGTGCTGCGGGCCGGCGACCTCGACGAGGCCATCGCCCTGCAGAACGACGTGCCCCAGGGCCTGTCGTCGTGCATCTTCTCGACCGACGTCCGCGAGACCGAGCGGTTCCTGTCCGCCGCCGGGTCCGACTGCGGCATCGCCAACGTCAACATCGGCCCGTCGGGCGCCGAGATCGGCGGGGCCTTCGGCGGCGAGAAGGAGACCGGCGGCGGCCGCGAGTCGGGCTCCGACGCCTGGAAGGGCTACATGCGCCGCCAGACCGCCACCGTGAACTGGTCGCGCGCGCTGCCGCTGGCCCAGGGCATCAGCTTCGAGGTGGGGTGATGTCCTCGCTCGACTCGGTCGCCGTGCTCGGGCTCGGCAAGGTCGGCCTGCTCGCCGCCCGCCTCCTCGACCAGCTCGGCTACGTCGTCACCGGCCACGACGTGCGGGCGCCGTCGGAGGGGGCGCCGTTCGACGTGCGCACCACCGACGTGTCCGACGCCGACGCCCTGCGCGCCGGCCTCGACGGCGTCGACGCCGTCCTCTCGTGCCTGCCGTACCACCGCAACCAGTCGGTGGCCGAGGTGGCCCACGGGCTCGGCATCCACTACTTCGACCTCACCGAGGACGTGCCGACGACGCAGGCGATCATGGCGCTGGCGGAGACGTCGGAGGGCCTCATGGCGCCCCAGTGCGGGCTCGCGCCCGGCTTCGTCGGCATCGTCGCCGCGTCGCAGGCCGAGTCCTTCGACCGGTGCCGGGCGATCCGCATGCGGGTGGGCGCCCTCCCCCAGCACCCCACCGGCCTGCTCGGCTACGCCTTCAACTGGTCGCCCGAGGGCGTCGTGAACGAGTACCTCAACGACTGCGAGGTCATCGAGGACGGCGTGCGCAAGTGGGTGTCGCCGATGGAGTGGAAGGAGACGATCTACGTCTCGGGCACGAAGCTCGAGGCGTTCACGACGTCCGGTGGGCTCGGGACCATGTGCGACACGTACCTGGGCCGGGTCGACAACCTCGACTACAAGACCATGCGGTACCCGGGCCACATGGACCTGATGAACTTCTTCTTCCACGAGCTGCTGCTGCGGGAGAAGCGCGAGCTGGCCGGCGAGATCCTCACCCACGCCAAGCCGCCGGTCGACGACGACGTCGTCTACATCCACGTGTCGTCGGAGGGCACGGTCGACGGCGAGCTGCGCCGGGTGGAGTACGCCCGGGCGCTGCTGCCCCGCGAGGTCGCCGGCGCCACCGCCCGGGCCATCGCCTGGACCACGGCCGCCTCGGTCGTGGCGGTCATCGACCTCGTGCGCGACGGCGTGCTGCCCGACCGCGGCTTCCTGCGCCAGGAGCACGTGCCGCTCGACGCGTTCCTGCGCACCCCCACCGGCAGCCTCTTCGAGCGGCCGGACCAGCAGCCGTCGGTGTCCAGCCACTGGTGGAACCCCGAGCCCACCCCCTGATCGACAGGCGGGTGCCGCTCGGCCGGTGACGGCTGGCACACTCGGGGCATGGCCGAACACGAGCTCGTCATCCGAGGCGGAACGGTGATCGACGGCACGGGGGCGCCCCGGCGCACCGCCGACGTCGCCGTCTCCGGCGGCGTCGTCACCGAGGTGGGCCGCGTCGACGGCATCGGTGCCCGGGAGATCGACGCCGACGGCGCGCTCGTCACGCCCGGCTTCGTCGACATCCACTGCCACTACGACGGCCAGGCGACGTGGGACGAGCGGCTGCACCCGTCGTCGTGGCACGGCGTCACCACCGTCGTGATGGGCAACTGCGGCGTCGGCTTCGCGCCCGTGCGCGACCAGGACCACGAGCGGCTCATCCAGCTGATGGAGGGGGTCGAGGACATCCCCGGCGCCGCCCTGTCCGAGGGCCTGCAGTGGGGCTGGACCGACTTCGCCGGCTTCCTCGACGCCGTCGACGCCCGGCCCCACGACCTCGACGTCGCCGCCCAGGTGCCCCACGCCGCCGTGCGCCTGCACGTCATGGGCGAGCGCGGCTCCCACCACGAGGAGGCGGCCACGCCGGAGGAGATCGCCGAGATGGGCCGGGTCGCCGCCGAGGCCATCCGCGCCGGCGCCCTCGGCTTCACCACGTCCCGCACCCGGAACCACAAGACCAGCACGGGCGAGTACACGCCCACGCTCACCGCCGCCCGCGAGGAGCTGGTCGGCATCGCCGAGGCCGTGGGCGCCACGGGCACCGGCGTGCTGCAGCTGGTGGGCGACTTCCTCGACCTCGACCACGAGTTCGGGACGATGCTCGAGATGATGCGCCGGTCGGGCCGGCCCATGTCCTTCTCGGTCGCCCAGAGCCCGGTCATGCCCGACCAGTTCCGCGAGCTGCTGAAGCGCCTGGACGCCGCCGTCGACGAGGGCCTCGACCTGCGGGCCCAGGTCGCGCCCCGAGCCGTCGGGATCCTGCTCGGTCTCGACTGCACCCTCAACCCGTTCCTCGTGAACCCGGTGTTCCGCGAGGTGGCCGGGCGCCCGCTGCACGAGCAGGTCGCCCACCTCTCGGATCCCGAGGTGAAGCGCCGGGTGCTCGAGGCGCAGGAGTCCGAGAAGGTCCGCGACAAGCTCGGCGGCGGCCTCATCAGCCGCTGGGAGCTGATGTTCCCGCTCACCGATCCCCCGCAGTACGAGCCCGACCCCGCCGACTCGGTCGCCGGCCGGGCCCAGCGAGCCGGGGTCACGCCGGCCGAGTGGGCCTACGACCACCTGCTCGACGACGGCGGGGCGGCGATGCTGTACGTGCCGTTCCTCAACTACGCCGGCGGCAACCTCGACACCACCCGGGAGATGCTCGCCCACCCCCGCACCGTGCCCGGGCTGTCCGACGGCGGCGCCCACGTCGGCACGATCTGCGACGGCTCGTTCCCCACGTTCCTGCTCACCCACTGGGGCCGCGACCGCCAGCGGGGCGAGCTGTTCGACCTCGAGTGGCTGGTGCAGCAGCACACCCGGGAGACGGCCCGCACGGTCGGCCTGCTCGATCGAGGCGTGCTGGCGCCGGGCATGCGCGCCGACGTGAACGTCATCGACTTCGACCGGCTGGCCATCCACCGCCCGGAGATGCACCACGACCTGCCCGCCGGCGGCCGCCGCGTCCTGCAGCGGGCCACCGGCTACCGGCACACGGTCGTGGCGGGCGTCGAGACCTACGCCGACGGCGAGGCGACCGGCGAGCTGCCCGGCCGCCTGGTGCGGGGCGCCCAGCCGGCGCCCCGCTGATCGGTTCCTCGCCTGCAGATCGACCACGAGCGGTCGTTCTGCACGGAGGGAACACCGACGGTTCCGTTCCTTCCCGGCGGATCGACCACCGGCGGTCGATCTGCCCCGAGGGAAGCTCGCCCGGTTACCGCCGGACCCGGCGGAGCAGGACCTCCTGGGTGATGGTGGCGGCGTGGGTGCCGTCGCGCCCGTAGATCTCGCCGATGGCCAGGCCCCGGGCGCCCGTGAGGTTGTGGCCCCGGAGCTCGTGGAGGTGCCACTCGCCCGGGTCGATCGAGCGGTGGAACCAGATGGCGTGGTCGAGGCTGGCGTTCATGAACAGCCGCTCCCAGTCGCCCTCCTCGCGCAGCAGGTGGCGATCGGGGTGCAGGGCGATGGCGCCGTCGGTGGGGAGGTCGTCGGAGACGTAGGCGAGGGCGCACGCCCGCAGCAGCGGGTCGTCGGCCACGGGTTCGGTCATCCGCAGCCACGCCTGGCTGCGGCCCTCCTGGCCGAGGCGCATGTCGCCCACCGGTCGCCGGTCGAACACGTGGCTCCACCCGTCGGACAGGTGGTCGTCCGGCGAGCCGGCGCCGGGGTCGAGCGCCTGGGCCTGCACGTCGGCCTCGTCCTCGACGACCTGGAACGAGGCGGCCATGTTGAAGATCGCGCCGATCGACTGGCGGGCGACCACGCGGCGGGTCACGAACGACCGGCCGTTGCGGATGCGGTCGACCTCGAAGCGGATGGGCTCGGTGTGATCGCCGGGGCGGATGAAGTAGGCGTGCAGCGAGTGCGGCAGGTGCTCCTCGTCCACGGTGAGGCCGGCCGCCCGCAGCGACTGGGCCACGATCTGGCCGCCGTACAGGCCGCCCCACGGGTAGCGGGGGCCGACGCCCACGTAGGTGTCGGGGCCGTGCTGCTCGAGGGCCATCATCTCGTCGAAGCTCGCCTGCCCCACGTCGCCGCTCGCGTCTGCCACGGCGGGAGTTCTACCGACGGTGCACGGCGGCCCGCCAACGGCCGGTGAGCGGGATGCGGGTCAGCGCCCGGCCGGCGACGAGGGTCCACGCCAGCAGCTCCCGGTGCGGGATGTCGATGGGCACCCACGCGACGAAGCCCCGCTTGGAGTGGTCGTTGACGACCCGCCACCGCTGCGGCACGGGCGTGCCCTTCTCGGCGAGGCGCTCGGTGGCACCGCTCCCGGTGCCGTGGAGGATGCCGATCGACATCGGCTCGGGACGCCGGCGGGTGGTGTCCGCCGGCACCCACGTGGCTCGGGGCACCGCCGGGCCGCGCCCGGACACGAGCTTGGTGAGCAGGTTCTCCGACGGCGGCGGGAACCGCTCGTCGATGGCGGGATCGAGGGTCAGCCAGCCGGCGCCGGCATCGGAGGCGGCCAGCTCGGCCATCACCGCCAGCACCGGCTCGAGCGCGTCCGGGTCGAACTCCAGGAACTCGACGTCGACGCCCACGGCGGGCCTAGAAGATCTTGGCGACGCGCTCGGCCGTGGCGTCGTCGAGGCGGCCCAGCACCTCCACCGCCTTCATGTTCTCCTCGACCTGCTCGACCCGGCTGGCGCCGGTGATGACCGTGGAGACGTTCGGGTTCTTGGCGCACCAGGCCAGGGCGAGCTGGGCCGGCGTGGCGTCGAGCTCGGAGGCGATGTCGACGAACTGGCGGACCTTGTCCTGCACCTCGGCGTCGGTCACCCGGTCCTTGATCCACTCGTAGCCCTGCAGGGCGGCGCGGGAGCCCTCGGGGATCCCGTCGAGGTACTTGCCGGTGAGCAGGCCGGAGGCGAGCGGCGACCAGATCGTGAGGCCGAGCCCGATGTCCTCGTACAGGCGGGCGTACTCCTTCTCGACCTTGCGCCGGGCCAGCAGGTTGTACTGCGGCTGCTCCATCACCGGCTTGTGCAGGTGGTGGCGCTCGGCGATCTCGTGCGCGGCCCGGATCTCGTCGGCCGTCCACTCGGAGGTGCCCCAGTAGTACGCCCACCCGCGATCGATGGCGTCGGACATCGCCCACACCGTCTCCTCGATGGGCGTGTCCGGGTCGGCGCGGTGGCAGAAGACGAGGTCGTAGCTCTCGAGGCCGATGCGCTCGAGCGACGACGGGATGGCCTCGAGCAGGTACTTGCGGTTCAGGGTCAGGCGGCTGTTCGGGCCGTCGTGGATGCCCCAGTAGAACTTGGACGACACGACGTACTCGTGGCGCTTCCAGCCGTTCTTGCGGATGGCCTCGCCCATGAGCCGCTCGGACTCGCCGCCGGCGTAGGCCTCGGCGTTGTCGAAGAAGTTCACGCCGGCGTCGAAGGCCGCGCCCATGCAGTCGGCGGCGAGGCCGGAGTCGAGCTGGGGGCCGAAGGTCACCCAGCTGCCGAACGACAGCACGCTGACCTTGAGCCCGGATCGTCCGAGGCGGCGGTACTCCATGTCCATGGCTCGCACCCTACGAGCGGCTCCCGGCCGTCGCACCGCGACGGCCGGTGGTAGGCAGCGCCCATGACCGAGACCCACGTGCCCGACCCCGCCACCGAGTTCGCCGGCCGCGTCGCCATCGTCACGGGATCGTCCAGCGGCATCGGCGAGGAGATCGCCCGCCGCCTGGCGGCCGGCGGGGCCGACGTGGTGGTCAACTCGTCCACGTCCGTCGAGGCCGGCACCGCCGTGGCCGAGTCGCTCGGCGGGGGCTCGACCTACGTGCAGGCCGACATCAGCGACCAGGACCAGTGCCGCCACCTGGTCGACGCCACCATCGAGCGCTACGGGAAGCTCGACTTCCTGATCAACAACGCCGGCTGGACCACCGTGGTCCCCCACCACGACCTCGACGCGCTCACCGACGAGGTGTTCCGGCGCACCTTCGACGTCAACGTGTTCGGCACGTGGTGGCTCACCAAGGCGGCGATGCCGCACCTGAAGCAGAGCGACGACGGCAACGTCGTGTCGATCACGTCGCTGGCCGGCGTGCGCCCGGTCGGCTCCTCGATCGCCTACGCCATGACCAAGGCGGCCCTGAACCACATGACCGTCCTGCTGGCGAAGAGCCACGCGCCGGTGCGCTTCAACGCCGTGGCCCCCGGCCTGGTCGAGACGCCGTGGACCGCCGACTGGGGCCCCATGCACGAGGCCGTCTCGGCCATGGCGCCCGTGCCCCGCAGCGCCACGCCGGCCGACTGCGCCGAGGCGACGCTCGGGCTCATCCGCACGCGGTACGCCACCGGCCACGTCTTCCTGGTGGACGGCGGCCTGTCGCTCGTCGGGTGACCACGCTGCTCGTCGGCATCGCCGGCGCCCTCGGCGCCGTGGCCCGCTACCGCATCGGCACGGCGATCGGCCTGCGCTCGTTCCCGTGGGCCACGTTGCTCGTCAACGTCGTCGGCTGCTTCCTGCTCGCCCTCGTGCTCGCCGGGCCGGCCGGTACCCGCTGGTCCGACGCCACGACGGCGGCGGTCGCCGTCGGCTTCCTCGGCGCCTTCACCACGTTCTCGACCTTCGGCTGGGAGACGTTCACGCTGCTGCGGGCGGACGACGTCGCCCGGGCGGCCACCTACGTGGGGCTCTCGCTCGCCGGAGGCCTGGCGGCGACGGCGCTCGGATGGGCGGCGGGCCGGGCGCTCAGCTGACCCTCCGGCCGGCCAGCCCGGGCTGCGTTCCGGCCGTCGGACCGACCACCGCCCGGGCGGGCCGCTCACGCGATCCAGCCCGGGCTGGGCTCCGGCCATCGGACCGACCACCGCCCGGGCTGACCCGCCGCCTCACGTGGTGGCGCCGGCCACCTGGAGCGCGCCGGCGACCGCCTCGCACGTGAGCGGCAGCGGGCCGAGGAGGTCGCCGTCGGCCCACATCTCGCAGTCCTCGCCCTCGACCGAGACGACGCGCCCCGTGTACGTCGAGACGGCCGGGTGGCGGACGTGGCCGCCCCGGAACACGCGCGGGAACACCTTCAGGAACGTGGTGACCGGCACGGGGCCGATCACCACGACGTGGAGCAGGCCGTCGTCGGGCCGGGCGTCCGGGCAGATCCGCATGCCGCCGCCGAAGTAGGCGGTGTTCCCGATGGCCAGCAGCGTGTTGTCGGCCTCGTGGACCTCGCCGTCGATGGTGATGCGGGCGTGCAGGCGCCGGAGCCGGCCGAGCTGGAGGAACGTGGCCACCGTGTAGCGCTGCTGGCCCCGTGGCCAGCGCAGGGCGTTCGCCCGGGCGGTGACGTCGCCGGAGAACCCCGACGTGGCCACGCTCGCCACCCAGCCGTGGCCGGTGCGGACGGCGTCGACCGCCGCCGGGTCGGCCAGGGCCCGGGTGACGTGCTGGCCGAGGTCGCCGCCGAGCAGACCGAGCGCCCGGGCGAAGTCGTTGCCCGTCCCCTGCGGCACGATGCCGAGGACCGTCGGCGATCCGGCCACGGCGTCGACGGCGATGCGGACGAGGCCGTCGCCGCCCACGACCACCAGCCGCTCGGCGCCATCGGCCACCGCGGCGCGGGCGGCGTCGCCGGCGGCGGCCGCCGAGTCGGCGGTGAGCATCGTCGCCCGGCGACCACGCGCCCGGAGGACGTCGACCACGCGCTCGACGTCGCCGGTGCCGCCGCGGGCCGCCGGGTTGCCGAGCACGAGCACCTCCGTCACGACGGGCAACGGTACGCCGCTACCGTCCCCGACCGTGGCCACCTCCCCGAGACCCGGCGCGTCGGCCGTCGAGCTCGAGATCAGCGGCCGCACCGTCCGCATCACCAGCCCCGACAAGGTGTTCTTCCCCGAGCGCGGCGAGACCAAGCTCGACCTGGTCGAGTACTACCGCGCCGTGGAGGACGCCTTCCTGCGGGCCGTGGCCGGCCGGCCGACGCTGCTCCAGCGGTTCCCCGACGGCGTCGGCGAGAAGTCGTTCTTCCAGAAGCGGGTGCCGAAGGGGGCGCCGGCGTGGCTGGAGACGACGACGATGAGCACGCCGAACGGCACCACGTCGAACGCCATGGTCCTCGCCGACCTGGCGCACGTGGCGTGGGCGGTGAACATGGGCTGCCTCGGGTTCCACCCGTGGCCGGTGCGGGCCGACGACCCCGGCACCACCGACGAGCTGCGCATCGACCTCGACCCGTCACCGGGCGTCGACTTCCCCATGCTGCGCGAGGCCGCGCACGAGCTGCGCGCCCTGCTCGACGAGGACGGCCTGGCGTCGTTCCCGAAGACGACCGGCAACCGGGGCATCCACGTGCACGTCCCCCTCGTGGCCGGCTGGGACTCCTACGACGTGCGCCTGGCGGCCGTGGCCGTCGCCCGCGAGCTGGAGCGGCGCCGTCCCGAGCTGATCACCGCCGCGTGGTGGAAGGAGGAGCGGGGCCCGCGCGTCTTCGTCGACTACAACCAGAACGCCCCGCACAAGACGGTGTTCGGCGCCTGGTCGGTGCGGGCCCGCCCCGGCGCCCAGGTGAGCACGCCCTTCCGCTGGGACGAGCTCGACGCCATCCACCCGGACGAGCTGACGATCGAGTCGGTGCCCGAGCGCCTGACCCGCGACGGCGACCCGTGGGTGGGCATCGAGGACGGCCAGCCGCTCGACCCGCTCCTCGCCCGCCACCACGCCGACCGCGACGCGGGCCTCTTCGACGCGCCGTGGCCGCCCGTGTACCCGAAGATGCCGGACGAGCCGCCCCGCGTCGCACCGAGCCGGGCGGCCGCAGGTGGCGACGACGCCTGAACCGGCGCGAAGGTGACGAGATGGACCGAGGCACCAAGTTCCTCCTGACGAGCGTCGCCCGAGCGGCGCACGCCGCCAACGCCCGGAAGCCGGTCGCCGAGACCGGGCCGCTCTCGGTCGGCGCGTTCGCCTACGGGCTCCCCGGCTCGGAGCTGCCCCGGCCGCACATCGCCCTGCACGCCGGCTCGCTCGCCTGGGCGCTGCTGCGCGGCGCCCACCGCTCGGCGGCGGGGAAGCTCGGGGTCGCGCTCACGCTCGGCTCGATGGCGGCGCTGTGGAAGGTGCACCAGCGGTCCGAGGACAGCGAGCAGCTGGTCGAGACCGCCCTCCGGGACCAGCTCGGCGCCGACTACCGGGGCCGCATGGCCGAGTCGCCCGCCGAGGCGACCACGACGAGGCTGCCGACGCTGCCGATGCGCTCGGTCCGCAAGCGCTACGTCGAGCAGGGCCACATCGCCTACAGCGACGAGGGCGGCAAGCGGACGACCCTCGACGTCTGGAAGCGACCGGACCTGCCTGCCGACGCCAACGCGCCCGTGCTCGTGCAGATCCACGGCGGCGCCTGGGTGCTCGGCGACAAGGAGGGGCAGGGCTACCCGCTCATGGTCCACCTCGCCGAGCGGGGCTGGGTCTGCGTGTCGGTCACCTACCGGCTGAGCCCGCGCGCCACCTGGCCCGACCACATCGTCGACGTGAAGCGGGCGATCGCCTGGGTCAAGGACAACATCGCCGACCACGGCGGCGACCCGGAGTGGGTCGCGATCACCGGCGGCTCGGCCGGCGGGCACCTCTGCTCGCTCGCCGCCCTCACGCCGAACGACCCGCAGTTCCAGCCCGGCTTCGAGGAGGCCGACACGTCGGTGCGGGCCGCCGTGCCCTTCTACGGCGTCTACGACTGGACCAACCGCGACGGCACGGGCCGGGCCGACCTCATGCCGCTGCTCGCCGAGCGGGTGGTGAAGCGCTCGATGGAGGAGGCGAAGGAGGTGTACGAGCAGGCGTCGCCCATGACCCACGTCGGCCCGCACGCCCCGCCGATGATGCTGCTGCACGGCACCAACGACTCGCTGGTCCCGGTCGGGCAGGCCCGCGCCATGGTCGACCTGCTGCGGGCGTCGTCGCGCCAGCCCGTCGTCTACGTCGAGTACCCCGGCGCCCAGCACGCCTTCGACGTGTTCGCCGGCAACCGCACCAACGCCGCCGTGGCCGGCATCGAGCGCTTCCTCAACGTCGTGCGCGGCGAGTCGGGCCAGCACGTGGAGGAGCCCGACGCGCCGGCCTCGGTCGGGTCGCCGAACGGCTCGGCTCAGCGCTCGTCGACGACGTAGCCG
This sequence comes from Acidimicrobiia bacterium, assembly GCA_046565885.1. GTDB lineage: Bacteria > Actinomycetota > Acidimicrobiia > Acidimicrobiales > Salinilacustritrichaceae > Salinilacustrithrix. The sequence goes on from JBKHXT010000080.1 coordinate 10,283, forward strand.
ACCCCGGGCACCCAGCGCGCCT
>JBKHXT010000081.1:0-8498 GCA_046565885.1 Acidimicrobiia bacterium
TTCGCCCGCGACGTGGCCGTCGCCCAGTCCGCGCACCGGTCGACCGCCCTCGACATCACCGCCGACCGCCTGTGCGTCGGCCGCATCGACGGCGCCCTCGCCGGCGAGGACGACTGCACGCTCTACATCGGTCGGCTCTCCGTCTCCGACGAGCACGGCGACCCCCTGGTCGTCGACTGGCGGGCGCCGGTGGCGGCCGCCTTCTACCGCGCCCGTCCCGGCGACCCGCAGGGCGTCCGCCGACGGCGGCACCTCCGCTGGCGCGCCGGTGAGCTCGTCGGGCTCGACGACGAGGTGCTCGACCGGGAGGCCCTGGGCCGCGACGGCCTGCACCTGGTCGGCGAGGGCGCGCTCCTGGCCGCGCTGCAGGCGCCTCGCACCGGCCGGATGACCGACATCGTCGGCACGATCCAGGGCGACCAGGACCGGATCATCCGCCGGCCGGCCCGGGGGCTCACGATCGTCCAGGGCGGGCCGGGGACGGGCAAGACCGCGGTCGCCCTGCACCGGGCGGCGTACCTGCTCTACGAGCTGTCGAGCCGCGGCGACCAGGCGGCCGTCCTCTTCGTCGGACCGAACCGCACGTTCCTCCGCTACGTCGGCGAGGTGGTCCCCTCCCTCGGCGAGGACCACGTCGCGATGGCGACGGCGACCGACATCGGACCCGACGTCGCGCTGACGGGCCACGAGTCCGACGACGTCGCCCGCCTGAAGGGCGACGTGCGCATGGCCGACGTGCTGGCGCGAGCCGTGCTCGGCTTCCAGCAACCGATCAAGGAGCCGGTGGAGATCGGCTGCGGGCGCTACCTGCTGAAGGTCGAGCCGGCGGCCGTGCGGGCCCTCGTGGCCCGGGCCCGCCGGGAGCCGGGCACGCACGACGACCGGGTGCCCTTCGTCCGGGCCGGCATCGACGACCTGCTGGCGGCCGAGTTCGAGCGCCGGGTGCGCGCCGACGTCGCCGCCGGTCGGCTCTCGGTCGAGTCCGTGCCGCCGTTCCGCTCGGCGCTGGACCGCGACGCCGTCCGCCGCCTCGCCGACCGCGTCTGGCCCCGGCTCACCCCGCAGCAGGCCCTGCGCCGCCTGCTCGCGTCGCCGGTCCGCCTGCGCCACGCGACCCGGGACGTGCTCACCGAGGACGAGGCCGCCCTCCTGGGCCGCCCGGCCACGGCCGGGTTCACCGAGCCCGACGTCGCCCTCCTCGACGAGCTCGCCGAGCTCCTCGGTCGCCGGGACGGCGACGACGGCGGCGCCAGCGGGGCTCGCGCCCGCGACCTCGCCGCCGGCTCCTTCCAGCTCGTCGAGACGGCGCTCGCCGAGGAGATGCAGGCGGCGCTGGAGAACCGGACCGCCGACTGCCCGTCCTGCGAGCTCGAGATGACCTACGGCCGCGCCGAGGACGGGACGCTGACCCTCACCTGCACCAACTTCGCCTGCCACCGCAACGAGCCCCAGCCCGCCTACGAGGTGATCGGGGACGACGCCGCCCAGTTCCTCACCGCCATCCTCGAGGAGCTGTCGGACCGCTTCGCCGACGTGGCCGACGACGTGTCGCGGATCGCCGACCGCCGCTTCGCCCACGTCGTGGTCGACGAGGCACAGGACGTGTCCGCCATGCAGTGGCGCGCCATCGCCCGCCGCTGCCCCACCCGATCCCTGACCGTCGTCGGCGACCTCGACCAGGCCAGCCAGCCGTGGTCGCTGCAGGACTGGTCCACCGTCGTCGACACCGTGGCTGCCGCCGACCACGAGCGCATCGAGCTCACGGTGAGCTACCGCACGCCGGCGGAGGTCATGGCCTTCGCCGCCGAGCAGGTCGGCCGGCTGGGCCGCGCCGTCGCCGCGCCGACGTCCGTGCGCTCGTCCGGCGTGCAGCCCGAGGTCCGCACCGGGTCGGTGGCCGACCTCGACCGGATCCTCGCCGAGGCCCGGGCGGCCATCGGACCCGCCGGGACCGTCGTCGCCGTCGTCCCCGAGGCCCACGCCCGCCCCGGCGACGACTCGGTCCTGACCGCCACCGAGACCAAGGGCCTGGAGTTCGACGGCGTCGTGGTCCTCGACCCGGCCGCCATCGCGGCCGAGTCGCCGCTCGGCCCGACCCGCCTCTACGTGGCCCTCACCCGCACCACCCGCCTGCTCTGGGTCGTGGAGCCGTGACGCCCGGCGGGGCACGGGGGCAGGGACGATAACCCTGACCGCTTCGACCACCTCCGACCCCGTCATCCGATCGGATCGACCAGGGATGACGCGATCTCCTGGACGAAGTGGTTGTCGAACGCTGTGATCTCCGTCACCATGGGAGCGTGCGCCAGCTGACCTTCGAGCTCCCGGCCGACCACCCCGGCGTCAACGACGAGGCGTACCTCGCCCGGCGGGCCCGCATCGCCGAGGTCGGCGCCGGCCACGAGCCGGGCTCGCCGATCCCCGACGTGCACTACAGCGCCGAGGAGGACCAGGTCTGGGCCACGGTCTCGCACGAGCTCGAGGAGCTCCACCAGCGCTTCGCCTGCGACGAGGTCAAGCGCGGCATCGAGCGCCTGGCCCTGCCCACCGAGCGCGTGCCCCAGCTGCGAGAGGTCGACGCCCGCCTCGCCCAGCTCTCCGACTTCCACATCCGGCCCGTGCCCGGCCTGGTGCCGACCCGGGAGTTCTACGGCTCGCTCGCCGAGCGGACGTTCCTGTCGACGCAGTACATCCGCCACCACTCGGTGCCCTTCTACACACCGGAGCCCGACATCGTGCACGAGATCATCGGGCACGCCACGATGCTCGCCTCGCCCCGGCTGGCCGACCTGTACGAGGCCGCCGGTCGGGCGTCGCGGCGGGCCACCAGCGACGAGGCCCTCGACTTCTTCAGCCGGGTGTTCTGGTTCACCCTCGAGTTCGGCGTCGTCCACGAGGGCGGCGAGGTGCTCGCCTACGGCGCCGGCCTGCTCTCGTCCTACGGCGAGATCCAGGAGTTCCACCAGGCCGAGATCCGCCCGTGGGACCTCCTGGCCATGGGCACCACCGACTACGACATCACGCAGTACCAGCCGGTGCTGTTCGCCGCCGACGGCTTCGAGCAGGTGCTCGACGAGCTCGGCGCCTTCTTCGACGACTACGACGACGACACGTACCGGAGGATCACCGCATGACCACCGTCGAGCGCGCCACGAGCACCGGCGCCGACGTCCCCGCCGCCCACCTGAAGGGCTGGGACTGCATCGAGTGGTGGGTGGGCAACGCCCGCAGCGCCGCCGGGTTCCTCATGTCGGCGTTCGGGTTCTCCTGCACGGGCTACGCCGGGCCGGAGTCCGGCGTCGCCGACAAGGTGAGCTACGTGCTGGAGCAGGGCGACATCCGCTTCGTCATCAGCGGCGCCCTCGACGCCGACTCCCCCATCGCCGACCACGTCCGCCGCCACGGCGACGGCGTGCACGACCTCGCCTGGGTCGTCGACGACGTCGACGCCACCTTCGCCACCGCCGTCGAGCGGGGCGCCCGGCCCGTGCGCGAGCCGTGGGCCGAGGACGACGAGCTCGGCACCCTCCGCCTCGCCCAGATCGCCACCTACGGCGAGACGGTGCACACCTTCGTCGACCGGGGCCGCTACGGCGAGGGCTCGGGCATGCGCCGCCTCGAGCCCGGGTTCCACGACGAGCGCCTGCCGCCCACGCCCGTCGGGCCGGCGGTCGGGCTCACCGGCATCGACCACGTCGTGGGCAACGTCGAGAAGGGCGCGCTCGACGAGTGGGTCGACTTCTACGGGACGGTCCTCGGCTTCGAGCAGCTCGTCCACTTCGACGACGCCCAGATCTCCACGGAGTACTCGGCGCTCATGTCCACCGTCGTGTGGGACGGGTCGAAGATCGTCATGCCCATCAACGAACCGGCCGACGGGCTGAAGAAGAGCCAGATCCAGGAGTACCTGGAGTGCTACGACGGCCCCGGCGTGCAGCACATCGCCATGCGCACCGACGACATCGTCGCCACGGTCGACGCGCTCCGTCAGCGGGGCGTTCGGTTCATGGAGGTGCCCGACACGTACTACGCCGAGGCCAAGGAGCGCCTCGCCGGCCACGACCTGCCCTGGGACGACCTCCAGCGCCTGTCGATCCTCGCCGACCGCGACCACGACGGCTACCTGCTGCAGATCTTCACCGAGACCGTCACCGACCGGCCCACCGTCTTCTTCGAGATCATCGAGCGCCACGGCGCCAAGGGCTTCGGCGAGGGCAACTTCAAGGCGCTGTTCGAGGCCATCGAGCGGGACCAGGCCCGGCGCGGGCACCTCTAGCCGTGCCCGACCTCCGCCACGCCTACGGCGTCGTGCGGGACCGGCCGGGCGCGGCCCCGCACGTCGCCGTGCGGGTCGGCGACGACGTCGTCGACCTCCGGGGGGTGGCCGGCATCCCCGACGACGTCACCCACGCCAGCAGCCTCCACCCGCTGCTCGCCCTCGGCGCACGGGCCTGGGAGGACGTCCACGGCGCCGTGGCCGACCACCTCGACGCCGGCCCGCCCGTGGTCGCGGTCGGCGACGTCGAGGCGCTGCTGCCCGTCCGGCCCGGCGACTACGTGGACTTCTACGCCTCGGAGCACCACGCCACGAACCTCGGGCGCATCCTGCGTCCCGGCGACGAGCCGCTCCCGGCGGCGTGGCGCCACCTCCCCATCGGCTACCACGGTCGGTCGGGCTCGATCATCCCGTCGGGCACGCCGATCCGACGCCCGGTGGGGCTCGTCGGCCCGGGCGAGCGGCGACCCAGCGCCCGACTCGACCTCGAGCTCGAGCTCGGCTTCGTGGTGGGAACCGACGTGGCGATGGGCGACGTGGTGGCGCCGGACGACGCCCCCGACCACGTCTTCGGCGTCGTGCTGGTGAACGACTGGTCGGCCCGCGACCTGCAGGCCTTCGAGTACCGGCCGCTCGGGCCGTTCACCGGGAAGAGCTTCGCCACCTCCGTCGCCACGTGGGTCACCCCCCTCGCCGCCGTCCCCCGCACGGCCGGTCCGGTGCAGGAACCGCCGCCCGACCCGCTCCTGCGCACCGACGGCGACCACCACCTCGACCTCGACGTCGCCTGGTCGATCGACGGCTGCGTCGTCGGCCGGGCGAACGCCTGCCACCTGTGGTGGAGCTTCGCCCAGATGCTGTGCCACCTCACGGCCAACGGCGCCGGCCTGCGCCGGGGCGACCTGTTCGCCTCGGGCACCATCTCCGGTCCGGGCGAGGGCCAGGAGGGATCGCTCATCGAGGCGGCCCGCAACGGCGCCGAGCCGGTCCCGCTCGACGACGGCCGCAGCCGGGCGTGGCTGGAGGACGGCGACACCGTCACCCTCACCGGCGGGTGGGCGGGAGGCGAGCTGGCCGAGGTCACCGGTACCGTCGTCCCCGCACGGGAGGTCAGCTGATGCCCCACTACCGCACGGTCGGAACGGTGCCCCGCAAGCGGCACACCAAGATGGCCGGGCCCGACGGCGGCCTGCTGTTCGAGGAGCTGCTCGGCACCGAGGGCTTCTCGCGCGAGTCGGCGCTGCTGTACCACCGGTGCTCGCCGTCGGCGATCCTCGGGGTCGAGCCGGTCGACGTGCCGGAGCCGTCACCGGCGCCGGGCGTCGGGCCGCGGCACCTCAAGACCGGCGGGCTGGCCTCGGGCGACGACCTCGTCACCGGTCGCCGGCGGCTGCTGGCCAACGCCGACCTGACCATCGCCTTCGCCCGCGCCGAGGGCGCCTCGCCCCTGTACCGCTCGGTCGTCGGCGACGAGCTGGTCTACGTGCACGACGGGTCGGCCCGGCTCGAGTCCGTCTTCGGCACCCTCGACGTGGACGCCGGCGACTACGTCGTCATCCCCGCGGGCACCACGCACCGCTGGGTGCCGCGCCGGGAGGTCGCCGCCCTGGTCGTCGAGTCCAGCGGCCACGTGCGCATCCCCGACAAGCACCTGTCCGCCCACGGCCAGCTCCTCGAGGGCGCGCCGTTCAGCGAGCGCGACCTGCGCGCGCCGGGCGAGCCCCTCGACGTCGAGGGCGCCGACGTGCCGGTGCTGGTGCGCACCCGCACCGGCTGGATGCGCTACCGGCACGCCACCCACCCCTTCGACGTCGTGGGCTGGGACGGGTGCCTGTACCCGCACGCGCTGAGCATCCACGACTTCGAGCCCATCGTCGGGCGGATCCACCAGCCCCCGCCCGTGCACCAGACGTGGGCGCTGCCCGGGGCGGTGGTGTGCTCGTTCGTGCCGAGGCCGTACGACTTCGACCCCGGCGCCGTGCGGGTGCCGTACCACCACCACAACGTCGACAGCGACGAGGTGCTGTTCTACGCCGAGGGCGACTTCATGAGCCGCTCGGGGTCCGGCATCGGTCGGGGCTCGATCTCGGTGCACCCGGCCGGCTTCACGCACGGCCCGCAGCCCGGCTCGCTCGAGAAGGCCGACGCCGTCGACGGCACGAGCGAGGTGGCGGTGATGGTGGACACGTTCCGGCCCCTCACCGTCCTCGCCGACGCCGCCTCGGTGGAGGACCCGGCCTACTGGTCGAGCTGGGCCGGCCGGCGGTCCTAGAAGTCGAAGATGTCCTCGAGGAACGACTTCTTCTTCTTGCGCGGGTAGCCGGACCGGTCGTCGTACCGGTCGCGCTCGTACCGGTCGCGGTCGCCGTACCCGCTCCGGTCGTCGTACCGGCCGCGGTCACGGTCGTCGTCGTACCGGTCCTCCCGGCGGGGCGGCTCGGCGGCGCGCTCGATGATCTTGTCGAGCTCGCCGCGGTCGAGCCACACGCCCCGGCACGTCGGGCAGTAGTCGATCTCCACGCCCGACCGCTCGGTGATGGCCAGCGTGCTGTCGGGACAGGTCAGGCACTTCATCGCTTCCTCCGGTGGTGCGTGGGTGCGTGGATCAGGCGGCGGGCTCGCCGGTGCGCGACCGGCGGATCGCCTTGCGGACCTCCTCGGTGAGGAGGACGGTGGAGCCGACGGCGATGCAGACGAGCCACTGGGTGGCCGAGATCGACGTGGTGTCGAACAGGCTCTGCATGAAGCCGACGTGGGTGACCGCCACCTGCAGCAGGAGCACGGCGGCGAGGGCGATCCAGAGCTTGCCGTTGCGCAGCGTGGCCCGGCGGAAGACGGTCTGCTGGTCGCTGCGCACGTTGAGGATGTTGAAGAACTGGTACAGCACGAAGGTGTTGAACGCCATGGTGCCGGCCACGGTGGCCACGCCGGCCTCGGGCTCGGGGCCGGGCGCGAAGGCCAGGACGGCGAGCGTGCCGGCGGCCATCACGACGGCGGCCTGGCCGATGGCGATCCAGCGGGGCCGGGTCAGGATGCGCTCGTCCCTCGGCCGGGGCTTGCGGTCCATCACCCGCTCGTCGACCGGGTCGAGGCCGAGGGCCATCGCCGGCGGGCCGTCCATGATGATGTTCACCCAGAGGATGGCGATCGCCGTGAACGGCTTGCCGCTGGCGATGCCGAGGATCGAGGCGACGAGGAAGATCGTGGCGAAGCCGAGCGTGGTGCTCAGCTGGAAGCGCACGAACTTGACGATGTTGTCGTAGATCGTGCGGCCCCGGCGGACCGCCTCGACGATGGTGGCGAAGTTGTCGTCGGCCAGCACCATGGTGGCGGCCTCCTTCGTCACCTCCGTGCCGGTGATGCCCATGGCGATGCCCATGTCGGCCCGTCGCAGGGCGGGGGCGTCGTTCACGCCGTCGCCGGTCATGGCCACGACGTGCCCCCGCTTCTGGAGGGCGGCGACCAGACGGAGCTTGTGCTCGGGCGAGACGCGGGCGAACACGGAGATGCCCTCGATGCGCTCGCTGAGCTCGTCGTCGCTCATGGCGTCGAGGTCGCGACCGGTCACGGCCACCACCTCCTCGCCGGGCTCGCCGAGGTTGAGCGCCTGGCCGATGGAGCGGGCGGTGGTGGCGTGGTCGCCGGTGATCATCTTCACGGCGATGCCGGCGCCCTCGGCCTCGTCGATGGCGTCGCGCGCCTCCTCGCGGGGCGGGTCGACGATGCCGACCAGGGCGAGGAACGTCAGGCTCGACACGGCATCGAGGTCGTCGTCGTCCTCCCACTGCTCCCGGGTCAGGTCGCGGCGGGCCACGGCCAGCACGCGCATGCCGGCCTCGGCGAGGCGGGCGTTGTGCGCCTCGAGCTCGGGGCGGGCCTCGGCGACGTCGACGGGCTGGCCGTCGGGGCCGAGCACGCTCGTCGAGCGGTCGAGGATGGCGTCCGGGGCGCCCTTGGCGTACATCCGGAGGCCGCCGTCGGCATCGTGCAGCGTGGCCATCAGCTTGTGCGCGGAGTCGAACGGCACCTCGCCGACCCGGGGCCGCTCGCCCCGGCGGGTCTCCGCGTCGACGCCGCCCGTGGCGGCGCGCACGACCAGCGCCCCCTCGGTGGGATCGCCCACGAGGCGCCAGACGCCCTCCTCGTCGTCGTGGCGGAGGGTGGCGTCGCTGCACAGCGCCATCGGCGCGAGGACCTCGGCGAGGTCGTCCGGGAGGTCGGC
>JBKHXT010000082.1:0-4857 GCA_046565885.1 Acidimicrobiia bacterium
TACGAGCCCGGCGTCGTCCTCGACCAGCTCGAGCAGCTGCTGCACGGCTGGACCCGGGAGGTCGCGCCGTGAGGACGCTGATGGTGTCGCCGTACCCGCCCTACCGGGACGGGATCGGCAGCTACGCCGTGCAGGAGGTGGCCGCCCTGCGCCGCGAAGGCCACGACGTCGGGGTCCTGTCGCCCCTGCCCTCGGCCGCCCACCACCACCTGCCGCTGCCCTCGCCGCGCAGCATGCTGGCGCTGGCCGAGATGGCCAAGGGCTACGACAAGGTCGTGGTCCAGTTCCACCCCGACCTGTTCTTCGACCAGGCGTGGGGGCCGGCGCCCCGCCAGGCCGTGTGGGCCGCCTTCGCCCTGCTCGCCTCCCGCACCGAGCTCGAGCTGCGGGTGCACGAGATCGACTACCGATCCAGCCGCGTGCGGGGCGCCATCCGGCGGGTGGCGCTGCGCCGAGCCGGGTCGATCGTGGTGCACACCGAGGACGAGCGCCGGCAGTGCCTCGAGGCGTTCCGGCTGCCGCCGGCGTCGGTGCGCCTGGTCGAGCACGGCTCGTCGTTCACGCCCCGCACCACGATGAACCGGGCCGACGCCCGGGCCGAGCTCGGCGTGCCCGCCGACGTGCCGGTGTTCGTGTCCATCGGCTTCGTCCAGCCCCACAAGGGCTTCGACCGGGCCGTGCGGGCCTTCGCCCGCCTCGAGCGACCGGCGGATGCCGGCGGCGCCCGCCTGTACGTCGTGGGCGACACCCGCCTCGACGAGCCGGCGTGGGTGCAGTACACCGACGAGCTGCAGGACCTGGTCGAGCGGACGCCGGGCGCGGAGATGCGCCGGGGCTACGTGTCCGACGAGCACTTCGACCTCTGGATCGCCGCCGCCGACCGGGTGGTGCTCCCCTACCGCCACATCTGGTCGTCGAGCGTCGTCGAGCGGGCGGGCCTGCTCGGCACGCCCACCATCGTCACGTCGGTGGGCGGCCTCGGCCAGCAGGCCGCCGGCGAGCACGACGTCGTCGTCGAGGACGACCAGGGGCTCGCCGAGGCCATGGCCGCCGCCGCCGGCGTGGCGCTGCGCCCGGCCGTGCGCGACGACGTCGTCGACCGCGCCGAGCTGCAGGCCCGCATCGCCAGCGCCGCCATCCCGGCGCCGCCCGTGCCCCGGGCCGCCGTCGACCGCGACCGGTCGCTGGCCGTCCGCCGGCTCTCCACGACGCCCCGGGCCGAGCCCCGCTCGGCCAACCCGGTGAACGCCCGCCTCAAGCGGGTGGCCCAGAAGGCGGTGCGCTGGATGGTCGACCCGGTGGCCGACCACGTCGACACCACGGTCCGGGCGGTCAGCGCCGACCTCGAGCACCTCGACCAGCGCCTGCGCGCCCTCGAGGAGGACCGCACCCCCCCGGCTTCCTGACGGGCGGATCGACCGTCGGCGGTCGATCCGCAAGGGAGGAACGAGGCGTCGCCGGTTCTCACCGGGCGGATCGACTGTGAGCGGTCGATCCGCAGGGAAGGAACGAGGCGTCGCTGGTTCTCACGGGGCGGATCGACCGTCAGCGGTCGATCCGCCGGGAGGGAACGGGTCAGGCGGTCTTGCGGACGTACTCGTCGCTGGCGGTCAGGAGGGCGGCGAGGCGGATGTCGTCCACCGTCACCAGCTGGCGGGCCCAGTAGTCGCGGCCGGCCGGCTCGCTCGGGCGGTCGAGCAGCTCGCGGTAGAGGGCGTCGACCCGCCGGGCGTTGCTCTCGATCGACAGGTAGAACGCCACGGCCACCGTCTTGCGGGGCACGCCCCGCTGCACCTGGTCGATCCAGTAGGCCCGGTTGCCGTCGGGCTCGCGGCCGAGGATCCGCCGGTACAGGCCGTCGACCCAGCCGCCCACCGTGCCGCCGCCGCCCGTGGGCGGGGGCCGGCGGAACCACTCGTCGGAGCCGTAGAAGTGGGAGGCGACCTCGGAGACCCGCAGGCCCCGCGACACCACGTCGGACCAGTAGGCGCGACCGCCGGCGTCGGCCGTGCGACCGAACACCTGCTGGTACAGGCGGTCGACGACCACGCCGGTCCACTCCGGGCTGCGGGACAGCGCGAGCGTGAACTCGCCGCGCGGCAGCCCCGACGACAGCCGGGTGTGCCAGTACGTCTGCTCGGCCGCCGAGGCGCCGCGACCGAGCAGATCCCGGTAGGCGGCGTCGACGTAGGCCCGGTGGTCGACCGGACGGGGCGCCGACGGGTCGGTGGTGCCGGTGCGGGCCAGGTCGCGGTGGAACGTCGGCCACGGCGCCGTCGACGGCGTGCCGGCGGTGGACCACACGTAGATGCCCTGGCGGTCGCCGGGCGAGCGGCGGCCGTCGGGTGCGCTGCCGACCTGGACGTAGGCGGCCACGTAGGTGGTGCCGGCGTGGACGCCGACCGCCGGGGCGTTGGCGCCGGGGTGGGCGTACTCGGTGGTGCTGCTGCGCAGCGGCAGCCGGGACTCGATGGCGCCGCTGGCCGCGTCGCCGACGACGAGCTGGCGCTCCACGACGGCAGCGACCTCGGGGGCGGCGTCGTCGTCGAGGTCGGCGATCACGGGGGAGGCGAGGATGGCCCGGTCGCTGCCGCAGCCGGAGAAGTTCATGTAGCAGCGGGTCCAGGGCACGCCGCCGTCGCTCTCCAGGCGGTGCAGGTGGCCGTCGCCGGTCATGGTGAGGACCTCGAGCTGGGGGTCGCCGTCCAGGTTCGCGAGCGCCGGGGAGCCCATCGTGTTGGCCGAGAGCGAGCGCGGCCACCCGGCCACGTGGCGGGCGCCGCGCAGGTCGACGGCGTGGAGCTTGCGGCCGGCACCGGGCTCGAGGCCGTCGCCGAAGTTGCGCCCGGTTCCGACCACGGCGTCGAGGTCGCCGTCGGCGTCGAGGTCGCCGACCGCCGGCGAGGACCAGATGACCTCGCCGCCGAGGCGGAGGGGGTAGCCCGGGAACGGCCGGCCGTTGCGGCCGTTGATCGCCCACAGGTAGCCACCCGGCGCGAACGGCTGGCCGAAGTCCATGTCGCCGCCGAAGACGACGTCCTTGGCGCCGTCGCGGTCGATGTCGGCGAGCGCCACCGAGGACAGGGTCGTGTCGTAGGTGTGCGCCGGGAAGCCGGCGGCGCGCGCACCGCCGACGACGTCCCACGCGTGCACGTGGTGGTCGAGCCCGGCGACCACGACCTCGAGGCCGCCGTCGCCGTCGATGTCGCCCACCGCCGGCGCGCCGAAGAACCCGTGGCGGGAGCCGACGGTGGTGTCCGCCTGGTCGAACACGAGCCGCGGGGTGGAGGCGGTCATCGAGTAGATCCGGACCCGGGAGGCCCCGGGCGAGTTCTTGACCGTGGCGACGACCACGTCGAGCACCCCGTCGCCGGTCGCGTCGGCGAGGGTCGGCGACGCCTGGATCATCGCCCCCTCCTGGACCATGGCCGAGCGCAGCACCCGCCCGTCGCGGGGGTCGAGCACGACCACCCAGCCGTCCATGCTCCCGGACACGACGTCGGGCACGCCGTCGCCGGTGACGTCGCCGATCGCCGGCGACGACATGGCCTGGTCGATGCCGAGGCCCTGGTGGTTCAGATCGCTCGTCCGCAGGTACTCGACCGTGCGCCGCAGCTCGGGGACGTCGGCGGCCGCCGGCGCGACCGGAACCACGGCGATGCCGAGCACGAGGACGACCGCGGCCGAGAGGAGGCGCTGCGCACGCATGCACGCATTGTGCCAGCGCCCGCACGGAGCGAAGCCGCCGAACCGGCAACTGTCGTGGATTCGGCACCACCGGCGGCACCGTGCCCGAGCTTTCGGGCGCTCAGAGGTCGAGGGCGGCGAGCAGGCGGCGGGCGGCCGCCTCGTAGGTGTTGGCGGCGGCGTGGGCCTGCGCCGCCACGGCGAGCGCCGCCCGGCGGGGCCCGTCGGCGAGGAGCTCGGCGAGCACCTCGGCCACCTCGTCCGCCCCGGCGCCGGCGCGCACCGGCACCGTCGTGCCCTCGGGCAGCTCGGCCATGGCGCCGAGGTCGGTCACGACCGTGGGCAGACCGGCGCTCAGCGCGTCCATGACCGCCGCCGACGACTCGCCGTTTGTGAACGCCCGCAGCTGCACGGCGCACGTCGCCCGGGACAGGATCGCCTCGTACTCCTCGGCAGGAACGTGGCCCGTGAGCGCCACCGCCCCGCCGGCGCCCGCGGCCTCGGCCCGGGCGAGCAGCTCGTCGCGGTACTCGTCCGTGACGCCACCCACGAACGTCAGCCGGGCGCCGGGCACGCGGCGGCGCAGGGCGGCGGCGGCGTCGACGAGCAGCTCGGCCCCCTTGGTGGGCGACACGATGCCGACGCTGACGACGTGGTCGACGTCGACCTGGGGCGCCCGGGGCCGCGGCCGCGCCGACGGGATCGGGAACACCACGTCGGGCCGCACGCCGGTGTCCAGCTCGGTGAGGTCGGCGGCGTAGCGGGAGTGGACGAGCACCTGGTGGGCGGCGACGACGACCTCGGCCAGCAGGTGGACACCGGACAGGTAGGCCAGGTCCGGCGGGACGACGTCCTGGGCCTGGATCAGCTCGCGGTAGCGGTCGGGGTACACGTCGCCGACCGTCCGCCCCACCGAGCGACGCACGAGCCGCTTCGGGTGCAGGCGCTGCACCTCCCCGTAGAGGCCGGTGAGCCGGGCGTCGTGGAGCAGGACGGTGCCGCCCACCCGCTTCACCACGTCGAGCGCCTCGACGTGGAAGGTCGAGTTGCCCATGAAGGTGACGACCCGGTCGAAGGGCCGGCCGGCGGCGTCGAGGCCCTCGAAGGTGCGGGTGGGCACGATCGACACGCCGTCGACCGGCGTGGGCGGATCCTCGTCGAGGTCGACGA
>JBKHXT010000083.1:0-16169 GCA_046565885.1 Acidimicrobiia bacterium
CCTGCCCGGAGGGGGGCACACGGGTGCCGCCACGAGCAGAGGAGCACACGATGCAGAAGCGGTTCTTGGCGATCCTGGCGATGGTCGCCACGGTGTTCGCCTTCGGGGTCGGGTCCGCCCTGGCGCAACAGCCCGACGATCCCGGCTCCCGTGGCGGGAGCGCTGGTTGTGAGAATGGCAACCCGCCCGACTGCGAGGACGGCAAGCCCGGCTACGGCGAGGGCGGCGACGGCTCGGATGACGATGAGACCGGTGGCGACGAGGGCTCGCCCCTCGACGCACTCTGCGAGGCGCTCGGTGAGGTCGTCCCCGAGGTCGAGGAGCCTTGCCTCGAGCTCGTTGATGCGCTGACCGGTGGTGAGGCTCCGACGCCGCCTGGTGGTGGGGATGGGTTCGATTGCACCCAGCTCGCTCCGCTGGGTGAGGACTTCGTGGCTGGTTGCGAGTCGCTGAAGAAGGGTGAGGCCCCCACGCCCCCGGAGGGTCTGCCTGTCCCGCCCGAGGATCTGCCGATCCCCCCGGGTGACGGTGGCGGGCCGACGTGCGCCGACCTGGACCAGCTGAAGGGTGCCGGTCTGCCCGGTGAAGTCGTCGACGCGGTGAAGGGTGGGTGCGAGACCCTGGTCCCGCCGGCGGCCTGACCTTCCGGACACCGCCCTGGCGGTGCGGCGGTGGACGACGCACCCCCGGCCCTCGTGGCCGGGGGTGCGGTCGCGTCCGGGGAAGGATCGGCGGCGAAGGTCACGGCACGGGCGTCCCCGGCGACGTGGGTTCGGGGCCGGGGAATTTGTAAGATGGCCATAGGGGAAATCCCCGCCCGACGCACCTCGCCCACCACCATCGAAGGGGACCGCAGTGGCTGTCACCGACCTCGACCTCGGCAAGTACAAGCTCGGCTGGAGCGACGAGGAGAACTACGTCTTCAAGCCCAAGCGCGGCCTGAACGACGAGATCATCCGCGAGATGACGTGGATGAAGGGCGAGCCCCAGTGGATGATCGACTTCCGCATGAAGTCGTACAAGCACTTCCTCAAGCGGCCGATGCCGAGCTGGGGCGGCGACATGTCGGAGATCTACTTCGACGACATCTACTACTACATCAAGCCCACCGACCAGCAGGTCGACGCGTGGGACCAGCTGCCCGACTCGGTCAAGCAGACCTACGAGAAGCTGGGCATCCCCGAGGCCGAGCGCAAGTACCTGGCGGGCGTCACCGCCCAGTACGAGTCCGAGGTCGTGTACCACAAGAACCGCGAGGACCTCGAGAAGCAGGGCGTGATCTTCACGGACATGGACACCGCCGTCCGTGAGTACCCGCAGCTGGTCAAGCAGTACTTCGGCACGGTCATCCCGCCGAACGACAACAAGTTCTCGGCGCTCAACTCGGCCGTGTGGTCGGGCGGCTCGTTCATCTACGTCCCGCCGGGCGTCGAGGTCGAGATGCCGCTCCAGGCGTACTTCCGCATCAACGCCGAGAACATGGGCCAGTTCGAGCGGACGCTGATCATCGCCGACGAGGGCTCGAAGGTGCACTACATCGAGGGCTGCTCGGCCCCGACGTACACCACCGACTCGCTGCACTCCGCCGTGGTCGAGATCGTGGTCAAGCCCAGCGCCCGGGTCACCTACACCACCATCCAGAACTGGTCGAACAACGTCTTCAACCTGGTCACCAAGCGGGCCCGGGTCGAGGCCGAGGGCCACATGGAGTGGATCGACGGCAACATCGGCTCGCGCCTGACCATGAAGTACCCGGCCGTCTGGCTCGTGGGCCCCAAGGCCTCGGGCGAGGTGCTCTCCGTCGCCTACGCCGGCGAGGGCCAGCACCAGGACACCGGCTCCAAGATGGTCCACGCCGCCCCGGAGACCACGTCGAAGATCGTGTCGAAGTCGATCTCCAAGGACGGCGGCCGCACCTCCTACCGCGGCCTGGTCCGGGTCGAGGACGACGCCTACGGCTGCAAGAGCCACGTCCAGTGCGACGCCCTCATCCTCGACGGCGACTCGATCAGCGACACCTACCCCTACATGGAGGTCGGTGCCCGCGACGCCGTGATCGGCCACGAGGCCACCGTCTCCAAGGTCGCCGACGAGCAGCTGTTCTACCTCCGCAGCCGCGGCCTCACCGAGGAGCAGGCCATGGGCATGATCGTCAACGGCTTCATCGAGCCGGTCACCCGCACGCTCCCCATGGAGTACGCGGTCGAGTGGTCCCGGCTCATCGAGCTGCAGATGGAGGGCTCCGTCGGCTGATCCGGCGGTGGTGTCGACATGCCGATGCGCCAGGACTGCAAGTTCTTCGAGTCGCGCACGTACCCGAACGGCGACACCGTGCGGAAGTGCGACCTCGACCTCGCGCCCCACGCCCCGTGGCGGTGCCCCGACGACTGCCCGAGGTACACGCCGCGGATGGCCGACGTGAACTGGCAGCACGGCACCCTCATCACGCCCGAGACGCCGGCCGAGCCCAGCAGCGTCGCCGACGACGACGGCTCCATCGCCGCCCTGCTCGACGCCGCCGAGGACATCGTCAACGCCGCCGGCCCCGAGATGATGGCCGAGGTCGAGGCTGAGCGCCGCCGCCAGGCCCAGCCCCGCTGGAAGCGCCTGTTCCGGCGTGGTGGGGACTGATGGCGGTCCGTGCGTCGATGCGGTCCCCGCGACGCCCGTCAGTAGGGTCGACCACCCGATGAGCTCGTTCACCACCGAAGCCGCCGCCGCCCTCCCCGGGCCCTCGTGGCTCGTGGAGCGCCGGACCGCGGCGGCCGAGCGCTTCGCCGCCACCGAGCTGCCGTCGGTCGACGAGGAGGTGTGGCGCTACAGCCGCATCGGCGACCTCGACCTCGAGCGCTACCGCCCGGCGAGCGCCGACGACGCCGGCGCCTCCGGCGAGGCCGCCCAGCGCCTGCTCGACCGGGCCGGCGCCGACGCCGTGGTCGTCCGCACCAGCGCCGGCGTGCCCGTCGACGTGGTGCGCCCCGACGGCTCGCGCGTCGAGGTCCGAACCGGCGACGACCTCACCGACGCCGGACCGCTCGGCGCCGCCCTCGGCGAGGTGCACGACGCGCTCGGCCACCTCCACGACGCGTACGCGTCGCCGGTCGTGGTCCGCGTCCCCGACGGCGTCGACGCCGGTCAGATCGTGGTCGTCCACGAGGCCGGCCCCGACGGCGTCGCCACCTTCCCCCGCCTCGTCGTCGAGGTCGGGCAGGGCGCGTCCGCCTCCGTCGTGGAGCTGCACTGCGGACCCGACGGCGCCGGCACCCTCTCCCTGCCGGTCACCGAGCTGGTGGTCGGGCGGGATGCCCGGCTCCACCACGCCATCGTGCAGGTCCTCGGCGACGCCGCCTGGCAGATCGGGCGCCTGGCGTCCCGGGTCGACCAGGGCGGCTTCCTCCACGCCGGCGCCGCCGCCCTCGGCGGCGACTACGCCCGCATGCGGGTCGACACGGCGATGGCCGGTCGCGGCGCCCACGGCGAGATCACCGCCGCCTACTTCGGCGACGCCAGCCAGCTGCTCGACTTCCGCACCTTCCAGGACCACGTCGCCCCCGACACCACCTCGAACCTGCTGTTCAAGGGGGCGCTCGGCGAGAAGGGCGCGTCGGTCTACACCGGTCTCATCAAGATCCGCCCCGAGGCCCGCGGCACGCAGGCGTTCCAGACCAACCGCAACCTCAAGCTGTCCGACGACGCCTGGGCCGAGTCGGTGCCCAACCTCGAGATCGAGAACAACGAGGTGCAGTGCAGCCACGCCTCGACGGTCGGGCCGGTCGACCCGGAGCAGCGCTTCTACCTCGAGAGCCGTGGCGTGCCGAGCGGCCGGGCCGAGCGCCTGATCGTGCGCGGCTTCTTCGACGAGGTCGTCGACCACCTGGCCCTCGGCCCGTTCGAGGACGTCGTGCGCGACGCCCTCGAGCGCAAGCTCGAGCGGAGCCTGCCGTGACCACCCGCGTCTGCGCCCTCGACGACGTCGCGCCGGACAGCGCCATCCGGGTCGACGTCGACGGCCACCGCCTCGCCGTCGTCCGCTGCGGCGACGACGTCTACGTCATCGGCGACCGCTGCACGCACCAGGACGTCTCCCTCGCCGAGGGCGAGGTCGACTGCGACCTCAAGACCATCGAGTGCTGGAAGCACGGCAGCGCCTTCCGCCTCGAGTCCGGGGAGCCCACCGCCCTGCCCGCCACCCGCCCGACGCCCACCTACGCGGTCACGGTGGTCGACGGCGACATCCACGTGGAGCTGGACGCATGAGCACCCTCGAGATCCGCGGCCTGCGCGCCGAGGTCGCCGGCAAGGAGATCCTCCAGGGCGTCGACCTCACGGTCCCCGCCGGCGAGGTCCACGCGGTCATGGGGCCGAACGGCGCCGGCAAGTCGACGCTGTCGGGCGTGCTCGCCGGCCATCCGAGCTACACCGTCACGGGCGGGTCCGCCACCCTCGACGGCGTCGACCTGCTCGCCCTGCCGGCGTGGGAGCGGGCGAAGGCGGGGCTGTTCCTCGCCATGCAGTACCCCATCGAGGTGCCCGGCGTCCGGCTCGAGGAGGTCCTGGTCGAGGCGGCGAAGGCCGCCGGTCGCGACCCCGGAGCCGTGCCCGCCACCATCGCCGACGAGGCCCGCCGCATCGGCTTCGAGGCCCGCTTCCTCGAGCGGCCGCTCAACGTCGACCTGTCCGGCGGCGAGAAGAAGCGCAACGAGACCGTGCAGCTGGCCACCGTCCGGCCCCGCATCGCCATCCTCGACGAGATCGACTCCGGCCTCGACATCGACGCCCTCCGCGACGTCAGCCGACGCATCGAGGAGCTCACCGCCGAGGGCCTCGGCGTGCTCGCCATCACCCACTACCGGCGCCTGTTCACCGAGCTGCAGCCCGACCGGGTGCACGTCCTCGTCGGTGGTCGCATCGAGCGCAGCGGCGGTCCCGAGCTCGCCGAGGAGCTCGAGGCGTCCGGGTACGAGCGCACCTGAGCCACCGGTTCCGCCGAGAGCGTGCCACTTGTCCGGTGTGGGCCCGGCGGCCGCATAGCGCGTTCGGACCAATGCGCTCAGGATGCCGGATCAACAGATCCGGACGACGTACAGTGCGCCCGGAGAGGGATCGGTCGTCCACGGCGGGGCGCAAGACCCCACCGACCGGTTTGCGGGAGAGTTGGAGGAAGGACGGCGCGTGACGAGCGGGCGGGAGGCGGCGGTGTCGGCCGGTCCCGAAGCCGGGGCCTCGTCCCGGCGCGCCCGCTTCCAGCCGATCGTCGACCTCCGCACCGGCCGCCCCATCGGCTGGGAGGCCCGCCCCCACCGCTGGCTCGACGACGCCCCTGACGGCGGCCTCGCCGTCCTGTCGTCGCTCGCCCAGGCGGGCGCCCCGCCCGACGACGGCCTCGTCTTCGTCCACGCCAGCGCCGACCTCCTCGGCGATCCCCGCCTGTTCGAGGAGGCCGAGCGCCTCGGCTCCCGCATCGTGGTCGACGTCCGCGGCGCCGAGGTCGACCGGCTCGGCGAGCTGTCGTCCGAGCTCGACGCCCTGGCCACCGCCGGCATCCACCTGTCGATCGAGAACACCTCGGGCGTGAGCCTGGCGATGATCGCCCGGGTCCGGCCCACCTTCGTCAAGCTCGACGCCCCGCTGGTGCGCGACATCGTCCACGAGCCGGCCAACCGCTCCGTCGTGCGCGCCTACGTGGCCTTCGCCGAGCACGAGGACATCCACGTCATCGCCGAGGGCGTCGAGCGCCACGACCAGCTCGACGAGCTCCGGGCGCTCGGCGTGCACCTGGCCCGAGGTCCGCTCTTCGGCCAGCCCACCGCCGACTGGTCGCCGCCGAGCGCCCAGCGCCGGCGCCCGCCGCTCGTGCTCGACCCGGTGCGCGAGGCGCGAGAGGCCCTCGCCGACGCCGCCGACCCGCAGGCGCTGGCCCAGCTGCTCGTCACCGAGCTGCGCCGGCTCGGCGACCGGGCCGCCGTCTACTACGAGCGCGACGGCCTGCTGCGCTGCGCCGCCCACGACGGCCACAGCGAGGTGCTCGACGGGCTGCCCGTGCGCACCGGTGTCCTCGGCCGGGCGCTGCGCACCTCCGAGCTGGTCCGGGCCGACGACGAGGTCGGGGTCCGGGCCGCCGACGCCATCCGGGCCGGCGAGCGGGTGGTCGGGGTGGCGGTGCTCGAAGCCGACCAGCTCACCGCCGAGCAGGAGGAGCACCTCCGGGGCCTGGTCCGGGCGGCCGGCGAGCGCCTGTCCGAGCTCGGCGCCCCGCCGCGCGACTCGACCACCCACCAGCTCGCCCGCACCACGCTCGAGCTGGCCCAGATCCACGACGTCCACGAGCTGGAGGCCTCCGGGGCCCGCTTCGCCATCCAGGTGGGCGCCCTGAGCTCGGCGCTGTTCGCCCTGCCCGGCACCACCGGCCTCGACGGCAAGGGCGTGCTCGGGCCGCTCGCCCCGGAGCTGCGCCGGCTCAGCGCCGCCACCCTGCTCCGGCTGCTCGAGTCGATCGGCACCGCCTCCAGCTGCCTGGTCGTCAGCGGCAGCCCCGACGGCCTGCCCGGCGTCGGGTCGCTGCTGGAGGCCGGTGCCTCCACCGTGATGGCACTGCCGGTGCGCTCCGCCGAGCGCGGCACCGGGCTGCTCATCGTCGCCGACCACGCCCCGGTCGAGATGAGCCTCGACCGGCGCGAGGCGCTCGAGCTGCTCGCCCGGGAGATGGGCCGGGCCCTCGACGTGGTGATGCTGGTCGACGACCTGCGCACCCGAGCCACGGTCGACACGCTCACCGGGCTCGGCAACCTGGCGGCGTTCCAGGACGCCCTCGACACCCTCGGCGCCCGCCGCCGCGGCGGCTGGGCGCTGGTCATGGCCGACGTCGACGGGCTCAAGGCGGTCAACGACACGCACGGCCACCTCACCGGCGACCTCGCCCTGCGCAGCCTGGCCACGGCGCTGCACGACGTGCTGCGCGCCGAGGACCGCATGTACCGCATCGGCGGCGACGAGTTCGCCGCCCTGCTGCAGGACGTCGACGCCGAGGGCGCCGCCGACATCGGCCGGCGCATGTGCGAGGCCGCCCGGTCGGTGATGTCCGACTTCGGCGCCGGCCTGTCGGTCGGCATCGCCATCCCCGAGCAGGGCGAGGCGGCGGCCGACTTCATCGACCGCGCCGACAAGATGCTCTACGAGGTCAAGCGCAGCGAGCGGGGCACCGTCCGGGTGGCCCCGCCCACGAAGGCCCCGGAGGCCTGAGGCGGCCTAGAGCCGGCCGGGCCGGGCGTCGCGCTCGCGACGGAACCGGCCGATGCCGCGCCCGGACGGCGCCGGCGTCGTGCGCACCACGGGGGCGGCGGCGGCGAGTGCGCCGAGCAGCCGCGGCTCGCGCACCGGACGCCCGCCGAAGAGCCACAGCCCGCTCCCCATCAGCAGCAGCACGGTGACGGCGATGATGCGCGCCGTGCGGCTCTCGGTGAAGGGCTCGAGCAGCGACGACACGGGCGACGGCGGGGTGAGCGCGGGCGCCG
The DNA here is from genome assembly GCA_046565885.1 of Acidimicrobiia bacterium. GTDB lineage: Bacteria > Actinomycetota > Acidimicrobiia > Acidimicrobiales > Salinilacustritrichaceae > Salinilacustrithrix. The sequence goes on from JBKHXT010000083.1 coordinate 7,512, forward strand.
CGGTCTCGGACTCGGGCACCTCGACGACCGGGGCGTCGGGCACGTCGAAGGTCGGGCTGTCGGCGAACGTGGGCGCGTCGATCGCGGGCGTGGGCAGCGTCGCCGGCTCGAGCTCGGGCAGCTCGGCCACGGGAGGCGGCAGCTCCTGGCCCTGGGTGACGGTGAGCGAGCCCTGGCCCGGCGCCTCGAAGTAGGCGGAGAAGGCGTCGCCCCGGGTGGGGTCGGGGAGCAGGACGATGTCGAGCACCCGCTCGCCGAAGGGCAGGAAGCCCTGCGGGATGCTCCACTCCATGCCGGTGCCGTCGGCGGAGCGGCGGCCGGTGAGCGAGAGGCGGTCGCAGTCGTGGGCGGGACGGTCGCGCCAGGCGCCGCCCTCCACCGGCTCGAAGGCGCTGAGCGCCGGGCAGGCGACGATCGGGCCGACCGTGGTGGTGCCCGGTGCGAAGCGGAGCACGAGCTCGCCGGCGCCGATGTCGCCGCGGAAGCGCAGCGCCGACATGGCGATCGGCCCGGTGGGGTCGTTCGCGACCCACAGCCCGCCGTCGGGCACGGTCGGGTTCTCGGTGCCCGGCCCGGGCTCGTCGGGGACGGGCACGGGCAGCTCGGGGACGGTGGGCACCGGCACGGGCAGCGGCGCCGTGGTGGGCGGGGAGAACCCGCCCCCGCCGTCGCCGCCGTCGTCCTCGCCGCCGGGCGTGGGGATCTCGATGGGCGGCTCCTGCTGGAAGGCGACGGGGCTGCGGCTGGACAGCCCGGTGACCACGCCCTCCCCGCTGGCCGACTCGCCCTGCAGGGGGAGCCGGCGGCTCCACCAGCCGACGGCCTGGGGCTCCTCGGCCGACGACGGCGCCGGGGTGAACCCGACGGCGCCGGCCAGCACGACGGCCAGGACGGCCACCGCCCGTGCGCTGCGGCGGACGCTCACGATCGCTCCTCCCCGTCGGTGGGCCGGCGGTCCTCGGCGGTCAGCGGGGCCCGCCGGCGACGGCCGCCGGCGCCCTTCGCGCCGGGCGTCGGCGTGGTGCGGTCGACGGTCTCGGCCGGTGCCGCGGCCCCGCCGGTCGGGGTGCCGGACCGGTTGATGATGTCGAGGTCGCCGCCGAGGTAGGCGTCGACGACCCGCTTGTCGTTGAGGACGGTGTCGGCGTCGCCCTCGACGACGACGGCGCCGAGCTCGAGGGCGATGATCTTGTCGGAGACGCCGGTGATGAGCGGCATGTCGTGCTCGATGACGAGCACGGCGCACTTCGCCTCGCGCTGGATGCGCTTGATGAGCGGGCCGAGCGCCTCGGTCTCCTTCTGGGCGATGCCGGACGACGGCTCGTCGAGCAGCAGCACCGTGGGGTCGTGGGCGATCGCCATGGCCAGGTCGACGATGCGGCGCGAGCCCGTGGACAGCTCGGAGACGAACTTGTTGCGGTAGTCGCCGAGGTTCATCAGCTCGATGAGGTCGTCGACCGTGTACCGGACGTCGAGCTCGGAGTCGAACACGGCCGGCAGGCCGAGCAGCGGCGACAGGTGGTCGCGCACCTCGATGTGGCGCTCGAGCCCGAGGGCGATGTTCTCGGCGACGGTCAGCGACGAGAAGATGCGGGCGTCCTGGAACGACCGGCCGAGGCCGTACGCCGCCCGCTTGTCGGGGCTCCAGTCGGTGACGTCCTTGCCTCGGAAGACCACCCGGCCGCCGTCGAGCTTCAAGAAGCCGGAGATCTCGTCGAAGATCGTCGTCTTGCCGGCGCCGTTGGGGCCGATGAGCCCGATGATCTCGCCGGGCATCAGGTCGAAGCTGACGTCGTCGGTGGCGACGATGCCGCCGAAGCGCTTCACCAGGCCCCGCACCGACAGCACGGGCTCGCCGGGCTCGACGCCCGCCTTGGCGGTGACGGCGGCGGCCAGGGCGGCCGAGTCGCGCTCGCTCAGCTGCAGCGACGGCCGGCCGGCGGTCTGGTCGCCGCCACCGCCGGCGCCCTCGAGGAAGACCGAGCGGAGGATGTCGCCCCGCTCGAGCAGCTCCTCGGTCTTGCCGTCGAAGCGCACTTCGCCCTTCTCCATGAAGAAGGCGCGCGTGGCGATGGTGAGGGCGACGTTGATCGACTGCTCGACGAGGATGATGGTGGTGCCCTCGGCGTGGATCTCGCGCACCATGCGCAGCAGCTGCTCGACGATGGTGGGGGCGAGGCCGAGCGACAGCTCGTCGATGATCAGCAGCTTGGGCTTGGCGACGAAGGCCATGCCCACGGCCAGCTGCTGCTGCTCGCCGCCGGAGAGGTTGCCGGCCATCTGGTTCCAGCGCTCGCGCAGGCGGGGGAACTCCTGGAGCACCTTCTCCTTGCGGGCCTCGGCCTCGGCCGGGTCCATGGAGCCGTACAGCCAGGTGCCGCACTCGAAGTGCTCGGCCACGGTGAGGGTCGGGAACACGGCCTTGCCGCCGGGGACGACGACGATGCCCATCCCGGCGGTGGCCACCGGGTCGGCGTAGGTGATGTCCTCGCCGTCGAAGACGATCTGGCCGGCGCAGGGCGGTGCCAGGCCGGCGATGGCCTTCAGGATCGTGGACTTGCCGGCGCCGTTCGTGCCGAGCAGGGCGATGATCTCGCCCTCGTAGACGTCCATGTCGACGCCGAACAGGATCTGCACGGTGCCGTACTTCAGGTCGACGTCGCGGCAGCGCAGGATCGGCGTGCCCTCGCCGCGGGCGAACTCCTGGGCGGTGGCCAGCGACTTGGCCGCGGCCTCGGCGTCGCCGGCGATGGAGCGCTGGGTCGACAGGGCGATGGCGCCGGCGACGGCGGTGATGCAGGCCATGGCGATGGCCAGGCCCCGGTAGTTGCCCTCCTCGCCGCCGAAGGCGCTGAAGACGAGGACGTAGGCGAGGCCGCCGGCGCCGTAGATCATCACGCCGAAGGCGTAGGCCTGGGACCGCAGGCGGGGCGGGGCCACCGTGCCGAGCAGCGAGTAGTAGGAGGGCTGCCAGCCGCCGTTGCCGGCGGCGATGACGAACGCGCCCACCAGGGCGATGCCGGACAGCGGGGCGGCGCTCAGGATCACCATGCCGGCGGCGAAGGGGGCGAAGGCGGCGCCGACGAGGAACCCGAGCCGGGGGAGCCGGCCCTGGCGGGTCTCGGACGCGGCCAGCTTCGAGCCGACGACGAGGCCGGCGACGGTGCCGGCGCCGAGCACGAACTGCACCCAGCCGCGGGCGGCCGGCCCGTACTCGAACACGTTCTCGAAGTAGAGGCTGATGAGCGTGCCCAGCTGCAGCGTGCCGATGCCGAAGAAGAAGGCGCCGACGTAGAAGCGCTTGAGCGTGCGGATGGCGAAGAGCTGCTGGCGGGCCTCGGCGAAGGGGATCGGCGACTTCTCGGCCTGGGCGGCGGCGAGGTCGGCGTCGAGGGACTCGCCCCGGTGCGGCTCGCGCAGGCGCAGGGCGCCGAGCAGGGCGAACGCCGTGGGCACGGCGAGGACGAAGAAGGCGGCCTCCCACGACACCACCCCGGCGATCACGCCGGCGACGGGGCCGGCCACCGGTGCCACGGCGTTGGCGAGGCGGTGGGTGCCGTACACCTGCGGGTGGGCCTTGGTGGGGTAGTAGTCGCTGAGCAGCGACGGGTGGACCACCTCGTTGGTGATGCGGCCGACGCCCGACAGGAACCGGACCAGGTACAGCAGCGGCACGGCCCAGACGAGGCCGGTGGCCACGGCGGCGATGCCCCAGGCGAGGCCGGCGGCGATCGACAGCTTCACCCGGTTGACCCGGTCGGCGAGGATGCCGAGGGGCAGGGCGACGAGCAGCGAGAACACCGTCGTCACCGCGGCGACGGCGGTGATGCCGGTGTCGCTCAGGTCGAAGGCGTCGCGGATCTCGGGGGTGAGCGCTGCGAACGCGACCCGGTCGAACTCGTCGACGAAGTTCAGCGTGAACAGCAGCCCGAGCGGCAGCAGCGAGGTGCCGGCGGTGACGTTGCGCAGGCCGCGGACGTTGAAGCCCTCGTCGGGGACCTCGATGGCGGGCACCGGCTCGTCGCCGGGCACGTCGTCGCTCAGAGCGATGACCGTGGGGTCCTGGTCGACGCTCACTGGCTGACCTCCTGGCGATCGGCGGTGACCACCTCGACGTCCGTGGTGGGTCGGAAGTGCTCGTGGTCGAGGGCGGCGGCCACGGTGAAGCTCTCGGCGCAGACGGGGCACACCAGCACCTCGCCGTGCTCGACCTCCTCGGCGTGCTCCTCGGCCCGGGTGATGACGGAGTCGTCCTCGTCCTGGTCGCCCTCGACGCGCATGTCGGCGAAGAGGGAGGGGACGATGATGTGGTGGCGGTCGGCGACCCAGCGCAGGAAGTGGTCGCGCAGGGTGAAGAAGCCCTGGGCCAGCCCGCCGGGCAGGAACAGCAGGACCACCAGCAGGCCCGGCCCGGTCACCAGCAGCGACAGGCCGTCGAGGAGGTTCTCGCCGAACAGGTCGATGCCCTTGACGAGGAGCACGCCGGCGATGGCGCCGCCGAGCGACGTCAGGCCGCCGATGACGGTGGCGACGAAGACGTCGATGGAGTTGGCGATGCCGAAGTCCTCGGGGTTGACGTTCACCAGCAGGTAGAAGAACAGCGCGCCGGCCACCGAGGCGATGGCGCCGGACACGGCGAAGGCGGCGAGGCGGGTGCGCAGGATGCTGATCGAGTAGCTCTGCGCCGCCCGCTCGTTGTCGCGGGAGGCGATGAGCAGCCGGCCGCCGTGGTTGCGCCGGTACGACGACGCCGCCAGGAACAGCAGCACCATGAAGATGACGCAGAAGTAGTAGAAGCCGCGGTCGCCCGAGAAGAAGCCGTTCTCCGACACCAGGCGCCGGTAGTCGATGCGCTCCCACAGCACCGGCCGCTCCGCGAAGTCGATCTCGCTCGAGGGCAGGATCGCCTGGCCGACCTTGTACTTCTCGTTCTTGTTGACGAAGAGGTATCCCTCGGCGGCGGCGGCCAGGGCGAGCGTGGTCACCGCGAGGAGCAGGCCCTGCACCCGGATGGCCGGCAGGCCCACCAGGGCGGCGACGACGGCGCCGGCCACGGCGGCGGCGATGAGGGTGAGCCAGAAGTCCCAGCCGTGGTCGACGAACAGCTTCGCCGCCGTCACGGAGCCCACGCCCACGAAGGCGAACTGGCCGAGCGAGATCTGGCCGGCCCAGCCGGTGAGCACGACCAGGGAGATGCCGACCATGGCGAAGATCGGCAGGAACGTGAGCCGGGTGAGGTCGGCGTCGCCGGCGACGAAGGGGGCGCCGACGAAGGCGGCCACCACCAGCACCAGCAGGCCGGTCTTGGCGATGCGGATCTCCTTCAGGTCCCGCAGCTCCGGCGGGATCGGGCGGAACTCCTGCAGCGCCTTGAACGACGACACGCCGGTGTCCTTGGCCCGGGCGCCACCGCCCTTCTGGAAGGCGAGGGCGACGAGGATGAAGACCAGCATCACCGCCCGCGAGATGGACGACTCGCCGACCTCCTTCACCGTGGCGAAGTCGATGATGCCGATGCCGATGCCGGCGAGCACGGCCGTGGGGATCGACTCCATGCGGGCGACCACGGCCGCGGCGAGGGCGAACAACAGCGTGGTGTAGCCGAGCGAGCCGTCGAGGGGGATGGTGGTCACCGAGGCCTGGAAGAAGATGACGACGGCCCCGAACAGGCCGGCGATGGCCCAGGCCACGGTCTGCACCTTCTTGACCGGGATGCCGAGGAGGCCGGCCCGGTCGGCGTTCTCGGCCGAGGCCCGCAGGGCGATGCCGAGCCGGCTCTTCTTGAAGAACAGGGCCAGGCCGAGGGCGCAGGCGACCACGGCGACGAGGGCGGCGATGTTGTTGCCGGTGCCGTAGAGGATCCCCTGGGCGTTGGTGAAGCGGGGGCCGCCGAAGGGCGTCTTGTCGGAGAAGTTGCCCGGGGGCAGCCCGTCGACGCCGAGCCAGCGGGGCACGTACAGGTTGACGAAGGCGAAGATCTGGGCGACGCCGATGGTGGCCACGGTGACGATGAGCCGAGGCGCCTCTCGGAAGCGCCGGATCACCAGCACGTCGGTGAGGGCGCCGAACAGCACGCCGCCGGCGAGGGCGATCGGGAAGGCCACGATCCATGGCACGCCCTTGGTGAGGACGAGCAGGACGGCGAACACCGCCGGCACGGCGCCGATGGCGGCGACGGCGAAGTTGATGATCTTGTTCGTCCGGTAGATGAGGATGAGCCCGACGGCGAGCAGGCCGTAGAGCGTCCCCTGCGAGCCGCCGTTCGTGATCGTCGGCAGGCTGTTGCGCACGCCGTCGAGGCTGAGGCTGAGGTCGGTCCAGCCGTCGCCGGTGATCTTGAGCAGACCCGGGGTGTCGAGCGCGAGCAGGAACCCGAGGACGACCAGCGCGGTGCGCAGCGCCTTGGCGCTGAGGGCGTCGCCGCGGAAGGGCCGGGTGAGGGGGGCGAGCCGGCTCATCGGGGCATCGGGGGCAGGGCGAGCTTCTGCTTGGCCCAGCCGTCGACCGGCGTGCGCTTGGGATCGAGGTTCACGTACGTGCCCCGCTCGCCGTTGTACGGGCTCGGCTTGGTCGAGGACCAGTAGACCCGCATCACGTCCTGGGCCCAGTGGTAGTTGCCCGGGCTGATCTGGCGCAGCGGGTTGGCGGCGTCGCCGCGGGCGCCGAGGCGGAACGCGCCCTGCTCGAAGGTCTCCGGGTTGAGGTTGGGCCCGGCCATGTGGATCGAGGAGGCGATCAGGTTGAGGTAGTCCCAGTGCGTGTCCGCCGACTCGAACGGCGTCTGGCCCTGGCCGCCTCCGGCCTTCCACACCTGGTGGCCGCGGCCGGTGTACTCCTTGCCCTGGTCACCGGTGGACTTGAAGCCGAAGGCCCCGTCGAAGGCGCAGGTGCCGCCCTGGGGGCAGCCGACGGTGCCGATGTAGGCCTGCGACGCCTGGTCGGTGTCCATGAACCCGGTGCCGGTCACGATGTTCTCGGGGTAGTACTGCTGGGTGTCCTCCTCCTGGTAGAGGAAGGCGGGCGCCACGAGGTCGCAGAAGCACATCACCGAGGTGGCGTCGTCGCCGGGGTCGACGGCGTTGCCCCGCATGGCGAGCACGCCGGCCCGGCGCTGCTGGTCGGCGGTGGAGATGTCCTGCTCGTAGAAGTACTTGCGGTTGCCGTAGTCCTGGCCGCACTTGGCCAGCTCCCGCTTCAGGTCGATCTCGACCGTGTTCTGGTTCTCCGGGTCGTTGGTGGCGATGACCCCGAGTTGGCGGGGGGTGTCCCGGTAGCTGCGGGAGTACTCGGCGTTGTGGCCGGTGAGCTGCTGGCACCAGAAGCGGCCGGCGTGCTGGGCCAGGCGCGTGCCGCTCATCGTCACGTCGTAGTGGTAGGGCCGCCAGCGCTGGCCGAACTCGTCGCGGAAGTTCCAGCCACCGAGGTTCACGGTGCGCAGCTTGGACAGCTCGGCGAAGCAGGCGGAGCACAGCGAGGTGTTCCACATGACGGCGAAGGGCTTCTCCTGCTGGACCAGCTTGCGCATCTCGCCCTGCAGGCAGGAGATGTCCGGCGGGATCGTGTCGCAGGTGCCCTGGAAGGTCTTGATGACGACCTTGCGGCCGTACAGCTCGTAGCGCTCGTTGATGAACTCCTGCGCCACGGCGTTGTAGGCGTCGTACTGCGGCTTCTCGACCAGCGCGCCCTGGGCGGCGAGGATGGCGTTCACGGCCGGGTCGCCGGCACCGACGTACTGGACGATCTTGATCTCGGTGTCGGTCACGCCCTGGTAGGTGGCGCCGGGGTTCTGCCCGTTCGACTTGGCCACGCAGGGCGGGGCGTAGAAGTCGATGGCCGGGTCGAACTGGCGGTCGCCGGCGCAGTGGCTGGTGTCGCCCTGGGCGGCGGCGTCGCCGCCGTCGCCACCCCCGCCGCCGGTCGAGGCGTCGCCGCCCCCGCCGCCGGAGGTGCTCGGCGCGTCGGGCGTGCCGTCGCCGTCGGCGTCGACGGTGATCGGCGTGCCGGTGGCACCCCCGGTGTCGGTGACCGGGTCGCCGGTGCCCGGGTCGGTGAAGTCGCCGGTGACCCCCGCCGAGAAGTCGTCGGTGGCGACCCCGCCCGAGGCGACCTCTTGGTCGTTCGCCATGCGGGACGGCGCCACCGCCACGATGAGCAGCTGGATGGCGATGATGGCCGCGAGCGGGAGGTAGCGCGCGCCGACAGTGCGGTTCATGGGTCCGACCCCTCGGAATGACGACGTGTGGTGCAGCGATCTCGCTGCCGGACGCTGTGTCGTTCGACACGCCGTCGTCGTAATCCTTGTTATCGGTTGACCGGGTCGGACCTCGGGGCCGGGTCCGGGCCGCCGAGGTCAGTCGGCGGTGGCCTCCTCGATCCCCTGGGCGAGGGTGTTCCAGGAGAGGGTGGCGCACTTGATGCGCACGGGGAACTTCACGACGCCGCGCAGCGCCTCGAGGTCGCCGAGCTTCACCTCGGCGGGCACCTCGGCCACCTCGGTGGGGTCGAGCCCGGACTCGCCCTCCTCCTCGAGTCCCTCGCCCTCGCCGTCGAGGCTCTGCTCGTGGATCGACATCATCGCCTTGAACGCCTTGGTGAGGTCGCGCACCTCGGCGAGCGTCTTGCCCTTCACCGCCGCCGACATCATCGACGCCGACGACT
>JBKHXT010000084.1:0-4139 GCA_046565885.1 Acidimicrobiia bacterium
GGCGCAGCACGTCGTCGAGCCGGTCGACCGGCACCTCGATGCGGGCGACGTCGTCGTGGTGGCGCACCCGCAGCTCGGCGAAGCCGAGGGCGTGCAGCGCGGCCTCGGCCTCCTCCACCGAGCGCAGGCGACCGAGGGTCACCGGCACGCCGTAGGGCAGGCGCGACGCCAGGCACGGCGCCGCCGGCTTGTCCCACGTGCGCAGCCCGAGCTCGCGGGACGCGCGCCGCACGTCGTCCTTGGTGAACCCGGCGTCGACGAGCGGGAAGACCGCCCCCCGCTGCCGCGCCGCCTCCTGGCCGGGCCGGTGGTCGTCGAGGTCGTCGACGTTGACCCCCAGCGCGACCGTGGCGCCGAGGCCGAGCAGCGGCTCGACGGCGTCCATGAGCGCGTCCTTGCACCAGAAGCAGCGGTCGGTGTCGTTGCGCCGGTAGGCGGCGCGCTCCATCTCGACCGTCTCGACCTCGCGCCAGCTGAGGCCCCACTCGTGGGCCAGCGCGCGGCAGTCGTCGCGCTCGCGCCCCGCCAGCGACGGGGACACGGCGGTGACGGCCGTGGCGCGCTCGGGGCCGAGCACGTCGTTGGCGATCCAGGCGAGGAACGCCGAGTCGGCGCCGCCGGAGAAGGCGACCACCAGCTCGCCGAGATCGGCGATGCGGGAGCGCAGGGCGGCGACGTCAGCCACGGTCCCAGGGCGGCGGGTCGGGGACGAGGCGGCGCAGCCGGGAGTCGACCGAGCCGTAGCGCTCGTGGCCGTCGGTCCAGTCGCGGTGGGCGGCGGTGATCTCCTCCTGCGAGCGGGCGACGTAGTTCCACCACATCACGAGGCGCTCCTCGAAGGGCGTGCCGCCGAGGAGCAGCGCCCGGGCGGTGTCGCGGACCTCGAGGGGGAGCTCGTCGTGGCCGACGCCAACGTAGGCCAGCTGCCCGGCCGAGACGGCCCGCCCCGCGACCGACACGGTGCCGTCGACGACGAGGACGGCGTGCTCGTGGTCCGGGCGCAGCGGGACGGCGGTGGCGCCGGGGCGCAGAGCGAGGTCGGCACCGAGGTGGTCGGTGTCGCGCCGGGCGAGCGAGGCGGCGCCGGCGACCTCGCCGACGAGCACGGTGGCCGTGGCTGCGCCGAGCTCGACCTCGGGGAGCTCGGCGTGGTGCTCGAAGTCCGGCGCGCCGTGGCGGGTGGCCTCGGGCTGGGCGATCCACAGCTGGATCCCCTGCAGCGGACCCCGGTAGGTCGTGCCCTCCTCGGAGTGGGCGATGCCCCCGCCGGCGGTCATGAGGTTGAGCTGGCCCGGCCGCAGCAGCTGCTCGGTGCCGAGGGAGTCGCGGTGCAGCGCCTCGCCGGCGATCAGCCACGTCGCCGTCTGCAGACCGATGTGCGGGTGCGGCGGCACGCCCAGGCCCTCGTCCTCCTCGACGTCGGCCGGGCCCATGAGGTCGACGAAGCACCAAGCGCCGACGGTGCGCCGGGCCCGCCGGGGCAGCGCCCGCCGCACGCGGAACCGGCCGACCTCGGCCTCGCGGGGATCGGTCACCTCGAGGTCGAGGTGGGTCTCGCCGCAACCGCCCTCGGCGGGCGCCTCGTCGTCGGTGGTGACCGGGCCGCTCACCGCCCCATGCTGCCACCGGGGCCGGTCAGGCCTGCAGGCGCTGCACCTCGCCGGACAGCTCGACCGTGCCGACCTCCACGCGGGACCGGAACCCGTGGACGTCGATGGGGCGGACGTGGCGCAGGTGCAGCGACGGCGGCAGCCACGGCGCCACGGTCGTTCCGGCCAGCAGCTCGCCGGCCCCGGCGGCGTCGCAGAGCCGGGCCGCCTGGTTCACGACCCGCCCGATGTAGTCGTCGCCCTCGAAGACGAGCACCTCGCCGACGGCCATGCCCGCCCGGGTGCGGGGGCGGTGGTGGTCGTCGAGGTCGGTGGCCACGATCTCGAACGCCGCGCACGCCAGCTGCTCGGCGTCGACGCCGACGATCATGGCGCCGTCGCCGAGCCACTTGGCGACCCGCACGCCGTAGTGGCCGCAGGCGTCGCGCACGTGGCGCCGGGAGGCGTGCAGCGCCTCGACGGCGGCATCGTCGCCGCGCTCGTCGATCAGGGCGGTGAACCCGCACACGTCGACGAAGGCGAAGGCCCGCCACACGCGGGTGTTCGCCGGCCGGGGGGAGAGCTCCATGGCTGCAGTGTGCAGGTGGTCGTGTCACGGGCCGGTGAACGACGGGGGCACCACGTGTGAAGAGTTCCCGTCGCCCCGACGGCTCCCGGACGACGCGCCCGGGTAGGCACCACGCATGGGAGCGGTGCGGCGACGACGACGAGGCTCCGCCGTCGCCGTGGCGGTGCTGGTCCTCGCCGGCTGCGGCGGTGGGGCCGGCGGCGGGCCGACCACCACCGCGGGCGAGGGGACGAGCGCCACCTCGACCACCACCGAGCCCACGACGACGACGACCGGCACGGAGGACGACCTCGCCGCCGCGCCGCCCCTCGACGTGAGCGCCGCCGGGCTGTGCGACGACCTCGCCGACCTCGACCTCCGCGAGCTCCTGTCCGAGTCGCTCGAGGAAGCATCGCCCGAGGTCGGCGCCGGAGCCGGGTGCGCCTACGCCTCCGGGCTCACGGACGAGGGGGCGATCCAGCCCGACGCCGAGGCGCTCGTGGCCGTCGCCGAGGCGCCGGCGGAGCCCGACGACGACACCGTGGCCGGCGAGGCGGCCCGGGGGCTGCCCGCCCTGGAGGGCCTCGACCGCCTCGGCCCCAGCGTCGGCGCCACGGCCTTCGAGGCGCGCAACGAGTACCTCGACACCTGGGAGGCGTTCGCGTTCGTGGCCGTCGCCGACGGGCTCGTCCGCCTGCACCTGCGCGACGAGGACTGGGAGGACGAGGACGACGCCCTCGACGCCACCGTCGACCTGCTGGGCGAGCTCGGGATCGGCGGCTGAGCTAGGCGTCGACGACCTCGAGCCGGATGCGCTTGTTGCCCTTGCCCTTCGACTCGGTCTTGGTGATGCGGATGCGGCCGACCTCGCCGGTGCTGGCGACGTGGGTGCCGCCATCGGCCTGCTTGTCGAGGCCGACGATGTCGACGACGCGGATCTCCGGCACCGACTCCGGGATCAGGTTCACCTTCGTGCGGATAAGGTCCTCGTCCTCGACGGCGACCGAGCGGGGGAGGAACGAGACCTCGATGGGGCGGTCGGCGGCCAGCTCGGCGTTCACCAGCTCCTCGACCCGGTCCTTGAACCCCTCCGGCAGCGGATCGAACTCGAAGTCCATGCGGGCGGCGAGGGGCTCCATGTTCCCGCCGGTCACCGCCACGCCCCACTCGTTCCAGATCACGCCGCACAGCACGTGGAGCGCGGTGTGCGTGCGCATGAGCGCGTGGCGCCGCTCCCAGTCGAGCGCGCCGGTGACCGGGGCACCGGTGGTCGGGGCGGCGTCGCCCTCGACGACGTGCCAGACGGTCGGTCCCTCCTTGCGGACGTCGGTCACCCGCAGGACGCCGCCGGGCAGCTCCAGGGTGCCGGTGTCGTGGGGCTGGCCGCCGCCGGTCGGGTAGAACCCGGTGCGGTCCAGAGCCACGCGGCCGGCCTCGTCGACGGCCACGACGACGGCCTCGAACGACCGGACCGCGGCGTCGCGGAGGAAGAGCAGATCGGTCTCCATCCGCCGATCCTGCCCCGCGCCGGGCCGCGCGCTCCGGAACCGGGTCGAACCGGGGCGAAGCGGGCAGGTGGCCGGTAACAGGCCATTCACGTGCCTGACGCCACATCGCCCGGTGTCCGACCGGTACCCTGCGCGGTCCCTGTTGGTGAACACAAAGGAAACCCATCACATGCGCAAGCCAGCCAAGCTCCGGCTGCTCGTGGGGCTGCTCATGTCGTTCTCGCTCGTGGCTGCGGCCTGTGGCGACGACGACGACACGGCCACCACGGACACGGAGACGGAGACCGAGACGGACACCGCCACCGAGACCGAGACCGAGACGGACGGCGGCGACCAGGCTGCCTCCGACTGCGAGCCGGGCGAGGGCGACGGCACGCTCCACATCGGCACCGTCCTGCCCGAGACCGGCAACCTCGCCTTCCTCGGCCCGCCGGAGTTCGCGGCGGCCGAGCTCGCCGTCCAGGACATCAACGA
>JBKHXT010000085.1:0-7110 GCA_046565885.1 Acidimicrobiia bacterium
CGAGATCGAGAACACCGACTCCGACTACGACCGCGAGAAGCTCCAGGAGCGCCTCGCCAAGCTGTCGGGTGGCGTGGCCGTGCTCAAGGTCGGCGCCGCCACCGAGGTGGAGCTCAAGGAGAAGAAGCACCGCATCGAGGACGCGGTCAGCACCACCAAGGCCGCGATCGAGGAGGGCGTGGTCGCCGGCGGCGGCACCACCCTGCTGCGGGCCAAGGCCAAGGTCGACTCGCTGGTGAACGACCTCGTCGGCGACGAGGCCACCGGCGCCAAGATCGTGGCTCACGCGCTGCAGGAGCCGCTGAAGCAGATCGCCCGAAACGCCGGCCTCGAGGGCGGCGTCGTGGTCGACCGGGTGCTCGCCATGGACGGCGCGTCCGAGGGCCTCAACGCCGCCACCGGCAACTACGAGGACCTCACCAAGGCCGGCATCATCGACGCCGCCAAGGTGACCCGCTCGGCGCTGCAGAACGCGGCGTCCATCGCGGCGCTGTTCCTCACCACCGAGGCCGTCATCGCCGACAAGCCGGAGAAGGACGGCCACGGCGGCGGCATGCCCGGGGGCATGGACGACTTCTAGGTCGTTCTCATGGGGCTTCCTCGCTCCTACGTCGCTGCGGGGAGCCCCACGTACACGGAGTAGGTGGTCACGCCTGCGGAGCCCGCTCGCTGGCGCTCCGCTCCGGGCCACGGATCGGAACGGGCGCCCTGCGGGGCGCCCGTCCCGCGTACGGTCGGCGGCCATGGCGACCACGCGCATCGTCCTCGTCCGCCACGGCGAGGCCCAGTCCCACGTCGAGGGGGTCATCGGCGGCCGCCGGGGGTGCACCGGGCTGTCGGAGCTCGGTCGGCGCCAGGCCGAGTCGCTGCGCGAGCGGTGGGAGCGCACCGGCGAGGTCGCCGACGCGTCGGCCCTCTACTCGTCCACCCTGCCCCGGGCGGCGGAGACCGCCGAGATCATCGCCCCCGCCCTCGGCGGCCTGGGCGTGGTCGAGGTCGACGACCTGCGCGAGTTCGACATGGGGCCCGAGGGCGACGCGCTCTCGTGGGAGGAGGTCGAGGAGCGCTTCCCCACGCCGGAGGTGTGGACGCCGTACCACCACCACGTGCCCGGGGCGGAGACGTGGGCGTCCTTCGGTGCCCGGGTCGGCGCCGCCCTCGACGAGCTGGCCCGGCGCCACGTGGGCGAGACGGTCGTCGTGGCCTGCCACGGCGGCGTCATCGAGCAGAGCTTCACCGCCTTCCACTCGCGACCGGTCAGCGGCTGGCTGGGCGGCGTGGCCATCCAGAACTGCGGCATCACCGAGTGGTCCCACGACGACCGGCCCGACCTGCCCTGGATCAAGACGCGCACCTGGACCCTGGTCCGCCACAACGACCACTCCCACGTCCCGCCGGCCTGATCCCCGCCGTTCCGACCCCGCAGATCGACCACCACGCGTCGATCCGCACCCGCGGAAGGGCTCGGGGTCAGCGCTCGCGGTGGGGCGTGGCGGGCAGGTAGCGGGGGTCGACGTCGTCGTCGGGCTCCGGCGGGCGCATGGCCATGTCGATGGCCGACCACAGCGACTTGGAGATCGGGAAGAAGACGACCGGGAAGACGGCGGCGACCAGGACGGCGACGACCAGGATCGGTCCGACGGACGGGTCGGGGTACGTGACCGCGAAGCCGACCGCGATGGCCGCGAACAGCAGGGTGAAGCTGACGATGGTGTTGATGCCGAGCGACCCGATCCACTGGTCGTCGACGCGCGTCGTCGGGTAGTTGCACCGCGGGCACCGGTCGGCCTGGCGGAACCACGAGGTGAAGATGCCCCTCGACCCGCACAGCGGGCAGCGCCGGGTGAAGCCGCGGGCGACGATCCGGCGGTAGGTCAGCGGCGGCGGGTCCTCCACGCCGCCATCCTCGCAGCGAGTCGCGGCCGCGCCACCATCACGAGGGCGGCGGCGCCGGCCAGCGCCACCAGGGCGAGCACGGCGGTGCGGGCCACGGTGGCGGCGGCGAGCGGGCCGGCGGCGGGCAGCTCTCGGGGCGCCGCCAGCGCCACCTCGCGCGCCGCCGCGGTGGTGCGCACGCCCGGGTCGGCGACCTCCGAGGGGTCGAGCAGCTGGTCGGCCTCGATCGGCGCCGGCGGGGGCGGCGGCGCCTCCCCGACGGTGGCCGTCTGGAGCGAGAACAGCGTGGAGCGCAGGCCGAGCCGGCGCCGGAACTGCTGGGGGTCGACCGGCCGCTCGCCGGCGTCACCGACGAGGGTCATCGCCAGCGGCCGGCCCGAGGGGCCGGCGGCGTCGACGCGCACGCCGGTCACCGTGCCGGGGTAGCCGAGGCGGGCGGCGACGTCGCGCAGCGACACCTCGAGCTGCCAGGGACGCACGTCGTCGGTCGGTTCCGGGCGGGCCGGGAGGTACGGGATGTCGTAGCCGGAGCCGAAGCCCTCGCGGATGGTCGCCGAGTGGCCGCCGGCCGAGGCGGAGTAGAAGGTGGCGGCGAAGCCCCCGCCGTGGGTGAGCACCACGCCCCGCGTGGCCTCGACGGCGGCGTCCTGGCCGGGGTGCTCGCGCTCGACGCCGGCGTAGACCTGGCACGACTCGGTGTCGCAGATCTCGCCGCCGGCGGCCATGGCGCGCAGCGCGTAGGTGCGGGCGGCCACGGCCTGGGCCTGCACGGCGGCGGCGGGCCACGAGCCCGGCACCTCGGCCATGCCCCGGAGGTAGTCCTCGACGTCGACGTGGTTGCGGACGCGCAGGGCGCCCGGTCCGCCGCCGATCTCGAGGGCCCCCCGGTAGGTGCGGCCCCGGTCGACGAAGCGCACGGTGCCGCCGCCGTTCGGCACCGCCCAGACGGGGGTGGGCGAGGCGGGGGCGTCGCCGCTCGGGGCCGGCTGCGCCGACGGCGGCGGGGCGGGGGCGGGCTCGGCCGGCGGGGGCGCGCCGCCGTCCGGCGGGCACAGCGCGCAGCCGCCCGGCTCCGGCTCGGGCTCGGGAGACGGCTCCGGCTCGGGCGACGGCTGCGGTTCGGGCGAGGGCTCGGGCTCGGGCTGCGAGGGCGGGCACAGGACGACGCAGTCATCGGCCTGGAAGGGCTGGGCCTGCTGGGTCGACAGGCCCTGCACGCCGCCCTTCACCACGCGGTAGCCGCTGCCGTCGTGGTGGATGGTGGCGACCTCGCCGGGCGCCATGGCGATGGGGAAGCCGGGGGCCTGCGCCCCCTCCCGGGCCGAGCGCAGCTCGCCGCCGCGGGGGAGCGACACCGTGGTGCGCCCGCCGCCACCGACCACGACGACGACCTCGCCGCCGGCCGTGCTCGGCTGGGCGCCGGGGTAGTAGTGGCCGAGGATCGTGGCGGCGTCGGCGCCGGCGGCCGCCATCGACCGGGCGCCCCACTGCGACAGGCCGACCCCGTGCCCGTGGCCCCGGCCGTCGATGCGCAGCACCGGCACGCCCGCGGCCGGGGCGGCGTCGGCGGGCACGACGAGCAACGGGGCGAGCAGCAGCGCCAGCAGCGCGGCAGCGAGCGCCGGCAGGCGGTGCGATCGGTCGGAGGCGCGCGAGGCGCGGCGAAGAGCGTCCATGGTCGGTTCCCGGTGTGTTCCCCCGGGGTTGTTCTCGGCGCGCGCCCCGACCTCCTGCCGGGGTGCCGCCCCGCGCCGGCGCTCGTACCCTGGCCCCGATGCCCCGTGGCCGCACCAACCGCCTGCTCACGACGTGGGTCGACGGCGACGGCCGCAGCCGCTCGCCCGACGAGGTGGCGGTGGAGGAGCCGCTCGAGATCCGCCTCGACGGCAACCTCGTGGGCACGACGATGCGGACCCCGGGCCACGACTTCGAGCTGGCCGTCGGCTTCTGCCACACCGAGGGCCTGCTCGCCGGCGCGCCCGTCCGGTCGGCCAAGTACTGCCGGGGCGAGGGTCCCGGGGCGGTGGTCGAGTCGGAGTTCAACGTGGTCACGGTCAGCACCGGCGGCCGGGCGCCGGTGCCCGAGCCCCGGCTGTCCGTCACCACCAGCGCCTGCGGCATGTGCGGCACGACCGCCGTCGACGAGCTGCGGGCCACGCTGCACCCGCTGCCCGCCACCGATCCGCTGCCGGACGAGGTGCTGGTCGCCGCCACCGACCGCCTCCTCGGCGACACCCCCGTGTTCGCCGCCACTGGCGCCGTCCACGCCGCCGCCCTGTTCGACCCCGCCGGCGAGCTGGTGGTGGTGCGCGAGGACGTCGGCCGCCACAACGCCGTCGACAAGGTGGTGGGCCACCAGCTGCTCGCCGGGCGCCTGCCCAGCCACGGCCACGGGCTGGCGGTGAGCGGGCGGGTCGGCTTCGAGATCGTGCAGAAGGCGTGGGCCGCCGGCATCACCACGGTCGTCGCCAAGGGAGCCCCCACGTCGCTGGCCGTCGAGGCGGCCCGCATCGCCCGCATCACGCTGCTCGGCTGGGCCGGCGGCGGCCGCGGCCGCCTGTACACGTAGGCCGTCCGCGGGCGGAGGTGGCACCGGTAGCGTCACCACATGACGCGCCTCGGCTACCAGATCCCGAACTTCACCTACCCCGACGGGCAGGGCGGTCGGGTCGGGTCCGCCGGGCTGTTCGAGGTCGTGCGCCAGCAGGCGGTGGAGGCCGACCGGTCCGGCTTCGACACCGTCATGGTCATGGATCACTTCTACCAGCTGCCCTTCCTCGGCGATCCCGAGGAGCCCATGCTCGAGTGCTACGCCCTGCTCTCGGCGCTGGCCCAGCACACCGAGCACGTGCGCCTGTCGGCCCTGGTCACCGGCAACACGTACCGCAACCCGGCGCTGCTCGCGAAGGTGCTCGCCACCCTCGACGTGGTGAGCGGCGGACGGGCGCAGCTCGGGATCGGCGCCGGGTGGTACGAGCTGGAGCACGAGTCGCTCGGTTTCGAGTTCGGCACGTTCACCGAGCGGTTCGAGAAGCTCGAGGAGGCCCTCCAGATCATCGGGCCGATGCTGCGTGGCGAGCGGCCGAGCCTCGACGGGCGCCACTACCGGGTGCGCGACGCCGTCAGCGAGCCCTCGCCGGTGCGACCCATCCCGATCATGATCGGCGGCTCGGGCGAGCGGAAGACGCTGCGGATGGTCGCCCAGTACGCCGACGAGTCCAACCTCATCTGCGCCCCCGAGGACGTGCCCCGCAAGCTCGAGGTGCTGGCCGAGCACTGCGAGCGCCTCGGGCGCGACCGGCGCGAGCTGGTCGTCTCCTGGCAGCGCAGCGCGTGCGTGGCGCCCACCCACGAGCAAGCTCGCGACGAGGTCGACGCCCTCCTCGCCCGCCGCGGCGTCGACACGTCGTCGATGGGCGACGACGACGCCGCCCGGGCCCGCTCGGCCATCACCTACGGGAGCCCGGACGAGCTGGGCGAGGTCTTCTCAGGCTGGCTGGCGCTCGGCGTCGACGGCTTCACGGTCAACGCCGTCGCCAACGGCCACGTACCCGGGCGGGTGTCGCTGCTCGGCGAGACGCTGTCCGAGGTGGTCGCTCCCTAGCCTGGGGGCCCATGAGCGACGCCTCCCCGACGCCCGCCCCCGCGACCCCCGCCGAGGGCCAGGCGGTGCTGCACCTGTTCTTCTCGGTCACCCCGCTGGCCGAGGCCGAGGCGATCGCCCAGGCCGTGGAGGCGGCCGAGGCAGACGGCTACCAGGTCGTGCCGGTCGCCGTGCTCGGCCACAAGGCCGACGTCGGCTTCATGGCGCTCGGGCCCGACCAGTGGCGGCTGCGCCGCCTGCAGACCGAGCTGGTGGCGGCCGGCCTCGAGCTGGTCGACAGCTACGTGAGCCTCACGGAGATCAGCGAGTACGCCCAGGGCGTGCCCGACCAGATGAAGCAGGCCCGGCTGTTCCCGCAGCTCCCGCCCGAGGGCAAGCCGGCGTTCTGCTTCTACCCGATGTCGAAGCGCCGCACGGTCGAGGGCAACTGGTACACGCTGCCCTACGAGGAGCGCATGGAGCTGATGATGGAGCACGGCCGCTCCGGGCGGACCTTCGCCGGCCGGGTGCTCCAGGTCGTCACCGGGTCCACCGGCGTCGACGACTTCGAGTGGGGCGTCACCCTCTTCGCCCAGAAGCCCGACGACCTCAAGGAGGTCGTGTACACGATGCGCTACGACCAGGCCTCGGCGGTCTACGCCGAGTTCGGCACCTTCACGACCGGCGTGGTCGGCACCCTCGACGAGGTGCTCGACGCCGTCGGCCTGCGGTGACCCGGCACCGTTCACACGACGTTCACGTGGCGGTGCCCGCACCGGAACGGGGCCCCGGTTCCCTGGCGACGTGGAGACCCGAGCGATGACCGACGCCACCGATCGGCCGGTGGACGCGCACCGCCACGTGGTCGTGACCCTGCGCCTGCCCGACCGGCCCGGCGCCCTCGGCGCCGTGGCGTCGCGCATCGGGGCGGTGGGCGCCGACATCACCGACGTGCACGTGTCGTCGCGCCGAGCCGGCGTCGCCGAGGACGTGTTCCACATCGACCTCCCCGTGCTCGACGGCGTCGACACCGTCGGGCTGCTGCTCGACGAGATCCACCAGGTCGACGGCGTGGTCGCCCCCTCGCTCAGCGAACCGCCCGACGGCTGCTGCTCCTGACCAGCCGAGATGTCTGGAACCGGACAGATCGCCCCGATGGCTGGCGTCACAGGGCACCGCGCGTAAGATCCCCCGATCGTGTCCAGCCGACGACCCAAACGGTGGCTGCTCGCCCTGCTGACCCTCGTGCTCGCCGCCGTCGGTTCGGCGCTGCCCGCGACGCCCGCCGGCGCCCAGTCCGACGACCCGCCCGCCGTCCTCGGCACCCTCGACTACGAGAACGAGGACGAGGAGGAGGTGCCCGTCGAGGGCGTCACCATCGCCGCCACCGACGCCGCCGGCGACGAGGTCGCCAGCGTCGAGTCGGAGGCCGACGGCACGTTCGTGCTCGAGCTCCCGGAGCCGGGCGAGTACACGATCAGCATCGACGTCGACACCATCCCCGAGGGCATCTCGCTGCGCAACGAGGACCGCCAGAGCACCACGCTCACGCTGAGCCCGGGCCAGGAGCGCAACGTCCTGTTCGCCCTGGTCGAGGGCGAGGGCGGCGGCGGCCGCGAGGGCCCGAGCCG
>JBKHXT010000086.1:0-4828 GCA_046565885.1 Acidimicrobiia bacterium
GGCGTGGCGCTGTGGGCGCCGCCGACCGTCGACCAGCTCACCGAGGAGCCCGGCAACTACGCCAAGCTCATCGACCACTTCACGACGCCGCCGGAGGGCGAGGAGCCCATCGGCCTGCGCACCGGCGGCGAGGAGGCCCTGCAGCGCCTCGACCTGTGGCACCTGGCGTCCCAGGCCGTGGCCGACCCGGCGCTGCTCACCAACGGCTCCGCCGAGCGGTTCCCGAGCGCCGCCCGGGGCGCCGTCGTGCTCGTTGCCTGGCTGGCGAGCGCGGTCGCCGCCGTGGTGGTGCCGGCGCTGCGCACCCGGCGGCTGCTGGCCCTGCACGCCACCGCCCTCGGCGCCTTCGTGCTCGGCACCGCGTCGATCACCCGGATCTTCGGGCTCACCTGGTACTACCTCATGCTCTGGATGTGGGCGGTGGGCGGCCTGATGGCCGTCGCCGTCGGCTGGACGGCCTGGCGCGCCGCCCGGGCGGCCGGCGTCGGCCCCTCGGGCACGGCGACGGTGGCGCCGGTCGCGCTGGCCGTCCTGGCCGCCGTCGTCACCGTGAACACCGTCGCCGCCGACGCCGTGGACGCCGAGCCCTCCGACGCCGAGGTGTCCGACGTGCTCGGCGCCGTCGTCCCCGACACCATCGCCGCCCTGGAGGCGGGGGAGGGCGCCGCCACCGGCCGCGACGGGCGCTACCACGTCACCTGGCGGGACGCCTACCACATCGGCTCGCAGGGCTTCGGCCTGGTGAACGAGCTGGAGCGCGCCGGCTTCGAGGCCGGGCTCACCTCGGTGTTCCAGGTGCCTGCCACCGACGACCGGGTGATCGAGGCATCGGAGGCCACCGCCCAGGTCGTCATCGCCACCGGACCGTTCGTCGACGAGCTCCGGGCCACGCCCGACGCCGTGGAGGTCGCCCACGTCGACCCGCGGACCCCGACCGACCTCGAGCGGGCGGACGCGCTGCGGGCGTCGGCGTCGGCCGCCCTCGTCGACCTCGGCCTCGACGACGTGGTCGAGATCCTCGACACCAACCTGTTCGGCGCCGCGGTCGACCCCCGGGTGCCCGACGTCGTGCGGCGCCAGCTCGACGAGCTGCTGGCCATCGGGGCCCCGACGTCCGTCTTCGTCCTCCCGCCGGCACCGGCCGGATGACCACGTCGACGCGCGCCGAGCGGGGAGCGGCGCTCGTCGCCGTCCTGGCGGTCGTGGTTCCCATCGTCGTCGCCGGCGTCCACGCCGCCCTCGACGGCTGGCACCCGATCGGCGACAACGGGCTCATCGTGCTCCGAGCCCGCGACGTGCTCACCGAGCACCACCCGTGGCTCGGCACGTGGACCTCGGCGTCGCTCAGCATCGGCACGCCGATCAACAACCCGGGTCCGTCGCTGTTCGACCTTCTGGCGCCGTTCGCCAAGGTCGATCCCGGCGGAGGCGTGGCCATCGGTGTGGCGCTGCTGAACGCGGCCACGGTCGTGCTCGTCGCCGTCTTCGCCGGACGGGTCGGCGGCGCCCGGCTGGTCGCGATCGCCATGGTCGCCGCCGGCGCGCTCGTGTTCGCCATGGGGAGCGAGCTGCTGTTCGACCCGTGGCAGCCCCACAGCATGCTGCTGCCCTTCCTCGCCCTCGTCGTGCTCGCCGTGGCCCTCGCCGCCGGCGACAGCTGGGCGCTGCCGTGGGCCGTCGGCATCGCCAGCCACCTGGTGCAGACCCACCTCAGCTACGCCGTGGTCGCGCCCGGGGTCCTCCTGGCGGCGCTGGTCTGGGCGGTCGTCGCCGTGCGTCGGCGCCCCACCGACGGCACGGACGTCCGCTCCGCCCGCACCGAGCTGCGCCGGGCCATGCTCGTCGCCGTCCTCGTCGGGCTCGCGCTGTGGGCGCAGCCGCTCTGGGAGCAGGTCGCGCGCGGCGGGAACCTGGTCGAGGTCGCCACGAGCGCCGGTGGTGGCGACGACGTGGTGGGCGCCGAGGCCGGGGTGCGCATCGCCGGATCGGTCGTCGGCGAGCCGACCGGCTGGCTGCGTCCCGGGTTCGACGACACCTTCGAGCCCGATCCGGCCGGCGTGCAGCTGGTCCCCGAGGGGCCGGCGAACCGGCGCGTGCGGTCGCTGCCCGCCGCCGCCGCCTCGCTGGTCGCCGTGGCCGCGCTGCTCGGCGCCGCCGCCTGGCTCGGGCGCCGGTCGGGCCGCCGGCTGGGGCCGGCGGTCGCCGTCGTGGGCGGCTCGGCGCTGGTCCTGGCCGTCGCCACCAGCTCGTGGCTGCCGGTGAGCGAGGCGTTCGGCATCAGCCCGCACCAGGTCCGCTACCTGTGGCCGATCGCCATCGCCACCGCCGTGCTGCCGTGGGCGGCGGTCCTGCCCCGCCGCGCCGTCGTGACCCTCGGCGCCGC
The DNA here is from genome assembly GCA_046565885.1 of Acidimicrobiia bacterium. GTDB lineage: Bacteria > Actinomycetota > Acidimicrobiia > Acidimicrobiales > Salinilacustritrichaceae > Salinilacustrithrix. Next base: position 2,384 of record JBKHXT010000086.1, read on the forward strand.
CGCCCTGGCCGTGGTCGCCGGGGCCGCCGCCGTGGTCCCCGCCAACGTCGAGGCCGGGCCGAGCGCCGACGTGGCCGCCCGGCCGGCGGTGCGGTCGGTGCTCGACCAGCTCGACGCCGTCCCGACCGACGAGGTGCTCTACTTCGACGGGCGATCGGTGCCCTTCGCCGAGCCGTTCAGCGGACCGGTCCTGCTCGAGCTGCAGCGGCGGGGCATCGAGTTCGAGGTCGACGAGGAGTTCTCGTACCAGGTCGGCCCCGGCCGGAGGGGCCGGGACGAGGCCACCCGGCAGCTCCGCCTCGTCGTCGGCACCACCGACCCGGCGGCGGCGCCGCCCGGCAGCGAGGTGGTGGCGATCGCCGACGGGCTCACGTCCGACGAGCGCGCCCGGCTCGCGGCGCTGCCCGAGGGGTCGCCCGAGCGGGAGGCGCTGCAGCGGCGCGCCGACCGGTTCTCGGTGGTCGTCGCCCTCGAGCCGTTGCGCTGAGCCGCGCTCAGCGGCGGTGCTGGGTGGGCGGTCGGCCGGGGTCGCCGCCGCTGGTGCCGGGGGCGGTGTCCGCCATGCCGTGGGCGCTGGCCTCGCGGGCGGCGTCGGGGTCCGGGCGCTCCGGTGGCACGTTGCCGACGGCCTTGGGCCGGTCGGCGCCCTCGCGCAGGTCCTGGTAGTCGGGGTTGGCGTCGAGGAAGTCGGCCACGAACCAGCACGACGCCTTCACCCACGTCCCCTTCTCGCGCAGGTCGTCGAGCGCGCCGCGCACCAGCACCTCGCCGAGGCCCTGGCCGCGCCGGCTCGGCGAGATCTGGGTGGTGTAGACGTCGACCAGGTCGTGGCCGGGGCGGCCGACGGGCCGGTAGGCGAGCATGCCCACCGCCTCGCCGCCGTCCTCCAGCACGTAGCGCTGCTGGTCTTCGTGGTGGCGGACCTCGAGATCGGAGCCGGACATGTCCCGCTTCCTACCCGAGGCCGCCGCCGAGTCAGTCGCCGCGATCAGCGCTTCGGGAGGATGGGCGCGTCTCGACCGGTGCCCGACGAGCCGGACGCCGAGGCGCCCTTGTCGTCGGTCTCGTGGTACTCGGCCTCGACGTTGACGTCCCAGATGTCGTGCGAGGCGCCGTAGAGGTTCTCGACCGTGAGCATGGCCGTGAACATCGAGTGGTCCTGGTTGTTGTAGCGGTGCATGCCGTTGCGACCCACCGGGTGCACGTTCGGCACGTTCGCCTCGAGCCACTCGCGGAGCACCGCGACGTTGGCCTGGTAGTCCTCGTCGTACACCGGGTACGCCTTCGGCATCCGCACGACGTAGCCGGCCTCGACGTCGCCGGCCTCGATGAGGCCGAGCCGCACGAGCTCCTTCGTGCCCGTCTCGATGAGGTGCTCGTCGGTGGCGGTCCACCACTCGTCGCCCTCGTCGACCGTGTACTCGAGGCCGAGCACGTTGCGGCCGTCCTTGACCAGGTACGGCGACCACGAGCCGAAGTTCTGGATCCGCATCGTCTTGACCTCGGGGTCGTGGATGTAGATCCAGTTGTCGTTCCAGGCGACCTTGGCCTCCGGGACGACCAGCGACACCGAGAGGAAGTCGCGGAAGTGGAGGTCGTCGGCGGCGCGCAGCACCTCGGCGGGGGGCTGGGGGTCCATCGCCCGCAGCAGCGCCGGAAACGGCATCGAGGAGATGACGTGGTCGGCGTCGTGGGTGGTCTCCGCGCCCGAGCTGTCGACGGAGGTGACGCTGGTGGCGCGCCCGTCGGCGTGCGCGACCTTGGTGACCTTCGAGCGGAAGATGACCTTGGAGCCCTGGCCCTCGACCAGCTCGTGGCAGCGCTCCCACATCATCCCGGGCCCGTACTTCGGGTACTGGAACTCCTCGATCAGGCTGGTGACCTGCTTCGCCTTGTCCCGGCGCGAGAAGCGGCCGCGGATGGGCTCCCACACGGCGTCCCACAGCGACATGCCCTTGATGCGCTGGGCGCCCCAGTCGGCCGACATCTCCGACGGCGGCACGCCCCACACCTTGGAGCTGTACGTCTCGAAGAAGTGCGAGTACAGCCGGCGGCCGTAGTTCTTGACGATGTAGCCCTCGAGGGTCGTCAGGTCCTTCGGCGGGCGAACCCGCACCCAGAGGAACGAGATCCCGCAGCGGATCGCCTCGAGCACGCCCAGGTTCTTCAGCGCGTTCACGACGTTGATCGGGTAGTCGTAGAACTTGCCCTGGTAGTAGATGCGGCTCGAGCGCGGCCGCTGCATGAAGTCCTCGTCGGGGAGGATCTCGTGCCACAGCGCCTCCACCTCGGGCACCTTCGTGAAGAACCGGTGGCCACCGATGTCGAAGCGGTAGCCGTCGGCGACGACCGTGCGGCTGATGCCGCCGACCACCTCGTCGGACTCGAGGACGGTGGCCGTGCCCCCGCGCTTGCCGAGCTCGTAGGCGGCCGTGAGGCCGGCCG
>JBKHXT010000087.1:0-19592 GCA_046565885.1 Acidimicrobiia bacterium
CGCTTGATCGTGGCCACGTACCCGACCGCCTCCTGCAGCAGGCGGGTGCCGCCCGCCGGCAGGTCGGCGGCGATGTGCGGCGGGCGCAGCGCCAGCCGGTCGAGGTCGATCACGTTCAGGTCGGCGAGGCGCCCCGGTGCGACCACACCGCGGTCGTGCCAGCCGACGTGGGCGGCGGTGCGCTGGGTCTGGTGGTGGACCATGTGCTCGAGCGTCAGCTTCGGGCCCCGGGTGCGGTCGCGCGTCCAGTGGGTGATGCCGGTGGTCGGCATGGAGCCGTCGGAGATGGCGTTGCAGTGGGCGCCGGCGTCGGACAGACCCACCATGGCGTGCGGCGACGTCAGCATCTCGTGGACGTCGTCGAGGCTGCCCCGGGCGTAGTTCATGAGCGGCACGTAGAGCAGCGTCGTGCCCTCGCCCGTGGAGGCCGGCCCGGTGAGCAGGTCGTAGAGCACGTCGAAGGGCTCGGCGCCCCGCGTGGCGGCGATGCCGGCCACGCTGTGCTCGGGCGTGGGCTCGTAGTCCGGCGGGTCGCTCAGCGGGTACATCCGGTCCCAGCCGGAGTGGATGATGAGCGGGAAGCCGCGGAGGTTGTCGGCCGCGGCGGCGTGCTCCTGGCGGAGCCGCTCGCGCACGTCGGTCGTGCGCAGCTCGGCGAGGCGGGCGGCCCGGTCGGCGGGCAGCCGGTGGAAGCTCGGGCAGAACAGCAGGGGGTTGGCCGAGGCGGTGAGGCCGAGCAGGACGCCGATGGGGCGGACGGCCACCTGGGCCTTGGCGTCGGCGCCCGCCTCGTTCCACCCGGCGATCGCGTCGAGCAGCTGGCGGAACCGGTCGGGCGTGTCGTCGTTCTGCTGGACGGTGAACGACAGCGGTCGGCCCACCTTCAGCGCCAGCTCGCCCAGCAGCTCCAGTTCGCGGGTGACCAGCTCGTCGTCGTCGGACTGGTAGGCGTCCGAGATCAGCTGGATCACGCCGGTGCCGGCCCGGGTGAGGGCGTCGGCGATGCCGAGGACCTCGTCGGTGGCGGCGGTGAGCGTGCCGATGGACTCGCCGGTGCTCGTGCGGTGCACCCACGTGCGGCTGGTCGTGAAGCCGAGCGCGCCGGCCCGGATGCCGGCCTCGCACAGGCGGCTCATCGCCTCGATGTCCTCGGCGGTGGCCCGCTCGGTGTGGTCGGCGCCCCGATCGCCCATGACGTAGGTGCGAAGGGCGGCGTGGGGCACCTGGGTGCCGACGTCGACGGTCCAGCGGTGGCGGTCGAGCACGTCGAGGTACTCGGGGAACGACTCCCAGCCCCACGACATGCCCTCGGCCAGGGCGGTGCCGGGGATGTCCTCGACGCCCTCGAGCAGCGAGATCAGCCACTCGTGGCGGTCGGGGCGGGCGGGGGCGAAGCCGACGCCGCAGTTGCCGGTGACGATCGACGTCACGCCGTTCACCGACGAGGGGGCGAGGTCGTCGTCCCAGGTCACCTGGCCGTCGTAGTGGGTGTGGATGTCGACCCAGCCCGGCGTGACGACGAGGCCGTCGGCGTCGATCGTGCGGCGGGCGGCGCCGGCGGTGCCGGGCTCGACCACGTCGACGATGCGCTCGCCGTCGACCACGACGTCGGCCCGGCGGCGCGGCGCCCCCGTCCCGTCGACGACGGTGCCGTTGCGGATGACCAGATCGTGCATCGTTCCCCCTGGAGCGTCGGTACCTCGACCGTATCCGGCGCAGCCGTCAGGGGAGGAGGGCGGTCCGGAAGAAGTCGAGGATGCGGCGCTCCATCGACGCCCGGTCGGCCTCGCTCCTCGGCAGGTGTCGCTCCGTCGGGTACAGCAGCAGCTCGTGGTCGATGTCGGCCTCGACCAGCGCCTGCACCAGGCGGGCGGTGTGGCGGAAGTGCACGTTCTCGTCGATGAGGCCGTGGACGAGCAGCAGGCGCCGGTCGCGCAGGCCCTCGACGTGGGCGAGCACCGACCCGTCCTCGTACCCGGCGCGGTTCTCCTGCGGCGTGCCCAGGTAGCGCTCGGTGTAGTGGGTGTCGTAGCCGTCCCACGACGTCACCGGGGCGCCGGCGCAGGCGGCGTGGAACACGTCGGGCCGCTTCGCCAGGCACAGCAGCGACAGGTAGCCGCCGTAGCTCCAGCCGTAGATGCCGACGCGGGTCGAGTCGGCGGTGCCGTCGGCGACGAGCGCCTCGACGAGCGCCACCTGGTCGTCGACCTCGACCGTGCCGAGGCGGTGGCGGACGGCGCCCTCGAAGGCCAGGCCCCGGTCCCACGAGCCCCGGTTGTCGACCACGGCGACGGCGATGCCCTCCTGGCGCAGCAGCTGGGCCCGCATCGAGACCGTCGGCGCCCAGCCCCGGGTCACGAGCTGGACGTGGGGCCCGCCGTACGCCCAGACCACGAGCGGCCACGGCCCCTCGCCGTCCGGGCGGTACACGGCGGCGTGCAGCTCGGTGCCGTCGGCGGCGGCGACGGTGCGCAGCTGGGGCGGGCGGAGCCCGAGCTCGGCGACCCGGGGGTCGTCGGCGGCGTCGTGCAGCACGTGGTCGCCGCCCGCGGTCCGCAGCACCGTGCGCGGCGGCTGGTCGGGCGCGGCGTGCACGTCGACCCAGGCGCCGCCGTCGGGGTGGGCGACGCCGCCGTGCACGCCGGCGCCGTCGCTCACCCGCTGCGGGGCGGCGGTGCCGTCGAGGCGCACACGCCACAAGTGGCGCTCGAGCGGTGACCCCTGCGTCCTGCGGAACCAGACCTCCTCCTCGCCGACGGCGAGCACGTCGGTGACCACCCAGTCGCCCTCGGTCAGCACGTGGCGCAGCGAGCCGTCGGCCTCGCGCACCTCGAGGTGCCGGAAGCCGGTGCGCTCGCTCGCCCACAGCAGGGCGCCGTCGGCGAGGGGGCGCAGGACGTCGTGGAGGTTGATCCAGACGTCGGTCTCCTCCCGCCACAGGAGCGAGCCCGCGCCCGTGGCGATGTCGAAGCGCACGACGTCGAGGCGCTGCTGCGTCCGATCCTCCAGCTGGACGACCACGGCGTCGTCGGCGACCCAGTCGACCCGGGCCACGTAGCGGTCGTCGCCGATGCCGGTGGCATCGAGGTCGAGCCAGCGGGGCGCCTCCCGGCCCGAGCCGTCGCTCGGCACGACGCCGACCCGCACCCGCGCGTTCTCGGCGCCGGCGAAGGGGTAGCGGTGCTCCTCGAACGCGCCGGGTTCGGGGTCGCCCTGGTGGACGATGCGGTAGGCGGGCACGTGGGTGTCGTCGACCTCGCAGAAGGCCACGTGTCGGCCGTCGGGCGAGAGCCAGAAGCCGAAGGGGCGGTCCATCTCCTCCTGGGCCACGTACTCGGCCAGGCCGTGCGTGCGCCCGGTGCCCGCAGCACCGGCGGTGACGGCGACGGGGCCGTCGCCTGCGTCGACCGGGGCGACGTGCACCTCGTCGCCGGCGACGAAGCCGACCAGCTCGCCGTCGGCGCTCAGGCGCGCGTCGAGGATCGGACCGTCGACGTCCCCGGCCGCGACGACGAGCCGCGGCGTGCGGTCGCCGCCCGCCGCCAGGCCGTCGAGCACCCACAGCCCGTCGGCCATCGGCACGAGCACGCGGTCGGTCCCGGCCGCCCACGCCGCCCGCGTGACCCCCACCGCCAGCTCGCGCGACCGCTCGCGGCGCAGCCGCTCCTCGAGCGACAGGGACGCCTCCTCGACGTCAACGCCGGGCGTCGGCACCCGGCGGACGGCGCCGGTGGCGACGTCGACCACGTGCAGCGCCTGGTGCAGCGAGCCGGCCTCGGCCAGCAGGAACGTGAGCGCCCGACCGTCGGGCGAGAAGGCGAGCGAGGTCGGCGCCGTGGCGCCGGGCAGCGGGCGGCGGGCGACGTCGGCGGGCGTGAGCGGGCGCACGCGCGCACCCTACGGCCGCCGATCACCGCCCCCGGGCGTGCATCCGGGCGGCCGGTCGCGGGTACGGAGCGGGGGCCGGCCACCCCACCCCCCGGCCCGCACCGTTGGAGGAGATGAAGATGGACAAGCCCCAGGCCAGCCGTCGAGATCGCACCGTCGAACCGGCCCCGCCCGGCGAGGTCGATGCCCGGCGTTCCGCCCAGGTCCACCAGACCGACGACCTCGGCGGCACCCCGACGACACCGGCGCTCCCCCGCCAGATGTTCAGCGGCATGGTCAAGGGCGCGCTCGTGGGCGGCATCATCGGCGCCCTGCTCCTCACGCCCCTGGCGTTCGCCAACATCCTCGACCTCGACCTGTGGCTCCGCCTGGTGATCGTCTGGATCGCCGGCGCCGCCGCCGGCTCCACCATGGGCGCCGTGTTCTTCGCCGGCGCCCGCAGCGAGGGCGAGAACCCGGAGAACCAGGAGTACGTGTACGCCGACGGCCCGCACGAGCGTCGCGACGGCCCCGGCTTCACCTGATCGGAGGCCGGTCCCGCCGGTGGAACGCCGCTGATGCGTCGCTAGCGTTCCGCCGGTGGGAACCGGCGATCCGCGCCTCTGGCGCCGAAGCACGTCCGCGCTCGTCGCGCTGGTCCTCCTCGCCGGCTGCGGCGCGTCGGAGGTGCCCATCGAGCGCGCCGGCGGCGCCGCACCGCTCCAGGCGGAGCCGGCGTCGTCGCCCGAGGTCCACCTCGAGTCGCCAGACGTGACCGAGCCGCCGGTGCCGCAGGCGCCGCCGGCCACGGAGCCGCCCGCCCCGCCGCCCGCCGAGACCGTCCCGCCCACCACCGCCGCGCCCCGGCCGCACGAGGTGGCCGAGACCGGCTTCTCGCCCTTCGCGGTCGCCGAGCAGCTGGTGCTGCTCCACCCGTCGGCGCTCGTCGAGCGGGTCGGCTTCCACGAGGCCAGCCACGACGGGGCCCGCCACCTCGACGCCACCGAGACCACCGTGCGCCCGCTGGTCCTCGAGTCCCGCGAGCGGGGCACCGGGCCCCAGACCGCCGCCGACATCGTCGTGCCGCCCGACGCCGAGATCCGCGCGCCGGTCACCGGCACGGTCGTGCGGGCCGGCAGCTACACGCTCTACTGCGAGCACACCGACGACTACGTCGTGATCGAGCCCGACGACCGGCCCGGCTGGGAGGTCAAGGTGCTCCACATCCAGGGCGTGCAGGTCCAGGCCGGCCAGCGGGTCGAGGCCGGCGCCACCGTGCTCGCCCCCCGGCCCACCGCCCTGCCCTTCGCCTCCCAGGTCGACGACCACACGGGCGAGCCGGCGTGGCCGCACGTGCACGTCGAGGTCGTCGACCCGAGCATCCCCGACCGGCCGAGCCCGGGTGGGGGCGGCAGCAGCTGCTAGGAGCCGAGCCGCCGGGCGGGTCCTGACACCTCTCGGACACCCGGTGTTCGCGATCGGCTGGTAGAGAGAACCGGTGCGCATCCTCGTGACCAACGACGACGGCATCGACTCACTCGGGCTGCACGTCCTCGCCCGCCGGCTCACCGACCTCGGCGACGTGGTGGTGGTCGCACCGGACCGGGAGTACTCCGGCTACGGGGCGGCGCTCGGGACGCTGCACCTCATGGAGCCCGACGTGCGCCGCGTGCACGTCGACGGCGTCCCGGAGGCGTGGGCGGTCACCGGCGCCCCGGCGCTGTGCGTCTACTTCGCCCGCTTCGGCTGCTTCGGCGACATCGACCTCGTCGTGTCCGGCATCAACCCCGGCGTGAACACCGGCCGGGCGATCTACCACTCGGGCACGGTGGGCGCCGCCCTCACGGCGCGCAACGGCGGCCTGAACGGCATCGCCGTGAGCCAGTCGGTCGTCGGCTTCGGCGTCGAGGGCCAGGGCTGGGACGAGATGATCCAGGACCAGCGCTGGGACACGGCGGCCGAGGTCGCCGCCCGGGTCGCCGAGGCGGTCCTCAAGGACCTGCCCGACCCGGCCGTCGTCGTGAACGTCAACGTCCCCAACGTCGGCCTCGACGAGATCACCGCCTGGCGCCACGCCGAGGTCGGCACCACGCCGCCGCGCTCGGTGTCGTCGGCCACGCTCGTGCCGCGCGAGGGCTACGAGGACACCTTCAAGGTCCAGATGGAGTGGGGCGACCCCATCGAGCTGCCCGTCGAGACCGACGGCGGGGCCGTGGAGGCCGGCGAGGTGGCGATCAGCTACCTGGGGCGCATCGTCCACGAGGCCGACGCCACGATGCCGGCGGTCGACGCCGCGCTCGACGAGCTCACCGGCTGAGCGACCAGCGCCCCTTGCCCGCGGCCTTGGCGGCGAGCAGGGCGGCGTCCGAGCGATCGAGGACCTCGTCGACCGACGAGCCCTCGCCGGCCAGGGCGATGCCGATGCTGGCCTCGACGGTGACGCACGCCGTGTCGAGGTGGATGGGCTCGCGGATCGCCGTGATGATGCGCTCGGCGATGGCGACGGCCTCCTCCTCGGTGCCGGCGCCGGGGCACTCGACCACGAACTCGTCGCCGCCGAAGCGGGTGATGCGGTCGGTGGGGCGCACCGCCCGCCGGATCCGCTCGGCCACGGTCACGAGGACGAGGTCGCCGGCGGCGTGGCCGAGGCTGTCGTTCACCGGCTTGAAGTGGTCGAGGTCGATCGACAGCAGCGCCGCCCCCAGCGGCAGGCCGTCGCCGTCGCGGTGGAAGAAGCGACCGCGGTTCGCCAGGCCCGTGAGCGGGTCGTGGAACGCGGCGTGGGCGAGCCGGGCCTGCATGGACGCCCGCTCGAAGGCCAGGCTCGCGGTGGTGGCGACCTGCTCGAGGTGCTCGCGCTGGTTCGGGCTCATCGGGCCGGGCACCGGGCGGAGCACGACCACGGCGGCCTCGGCGTCGTCGCCGCCCCGGCACGGCGCCGCCCACCACGCGGCCACGCCCGCCGCCGCCAGCAGGCGGTCGGCGTCGTCGCCGGCGCGGGTGTCGTCGCAGGTGAGCAGCTCGCCGCCGCGGACGGTGCGCCACCAGCGACCGGACTTGGCGAGGGCGGCGCGGACCGGGTCGGTGAGGGCGTCGTCGGCGGCCAGTCGCCGGCCGGCGTCGTCGCGCACGAGGCAGCAGCCCCGGGCGCTGAGCGGGTTGCCCTCGATCGCCTTGGCCAGGAGGCCGAGCGTGGCCTCGACCGGCTCGCCCTCGGCCACCGACATCAGCCCGGCCCGGACGCCGCTCTCGGCGGACGCGGGGACGAAGGTGCAGGCGAAGGCGGCGATGTCGGGGTCGCCGAGGTGGTTCCGCGCCCACAGCGAGCTGTCGTGGACCGAGCCGTCGGCGTGGCGGTACTCGACGCTCAGCGGGCCCATCAGGTCGCCGTGGTACCCGGTGCCGAACTCGAGCATGGCGGCGTAGCGGTCGAGGTCGCCCACGGCGAACTCGAACAGGCTGCGGCCCACGATCTCGTCGACGGGGACGCCGAGCATCTCGGCGAGGGTGCGGTTCGCCAGCACCACGGTGCCGGTGGCGTCGACGTGGGCGACGCCGACCGGCAACAGGTCGAGCTCGGCATGCCGGTGGGGATCGGTCACCGCGGGCTCCGCAGCGAGGGGTGGCGCCGGGTGGCGACCGGCAGCAGGAGCTGGCGGGGGGTCACGTTGGCCACCGCGGCCACGGCGCGGTTGACCGGGCCGGGGATGCACACCAGCCGGCCGTCCTCCAGGGCGTCGACGCCGGTGCGGGCCACCTCCTCGACGTCGACCCACATGACCTCGGGCAGCGGGTTGCCGCCGTCCATGTCGCCGAGGCCGGAAACGTCGGCGAACTCGGTGCGCACGGGGCCCGGGCACAGCGCCGTCACCGTCACGCCCCGCTCGGCGACCTCGCCGGCCAGCGCCGTGGTGAACGTGCGCACGTAGGCCTTGCTCGCCGCGTACCCGGCCTGGCCCGGCAGCGGCTGGTACGAGGCGGTGGACGCCACGTTGAGGATGGCGCCCCGGCCCCGCTCGAGCATGCCGGGCAGCACGAGGGCGCACAGGTGGTCGACCGCCTCGACGTTGGTGCGGATCATGGCGATCTCGCGTCCCGGGTCGATGTCGGCGACGGGCCCGACCGTGGAGAAGCCGGCGTTGTTGACCAGCACCTCGGCGGTGAGGCCGCGCTCGGCGACCGCCTCGACCACCGCCCGGCGCTGGTCGGGCTCGGCCAGGTCGGCCACCACGACCTCGACCCGCACGCCGTGGTGCTCTCGCAGCTGCGTGGCGAGCGTCTCGAGCCGCTCGAGGCGCCGGGCCACCAGCGTCACGCCGTGGCCCCGCGACGCGAGCACCCGGGCGATCTCGGTCCCGATGCCCGATGACGCCCCCGTGACGACGCACGTTCGGTCGGCTGCGGGCATCGGGATGGCCATGGCGACGAACCTACGGCGCCTCCGGTGCCAGCGCGACGGCGGAGGATGGGCTACTCGCCGGGGATCGGCTCCTCGCCCCGGACGGTGATGCGCCACATCTCCCGCCGCTGGCCGGCGTAGTCGGCGATCGGGTTGTGCAGCGTGCAGCGGTTGTCCCAGACGGCGATCGAGCCCGGCTGCCACCGGAAGCGGCACGTGTAGGCCGGGTGCTGGGAGACCTCGTAGAGGTGGGAGAGCAGGGCGGCGCTCTCCTCCGGCCGCCAGCCCTCGATCGACTCGGTGTAGCCCCAGTTCACGAACAGGGCCGTGCGCCCCGAGTCCGGGTGGCGGCGCAGGACGGGCTGCGCCCGGCGCAGGTGCGCGTCCTCGCCGTAGAGGATCCGCATGTTCTCGACCAGCTCGTTGTGCGTGGCCTGGGCGCCGTAGGCCTTCTGGGGCGAGTGCACCGCCCGCAGCCCGGCGAGCGCGGACCGCAGCCCGGCGGACAGGTGGTCGGCCGCCAGGTACAGGTTCGACCAGAGGGTGTCGCCGCCGTGGGCGGGGACGTCGTGGCCGTAGAGGATGGTGAACGCCGGCGGTTCCTGCTGGAACGACCAGTCGGAGTGCCAGGCCCCGCCGAACACCAGCGGCACCTTCTCGTCCGCCTCCTTCAGCACCTTGACCACGTAGGGGTGCGAGTCGAGGCCGGCCACGAACGGGTCGTCGCCGAAGGGGCCCCACCGCTCGGCGAAGGCGGTGAAGGAGTCGAGGTCGAGCGACTGGTCGCGGAAGAAGACCACGAGGTGGTCGACCGAGGCCCGGCGCACCTCGGCCCACTGCTCGTCGGTGAGCGCCGTGACGTCGAGGGCGCCGCCGCCGGGGGCGAACACCTCGGCGCCGAGCGCACCGGTGAGCGGTCGGACCTCGAGGTGGTCGTAGGCGGCGGGGGCGTTGTTGGCGGCCGTGGTGGCGAAGAGCACGGCGCGACCCTACGACCGCCGGGACCGGGCGGTCCTGGGCCGGCCGGGGCGGGGGTAGCGAAGGCGCCATGCCCACCTACGGCTACTTCCTGTCCACCGAGGAGTACGCGCCCGCCGAGCTGGTCGAGCAGGCCGTGCTCGCCGAGCGCGCCGGCTTCGAGGCGCTGTGGATCTCCGACCACTTCCACCCCTGGAACGACGAGCAGGGCCAGGCGCCCTTCGTCTGGGGCGTGATCGGCGCCATCGCCCAGGCCACGTCGCTGCCGATCACCACGGCGGTCACGTGCCCGACAATCCGCATCCACCCGGCCATCGTCGCCCAGGCCGCCGCCACCTCGGCGCTGCTCACGGGCGGCCGGTTCACCCTCGGCGTCGGCACCGGCGAGAACCTCAACGAGCACGTGCTCGGCGACCGCTGGCCTCCGGTCGACATCCGCCTCGAGATGCTCGAGGAGGCCGTCGAGGTGATGCGCTGGCTATGGACCGGCGAGCAGGTGACCCACCGGGGTCGCCACTACACGGTCGAGAACGCCCGGCTGTACTCGCTGCCCGACGAGCCCGTGCCCGTGTACGTCTCGGCGTTCGGGCCCAAGGCCATGGAGCTCGCCGCCCGCATCGGCGACGGCTACTGCGGCACCTCGCCCGATCCCGACCTCGTCGGCCGGTACCGCGAGCTCGGCGGGAGCGGTCCGCGCCAGGGCGGCATGAAGATGTGCTGGGGCGCCGACCGCGACGAGTGCGTCGACACCGTGCACCGGCTGTGGGGCCCCAACTCCGTGCCGGGCGAGCTGTCCCAGGAGCTGCCCATGCCCGCCCACTTCGAGCAGGCGGGCCAGCTGGTCACGAAGGAGATGGTGGGTGAGAAGTACTCGTGCGGGCCCGACCTCGACGAGCACCTCGGGTCGTTCCGCAGCTACGCCGAGGCCGGCTACGACGAGATCTACGTGTCCCAGATCGGCGGCGCCGGCGAGGACTACTTCCGCTGGGCCGAGGAGGAGCTGCTGCCCGCCCTGCGCCGCTGAGGGCCCGGCCAGGTCCTGCCTTGCGACCCGCCCGGGCGGGACCTTGTACCCCGGTGGGGCGGGGGTCGGCGTTCGTACCTTCAACTCATGCCCGACGAGGGCACACCATCCCTGCGAGGTGGAGGTACCACCGACATGACCATGCTCGAAGAGCGCACCAGCCACGTCCCGCCGACCGAGATCGACCGGCCCATCCCCGTGACCCGCCGCCGGGTCGACCACCTCCTCATCGGCCTCGGCGTCGTCGCCATGGTCGTGATGGTGCTGGCCGGTGGCCTGCTGACCTGGGGCAGCAACTTCTCCGAGGACTACGTGAGCGACGAGCTCACCGCCCAGAACATCTCGTTCCCGCCCACCGAGGCGCTGGTCGAGGAGGGCCGTGACGACCTGGCCGAGTTCGGCGGCCAGCAGGTCGACACCGGCGACGAGGCCGAGGCGTACGCCAGCTTCATCCAGGGCCACATCGAGAACACCGCCGGTGGGCTGACCTACAGCGAGATCGACGACCGTGGCGCCCGCGCCGCCGTCGAGGAGGCCATCGCCAGCGGTGCCTCCGAGGCCGAGGTCGCCGAGCTCCAGGAGACCGCCGACACGCTGACCCGCCAGCGGGACACCGTCTTCAAGGGCGAGATGCTGCGAGGCACGCTCCTCAACGCCTACGCCTGGTCGACGATGGGCCGCATCGCCGGCATCGCCGCCACGGTCGCCTTCGCCGGCGCCGCCGTGATGGCGCTGCTCTCGGTGGCGGGCGTGCTGCACCTGCGCAAGGTCACGCACCACTGAGCCGACCGGCCTCCCAGAACGAGCCCCGTGGCCCCGGCCACGGGGCTCGTTCGCGCTCCCGGTGGGGTAGGGAGGTGGCATGAAGGTGCTCATCGCCGTGGACGAGTCGCGCGAGTCGCGCGACGCCCTCGCCTTCGCCTCGCAGTTCCTCGACGACGACGCCGAGGTCCACGTCGTGAACGTCGCCCGCAGCACCATCACGCCCTACGGCACGATCGGCGGGCTCGGCATCGCCTTCGCCGGCAGCCCGGCCGTCAGCGCCGAGGCCGACCTGCGGGCCCAGGAGCTCGCCGACCAGGAGGCCGAGCGGGTGGTCGAGCTGGCCGCCGCCGAGGTGCACGCCGACGAGCAGCGGGTGGAGCACGGCGACGTCGGCCCCACGATCTGCAAGGTGGCCGAGGAGGAGGGCGTGGACCTCGTCGTCCTCGGCACCCACGACCGCAGCCGCTGGTCCCGCCTCTGGTTCGGCTCCGTGTCGGACCACGTCGTCCGACACGCTCCGTGTCCCGTCCTGGTGGTGCGCCGATGACCTCGCCCGACCCGACCGTCCCCGACCCGATGACCCCGGAGCCCGAGCCGCGCCCGGATCCCGACCGGCCGCCGGTGCCGACGCCCGATCCGCTGCCCGGTCCCGGCCCGCAGCCGCCGGACCCCAAGCCGCCGATCCCCGAGCCGGGGCCCGGACCGGGTCCCGATCCGGCGCCGGCGCCCGGTCACCCCGAGCCGCCGATCCCCAACCCCCAGGCCTGAGCCGGGGGGACGTGGCCTAGCGGCCGAGGCGCTTGCGGGCGTCCTTGGCCGCCTTCTGGGCCTTCTTGCGGGCCCGGCGCGTCCTCTTCTCGAGCTTGGCCCGGGCCTCCTCGGCGCGGGCCTCGGCCTGCTTGCGGGCCTTGTCCGCCCGGGCCTCGGCCTCGTGGGCGGCGGCCTCGATGCGGGCCCGGCGCTGCCGGCGCCGCTCGTCGCGCCGGGCGGCCTTGGCGTCGTGGATCGCCTCGAGCTCGGCGCCGGCCAGGCGCTTCTCGACCGACCCGAGGCGCTCCTCGAGCGCGTCGCGGATGCTCGACGTCTGCTCCAGCTCGCTGCGGGCCCGGGCGAGCTCGGACTCGGTCTCGGCGAGCTGCTCCTTCTTGCTCTTCCAGCCCACCAGCCCGAGGGTGGTGATGGACAGCGTCTTGCGGATCATGCCCATGGGGCGGCTCCTCCGGTTGCGCGGACAGGGGCGACGTCGAGCCTTCCTACCCGACCGCCGCGGCGGCCATGTTGCGGCACCGCCCGTGCCATCGTCATCGCTCGCCGTCCGGCCGGGAAGGGGGAGGCGACGTATCGTGGTCGCGGACCACCCACGAGGAGCCGGACATGGCGCAGGACGACAGCCCGATCAGCCCCGGAGCCGCCGAGTTCGTGGTCGTCGCCAACCGCCTCCCGGTGCGCCGGGACGACGACGGCAGCTGGATCCTGAGCCCGGGCGGCCTCGTCTCGGCGATGCTGCCCGTGATGCGCGAGCGCACCGGCTCGTGGGTGGGCTGGGACGGCACCGCCGGCGGGCCCACCGAGCGCTTCCAGTTCGAGGGCATCACGCTGTCCACCGTCGGCCTGTCCCAGCGCGAGCGCGACGAGTACTACGGCGGCGCCTGCAACGAGACGATCTGGCCGCTGTACCACGACGCCATCGAGACCACGCAGTTCCACCGCGAGACCTGGGCCGCCTACCGCGAGGTCAACCAGCGCTTCGCCGACGCGGCCAGCGCCGAGCTCGCCCCCGGCGGCACCGTCTGGGTGCACGACTACCAGCTGCAGCTCGTGCCTCGGATGATCCGCCAGCAGCGCCCCGACGCCCGCATCGGCTTCTACCTGCACACCCCGTTCCCGCCCCTCGAGCTGTTCTCCCGCCTGCCGTGGCGGGCCCAGGTGCTCG
This sequence comes from Acidimicrobiia bacterium, assembly GCA_046565885.1. GTDB lineage: Bacteria > Actinomycetota > Acidimicrobiia > Acidimicrobiales > Salinilacustritrichaceae > Salinilacustrithrix. The sequence continues at coordinate 12,967 of JBKHXT010000087.1, forward strand.
ACGGCCTCATGGGCGCCGACGTCATCGGCACCCAGACCGGCGCCGACGCCCGCAACGTCCTCTCGGGCATGCGTCGCTTCTGCGGCGTCGACGACCTGACCTTCGCCGGCGACGGCGGCGTGGTGCGCACCGGCCGGGAGACCTCGGTGGTGAAGGCGTTCCCCATCTCGGTCGACTTCCGCGCCATCGACGAGCAGGCGTCCGACGCCGAGGTCGAGCAGGCGGTCAAGGAGCTGCGCCACGAGCTCGGCGACCCGAAGCACGTGCTCCTCGGCGTCGACCGGCTCGACTACACCAAGGGCATCGACCTGCGGCTCAAGGCGATCCACGAGCTGCTCATCGAGCACCGCCTCGACCCCCGCGAGACCGTCGTGATCCAGGTGGCGGTGCCCAGCCGGGAGAACGTGCAGGGCTACGACACGGTCCGCAGCCGGGTCGAGCAGCTGGTCGGCACCATCAACGGCGACTTCGGCGAGCTCGGCCGGCCGGTCGTGCAGTACATCCACAAGAGCCTCCCGTTCAACGAGCTGCTCGTGCTGTACCGGGCGGCCGACGTGCTGCTGGTGACGCCGTTCCAGGACGGCATGAACCTGGTCGCCAAGGAGTACGTGGCGGCCCGGGTCGACGACACCGGCGCCCTGGTCCTGTCCGAGTTCGCCGGCGCCGCCGAGGAGCTGAGCGACGCGTTCCTCGTGAACCCCTACGACACCGAGGGCCTGAAGGACCAGATCGAGGCGGCGGTGTCGATGGACTGCGACGAGCAGAAGGCGCACATGACCTCGATGCGCGAGACCGTCGAGCGCAACGACCTCGCCGCCTGGGCCACCGCCTTCCTCGCCCTGCTGTCGCTGTACTGATCCCGGGTCCGCCCGCTCACGTGGCCGAGCGGTGCGTCCGCTTCGTACCCTCTGGCCCATGGCGTCGCTCCTGGACCGGGCCCTGCTCCACGTGCAGGCCGTCGACACCGTCCGCCGCATCGGCCTCCTCGACCCGAAGGCCGCCCTCACCGCGCTGAAGGGCGCGTCGCGCTGGGGCCCCACGCTCGCCGCCGGCTACGTCGCCGGCGCCGCCCGCCGGGGCGACGAGCCGGCGGTGATCGACGAGGACGGGCCGCTCAGCTTCCGCGAGGTCGACGAGCGGTCGAGCGCGGTGGCCAACGTCCTGGCCGAGCGCGGCGTGGGCCCGGCCTCGCCGGTGGCGCTGCTCGTGCGCAACAGCCGGTGGTTCGTGCTCACCGTCGCCGCCCTCGACAAGCTCGGCGCCACGGTGCTGTACATGAACACCGGCTTCGCCGGACCGCAGCTGGCCGAGGTCCTGCGCCGCGAGGGCGCCGAGCTGCTGGTGCACGACGCCGAGTTCGACGAGGCCGTGCGCCTCCACGCCCCCGACGCCGCCCGCCTCGTCGCCGACGGCCCCGTCGAGGGCGCCGACGACCTCCCGACGCTGGTGGCCGGCGCCTCGGTGGCCGACCCGCCCAAGCCGTCGAAGCAGGGCCGCCAGGTCATCCTCACCTCGGGCACCACCGGGACGCCGAAGGGGGCGTCGCGCAGCAAGGAGAGCATGGGCGCCGGGCTGGTGGCGGCCACGGCGATCTTCCAGCGGGTGCCGTTCCGCACCGGCGACGTCCACGCCGTCCCGGCGCCGATGTTCCACTCGCTCGGCAACGCCGCGCTGCTCGCCGGGGCGACGATGTCGCACACGCTGGTGGTGGCCCGCCGCTTCGACCCCGAGCAGCTGCTCGCCCAGATCGAGGCCCACCGGGTGCGCGTGGTCACCGCGGTGCCGGTGATGCTGCAGCGGGTCCTCGCCCTGCCCGACGAGGTGCTCGACCGCTACGACACCTCCAGCCTCGAGGTCGCGTTCTGCTCCGGCTCGGCGCTGCCCGGCTCGCTCGCCCTCGCCTGGATGGACCGCTTCGGCGACACCCTCTACAACATGTACGGCTCCACCGAGGTGGCCGCGGCCACGGTGGCCACGCCGGAGGACCTGCGGGCGGCGCCCGGCACCGCCGGCCGGCCGCTGGCCGGCGTCGACGTGCGCCTCTACGACGACCAGGACCGACCGGTCACCCGCCCCGGCGAGATCGGCCGCATCTTCGTCGGCAGCGCCCTGCGCTTCGAGGGCTACACCGGCGGCGAGACCAAGCCGTCCATCGACGGGCTGCTGTCCTCCGGCGACCTCGGCTCCTTCGACGAGGCCGGTCGCCTCTTCGTGGGCGGTCGCGACGACGACATGATCGTGTCCGGCGGCGAGAACGTCTTCCCCCGCGAGGTCGAGGACCTGCTGGCCGACCACGAGGCCGTGCGCGAGTGCGCGGTGTTCGGCGTCGACGACCCCGAGTTCGGCCAGCGGCTGGCCGCGTTCGTGGTGCTCGAACCCGGCGCCCAGCTCGACGAGGCGGCGGTCCGGGCCCACGTGAAGGCCAACCTGGCCGGCTACAAGGTGCCGCGGTCGGTGTGGTTCCTCGACGAGCTGCCCCGCAACCCGACGGGCAAGGTGCTCAAGCGCGAGCTGCGCGAGCGCTACCCGGAGGCGTAGCTGCCGGCCCGGGCGGGCGTGACCGGCTCCTCGTCGCCGAGGGGCCACAGGAACGTGAGCACGCCCGTCCACAGGACGTGGGCGGCGATGGGGGCGACGAGCCCGAAGCGCCAGGCGAAGAGCGCGCCCCAGACCGCGCCGCCGAGGAGCGCGGCCAGCGCGAGGGCCCACTTCCGCTCGAAGGCCTGGACGGCGGTGTAGGCGGCGAGGCCGACGGCGAAGCCGCCCACGCCCTGCAGGACGCCCCGGAAGAGCAGCTCCTCGGCGAAGCCCATGGCGATGATCGGACCGGCCATCTGCGACGGGCTGGCGTCGCCGTCGCGCAACCGGTACAGGTCGCGCACCTGGGCGCCGAACGACGGCACCAGCCACGTGATCACCCGGTACCCGACGTGCGTGGCCACGAGCCACGCGGCCCCGACGGCCAACCCGATGGCGAGCTCGGTGACGTCGACCGGGCCGAGGATCTCACCGAGCCGTCCCACGGCGGCGAGGCACGCCAGCGACGTCGCGCTGAGCAGGCCGGCCGCCACCCAGGTGCGGGGCCAGATGCCGCGACGGGAGGGCACGAACATGAACGCCCAGGCGGCGGCGGCGACCACGAGCGCGACCAGGACGACGACGGTCTCGGTGCCCATCACGACGCCGCCTCGACGTCGGTGGTGCGGGCGGAGAAGCCGTCCCAGGCGGTGATGCGGGACGCGGCCACGGCCACGGTGGCCCGGACCTCGTCCAGGGCCACGAGCGAGGCCGACCCGCGCAGCATGACGCCGCGCTTGCGGTCGGGCCGGCGGTCGGCGCTGTCGTCGAAGGTCGCGCACGCCGGTCCGGGGACCTCGGCGCCGAGGCGGGCGATGGCGTCGGCGGACACGTCGAAGCGGTCGTCGCCCTGCCACCGGGCGGGCAGCACGACCGGTCCCCGGCTCGTGAGGAAGCCGATGCGGGCAGGGGCCTCGGGGTGCACGAGCGGGGCGACGTCGTCGGGGAGCTCCGGCAGCGGCGCCGCGGGCTGGTCGGTGGACACGAGCAGGCCGCCGGGGCCGGCGTCGGACGCCCAGTCGCCCGTGCCGCCGAGGACCTCGAAGCCCTGCAGCAGCATCGACCGGTCGATGCGTGTCACGAGCAGCACCCGGTTGTGGGGCAGCCACGCCGACGGCACGCGCCCCGCCGCCTCGACGTAGCCGAGCAGCTGCTCGAGCTGGTCGCCCGCCAGGCGCAGGGCGGCCGGGCCGGCGACGAGGGCGCCGGCGGGGTCGGTGAGGATGCCCTCGGGGTGGCGCAGGTCGACCGAGACGGTGGCGCCGGCCAGCAGCTCGGTGCTGCCGTCGTCGTGCTCGACCAGGGCGGCGGCCGCACCCCGGCGGCGCACGCAGCGGGCCTTGAGCGACGACCGCGAGGTGGTGGTCGTGAACCGGCCCGACCGCACCACGCCCGCCTGCACGGTGACGTGCGGGCCCGACCGGGTGGAGACGGCGTAGGAGGCGAACCCGTCGGTCGCCCGGGGCGGGGCGCCCGGCGCCGCCACGCCGGCGGGATCGGTGCCCATCAGCGCAGGTGCTCGACGACGCTCTCCTGGCTCACCGCCGCCGGGTCGACGCCGAGTCGGCGGGCGAGGCGCTCGGCGAACACGTCGCCGGTGCGGGCCATCGTCGAGGTCATCACCTTCTCGACCGCCCGGCGCGAGATCGCCGGCAGCGGCAGCTCCACGCTGAGCGTGATGTCGATCGAGAGGTGGGTGCGGTCGGGGGCGAGCTCGTGGAGCTCGTACACGCCGTCGGCGCCGGCCCGCTCGGTCGTGCCGGTCGGGGGCTCGTGGCGGAACTCGATGCGCTCGGGGGCGTCGAAGGTCATCCGCTCGGTGAACGACGGGGCGACCTCGATGCCGAGCGCCCGGATGCCCGCCATCTGCCAGCACCAGCGGTCGCCGTCGACGTCGATCCGGGTGAGCAGCGGCGTCAGGTCCGTGAGCGCGGCCGGGTCGGTGAGCACCTCCCAGATGGCCTGGCGGGGCGCCGGGACGTCGCCTCGGGACAGGTTGCGCGAGCGGAAGCAGGTCACCGCCAGGCTGTACCCGGGCCGCCGCCGCCGTCATGCCGGCGCGTGACCGATCTCACCCGGGCCTTCAGGACAGGTGTCGCCCGAGGAAGACGTAGAGCAGCGCCTGCATCGTCGCCTGCTGGTCGGCGTCGGCGGCGCCGCCGTGGCCGCCCTCGACGTTCTCCCAGTACGCCACGTCGGCGCCGATGGCGGCGGCGCGGGCGGCCATCTTGCGGGCGTGGCCGGGGTGCACCCGGTCGTCGCGGGTCGACGTGGTGAGCAGCAGCGGCGGGTACGACCGGTCGGCGTCGAGCAGGTGGTACGGCGAGTACGACTGCAGGAACGCCCAGTCGTCGGGATCGTCGGGGTCGCCGTACTCGGCCATCCACGAGGCGCCGGCCAGCAGCTCGTGGTAGCGGCGCATGTCGAGGAGCGGCACCTGGCAGACGATGGCGCCCCAGAGCTCCGGGGAGCGGACGTACATGTTCCCCACCAGTAGGCCGCCGTTGCTGCCGCCGGTGCAGCCCAGCTGGGCCGGCGTGGTGACGCCGCGGTCGACGAGGTCGCGCGCGACCGCCTCGAAGTCCTCGTAGACGCGCGGGCGCCGCTCGCGCAGGCCGGCCTGGTGCCAGCGGGCCCGTACTCGCCGCCGCCTCGGATGTTGGCGAGCACGTACGTGCGCCCCGCCTCCAGCCAGGCACGACCGAGCGCCGGCGCGTAGGCCGGCAGCCGGGGCACCTCGAAGCCGCCGTAGCCGCCGAGCAGCGTGGGCCCCGGACCGCCTCGGTCGCGGCGGCCGACCTCGAAGTAGGGCACCCGGGTGCCGTCGGCGCTGGTGGCGAAGTGCTGCTGGATGGCGAGGCCGCCGGCGTCGAAGCGCGCCGGCGCCCGGCGGACCAGCTCCGGCTCGCCGCCGCCGGTGACGTCGAGCAGGTAGAGCGACTCGGGCGTGAGGAAGTCGTTGGCCACCAGCCACACGTCGTCGCACGAGTCGGCGTCGACGGCGGCCACGTCGAGCGACCACACCTCCGGCACCCGGTCGAGCGGGTCGACCGCCCAGCCCTCGCCGTCGGGGCGCACCACCTCGAGGCGGTTGCGGACGTCGTCGAGCACGTTGAGGACGAGGCGGTGGCGGGTCCAGGCGTAGCCGGCCAGCGCCCGGCGGTCGGTGGGCGTGAACACCGCCTCGGGCATCGCGGAGCCGGCGAGGAACCCGTGCAGGTCGACGACGAGGAGCGAGCCGGCCGCGAAGGTGGACCCGCCCGTGGTCCAGTCCTCGCGCAGCGAGAGGGCGAGCCAGCGGTCGTGGGCGGAGACCTCGACGTGGGTGGGCACGTCGACGCGCACCGGCGCCCCCTCGCCGTCCGGCGCGATCCACGTCTCGCCGGTGTAGAAGTCGAGCGTCCGGTGGAAGACGTGGTGGCGGGCGCCGGCGAGCGTGGCCACCGAGACGCCGACGCCGATGTCGGCCTCGTCGCCCTCGAACACCACCTCGGCCGCCTCGAGCGGCGTGCCCCGGTGCCACCGGCGCACCGTGCGCGGGTAGCCGCTGCGGGTCAGCGTGCCGGGGCCGAGGTCGGTCGTGGCGTAGACGGCGTCGTCGTCGATCCAGGTGAGGCCGCCCTTGGCCAGCGGGCGGACGAAGCCGCCGTCGGCCTCGGGCACGAAGGCCTTCGTCACCAGGTCGAGCTCGCGGGTGACGGACGCGTCGGAGCCGCCGGGGGACAGCTCGACGAGCGTCCGTCGACGGTCCGGGCGACGGGTGGCGGCGCCGTGGAAGACCCACGACTCGCCCTCGTCCCGGCCGAGGGCGTCGACGTCGAGGACCACCTCCCACGTCGGGTCGCCGGAGCGGTAGTCGTGCCAGGACGTGCGCCGCAGCAGGCCGCGGCGGTGCCGGGCGTCCGTCCAGAAGTTGTGGACGGTCGGGTCGGTGCGGGGATCGCCGTGCAGGGAGGGGTAGGCGATGCGGTCGTCGGCCTCGAGCACCTCGAGGATGCGCTGCCGCAGCGGCGCGAACGCCGGGTCGGCGAACAGGTCGGCCTCCGCCT
>JBKHXT010000088.1:0-4592 GCA_046565885.1 Acidimicrobiia bacterium
ACCGGCCACGGCGCCGTCACCGGCGTCGTGCTCTCGTGCACGCGGCTGTCCGTGTGGATCGTCTCCGGCGACGACGTCGACGTGGTCGTCGCCCTCGACGAGATCACCGCCGTCGCGCCGCACGCCGTCCCCGTCGCCGCCTGAACGCCGGGTCGTCAGCGCCGGGGCGCCACCGTCCGGGCCAGGCGGTCGAGGTCGAGCCCCGCCGCCAGCGCCAGCAGCTCGTCGCCGCCGAGGACGTCGGTCGACAGCTCGACCGTCACGCCCGACGGGTGGTCGACCAGGAGGCGGTTCCACCCCCGCACCCGCCGGTCGACCGCCGCCGTGCCGGGATGGCGCACGAGCGCGGCGGTGGTGGCGCCGGGGATCGCGGCGACGTCGACGTCGGCGTGTGGGGCCAGCGCCCGGCGCACCCGTGAGGCGCTCGCCACCTGGTCCTGGACGACGCTGACCAGCACCGGCGCACCGTCGGCCCGGTGGACCAGCCCGTCGATCGAGGCACCGCCCGACTGGCCGACCAGCGGGCTGCCCACGGGCGTGCCCGGGCCGCTGCGCAGGTCGGCGAGCCGCAGCCCGAGGGCGGCGAGCGCGGCGGCATCGAGGTCGGGCGCCCGCCCGTGGACCAGCGCCGGGCCCTCGGGCAGGACGATGGCGCCGGCGAGGCGCCGCTGGCCGCCGAGGTCGAGGCCGGTGGTGGTGAGCGAGATGCCGTAGCCGCCAGCGTCCCACTGGATGGTGCGCAGGCCGGTGCCGGCGGGGTCGCCGAGCACCCGCTCGGGGTCGGCGTCGTCTCGCCAGGCCCGCTCCGGGTCGCCGAAGGCGCGCCGGGTCGCGTCGACGACGAACAGGGCGCTGGCACCGTCGGCGCCGTCGAGGGCCAGGACGTGGACGTTGGGCACCGACACGGCCGGGCGGGCGTCGGGGTGGTGCTCGAGGACGCCCCGCCACGGCGGCGCAACGACGTCGCCGACCCGGACCTCGACGGCGCCGCCGCCCGGCAGCGGCGTGCGCACCTCGGCCGCCTCGTCGGCCTCGGGCTCGGCGGGCGTGGCCGGTGACGGCCAGACCGCCCAGGCCACCAGGGCCACCGCCAGCGCGGTGGCGACGGTCGAGGGCCGGAGGCGACGGCGTTCGACGAGGCCGGCTCGTCCGCGCCACGCCGGCGCAGGAGGCGGCCCGAGCTCGACCTTGGTGCGGTCGTCCCTCGCGACGGGGGACGGCGCCTCCTCGAAGGCCACGTGGCAGCGAGCCATCGATCCGACGCTATCGGCGCCCGGTGGCCCTTCGGGGCGGGGCCGAAGCGGCCAATAGGGTGCCCTCGTGGCCGAGTTCATCTACACCATGCAGAAGGTCTCCCGGTTCTACCCGCCGGATCGGGAGGTGCTGAAGGACATCTCCCTGTCGTTCTTCCCGGGCGCCAAGATCGGCGTGATCGGCCACAACGGCTCGGGCAAGTCCTCGCTGCTGAAGATCATGGCCGGGGTCGACGACGAGTACACGGGCCAGGCCCGGCTCACGCCCGGCTACTCGGTCGGCTACCTGCCCCAGGAGCCGCACCTCGACCCGTCCAAGGACGTCCGCGGCAACATCATGGACGGCGTCGCGAACGTCGCCGCCCTGCAGGAGGAGTACGACGCCCTCCTCGCCTCCTACGCCGATCCCGACGCCGACTACGAGAAGATCGGCGCCCGCCAGGCCGAGCTCGAGGCCAAGATGGCGGCCAGCGGCGTCGACGACCTCGACCGCACCGTCGACATCGCCATGGACGCCCTGCGCACGCCGCCCGGCGACGCCGACGTCAGCGTGCTCTCGGGCGGTGAGCGCCGTCGGGTGGCGCTGTGCCGGCTGCTGCTGTCCAAGCCCGACCTGCTGCTGCTCGACGAGCCCACCAACCACCTCGACGCGGAGTCGGTGGCCTGGCTCGAGCGGACGCTGAAGGACTACCCGGGCGCCGTCCTCGCCGTCACCCACGACCGCTACTTCCTCGACAACGTGGCCCAGTGGATCCTCGAGCTCGACCGCGGCCGCGGCTACCCGTTCGAGGGGAACTACTCCGGCTGGCTCGAGCAGAAGCAGGCGCGCCTGCGCCAGGAGGAGAAGGCCGACGAGCGCAAGCGAGAGACGCTGCAGCGTGAGCTCGAGTGGATCCGCATGTCGCCCAAGGCCAAGCAGGCCAAGGGCCGGGCCCGCCTCAACTCGTACGAGGAGCTGCGCTCGCAGGCCGACCAGGGCGCCGGCCGCCTCGACAAGCTCGAGATCGCCATCCCTCCGGGCAACCGGCTGGGCGACCAGGTCATCGACTTCCACGACGTCTCGAAGGGCTTCGAGGACCGCCTCCTCATCGAGGACCTGAGCTTCCGCCTGCCGCCGGCCGGGATCGTCGGGGTGATCGGCCCGAACGGCGCCGGCAAGACGACGATGTTCAAGCTCATCACCGGTGCCGAGAAGCCGGACAGCGGCGACATCGTCGTCGGCAAGACGGTGGAGCTGTCCTACGTCGACCAGGACCGCGACGTCCTCGACGACGACCGCACGGTCTACGAGGAGATCACCGGCGGGGTCGACAACCTGCAGATCGGCAAGCGCGAGATCCACGGCCGCGCCTACGTGGCGTCGTTCAACTTCAAGGGCTCCGACCAGCAGAAGAAGGTCGGCGTGCTCTCGGGCGGCGAGCGCAACCGCGTGCTGCTCGCCAAGAAGATCAAGGAGGGCGGCAACGTCATCCTCCTCGACGAGCCCACCAACGACCTCGACGTCGACACGTTGCGGGCGCTCGAGGACGCCCTCGAGACCTTCCCCGGCTGCGCCGTCGTGATCTCCCACGACCGGTGGTTCCTCGACCGGCTCGCCACCCACATCCTCGCCTTCGAGGGCGACAGCCAGGTGCGCTGGTTCGAGGGCAACTTCTCCGAGTACGAGGAGTGGCGCAAGAAGGAGCTCGGCGCCGAGGCCGCCCAGCCCCACCGCATCAAGTACAAGCCCATCACCCGGTAGTAGACCGGCGCCCATGAGCACCACGGGGGCGCCACCAGCAGGCGGCAGCATCCTCGGCACGCGGGTGCAGCGCGTCGAGGACCCGACGCTGCTCCGCGGCCGCGGCACCTACATCGACAACGTCGCACCCGCCGACGCGCTGCACGTCGCCTTCGTCCGGTCCATCGCCGCCCACGGGCGGATCGGGTCGATCGACGTCGACGACGCCCTCGCCATGCCCGGCGTCGTGGCCGTGTTCACGGGCGCCGACATCGACGTCGGCCCGCTCACCTCCAGCCCGCTGCTGTCCGAGTCGGTGTCCCAGCCGCTGCTCGCCACCGACGTGGTGCGCTTCGTCGGCGAGCCCCTCGCCGTGGTCGTCGCCGAGACGAAGGCCCAGGCGGCCGATGCCGCCGAGGCGGTGTGGGCCGACGTCGAGCCGCTCGACGCGGTGATCGATCCCGAGCAGGCGGTGCTCGGCCAGGTGGTGGTCCACGACGGCATCGGCACCAACGTCGTCCTCGACCAGGGCGAGCCCGTGGGCCCCGAGCAGCTCGAGGGCGACGGCGTGGTCGTGGTCACCGAGCGGCTCGTCAACCAGCGCATGGCCGCGGTGCCGCTCGAGGGCCGGGTCGTCGCCGCCCGCTGGGACGGCGACCGCCTCACGCAGTGGTCGTGCACGCAGGGCGCCCACGGCACCCGCGACGAGCTCGCCCACCTGTTCGGGCTCGAGCCGTCGCAGGTCCACGTCATCACCCCGGACGTGGGCGGCGGCTTCGGCGCCAAGCACGGCACCACGCCGGAGGAGCTCGTGGTGACCTGGGTGGCCCGCCGGCTCGGCCGACCGGTGCGCTGGGCCGAGACCCGCTCGGAGAACCTGGTCGGGATGGTGCAGGGGCGTGGCCAGGTCCAGCGGGCGTCGCTGGCCGGCACCCCGGATGGCCGCCTCACCGGCTACCGCCTCGACGTCATCCAGGAGGGCGGCGCGTACGCCGGCACCGGCTGCGTGCTGCCGTACATGACCCGGCTCATGGCACCCGGCTGCTACGGCATCGACGACGTGCGGGTGCGCATCCGCTCGGTGGTCACCAACACGACCAACGTCGGCGCCTACCGGGGTGCCGGCCGACCGGAGGCGGCGGCGGCGATCGAGCGCATGGTCGACCGCTTCGCCGCCGAGATCGGCATGGACCCCGTCGAGGTCCGCCGGCGCAACCTGCTCCCGGCCGACGCCTTCCCGCTCCGCACCGCCACCGGCGGCCAGTACGACAGCGGCGACTACGCCACCGTGCTCGACAAGGCCCTGGCGGCCGCGGGCTACGAGTCGCTGCGGGAGGAGCAGGCCCGGCGCCGCTCCGCGGGCGGGCCGCTGCAGCTGGGCATCGGCGTCTCGTCGTACGTCGAGATCACGAACGTGCTGCGCCAGTCCGAGTACGGCTCGGTCGAGATCACGCCCGACGGCGGCGCCATCGTGCGCACCGGGTCGTCGGCCCACGGCCAGGGCCACCACACCGCCTGGGCGATGCTGGTGAGCGACCGCACCGGCATCCCCTTCGACCGCATCGAGGTCCGCCACGGCGACACCGACGACGTGCCCCGCGGCGGCGGCACCGGCGGGT
>JBKHXT010000089.1:0-5286 GCA_046565885.1 Acidimicrobiia bacterium
GTGGCCAGCTGGTCGGCGGCGCCGGAGGTGCGGTCGGAGGTGCCGAAGGGATAGGTGCCCTCGCCCCGCAGCAGCAGGGCGGACGAGAGGGCGGTCTGGGCCCGGTCGGGGCCGGCGATGCGCAGCGAGTGGGCGGTGGCGTCGATGCCCGGGTCGACGCCGGGCGTCTGCGGCCACGGCGACGGGTCGGGCGTGTCGGCGCCGGCGGGGCTGACCGCGAACACCCCCGCCACGAGCGCGACCGCCGCCAGCACCTTCGTCCCACGCCTGTGCATCGGGCCAGGGTAGGCGTCGGGTGGCCGGCGCTGGACCCGGATCCGCGCTCACCCGTACATCCCCGGTCGGGTGTTCTGTACGCTTCTCCCGATGGATGTCTCGGTCACCGACCTGCGGGCCCACCTGAGCGACTGGCTCGACCGGGTGCAGGAAGGCGAGGCGGTGGTCGTGACCGAGCGGGGGAGGCCGGTGGCCAGGGTGGTGCCGGTCACCGCCTCGCCGCTCTTGGCGGAGCTCGAGGGCGCAGGATCCCTCGCCCGGCCGGCGACGGCCCTGCGCCCGTCGGCTGCTGCCCACCCGCGCGTGCGGGCGAGACGGCCGGTCGCCGACGTCGTGAGCAGCCAGCGCGACTGACGTGGCCCTCGTCTACTTCGACGCCAGCGCCCTGGTGAAGCTCGTCGTCGAGGAGGAGGGCAGCGACCTGGCCGCCCGGCTCTGGGACAGCTGCGACGCGGCGCTGGCGAGTCGTCTGGCCCATGTCGAGGCTTGCGCCGCGCTCGCCGCTTCCCACCGGAACCGAGACCTCAGCCGCGCCGACCTCGACGCCGCGCTCGCCGGGCTGGACGGGTTCTGGGCGGCGGTGCGCGCCGTCGAGCTGGACCCCTCGGTGCAGCGGAACGCGAGTCGGCTGGCCCGGGACCACGCGCTGCGAGGCGCGGACGCCGTCCACCTGGCGAGCGCACTCGCCGTCGGCCATCCGGATCTCGTTGTGGCGGTGTGGGACCGTCGCCTGGCGGCGGCCACCCTCGCCGCCGGTCTGCCGGTGACCCCGCCTCCCGATTGAAGAACTTGGACGACCGGGTTGCGATCGAACTGGCGTTCGACTATGCTGGCGGCAGCGGCTCGCCACCGAGCCCACTCGGAGCTCCGGCTCCCGTCCGTGAAAGCACTTCCCCGCTGATCCGTCTGCAGGAGTGTCCGCGTGTTCGGGACCGTCGTCGAAGAGCTCGAGGCTGCGATCCGGTCTGTCGCTTCCTGCGTGTCCTCGATCGAGGACGTCGAGGTGTCCCGGTCCGAGGCGCTCGAGGCGTTGCTGGCGTTCGAGCAGCTGCGGGAGCGGTTCACCGCCGCCATCGGTGGCCTGGCCACCGACCTCGAGTCACGCGACGCCCACCGCTACGAGTCGGCCACGTCCATGGCCAACTGGCTCTCCGCGCGCACCGGCGAATCGCGGGGTGCCGTCGGCTCCCGCCTGCGACTGGCTCGTGACCTTCGGTCGATGCCGGCCACGGTCGAGGCGCTCGCCTCCGGTTGGATCACGCACAGCCACGCCAACGTGCTCAGCCGGGCGCTCACGCCACGCACGATGGACGCCTTCGCCCGCGACGAGGCCGGCATCCTCGTGCCGGCGGCTCGGAAGCTGACGGCGGATCAGCTGGCCCAAGTGGTCGAGTTCTGGCTCCGCAGGAACGATCCCGACGGCACCGAACCCGGCGAGGAGGGCGGGCGTGACCGCTTCTTCCTGTCCGAGACCATGGAGGGCCGCCTGAAGGGCAACTTCGACCTCGGCGGCGACCTCGCCATCACCGTCAAGCTCGCCGTCGAGGAGAAGGTCCGCGAGCTGCTCCGCCGGGATCAGGAGAACCGCAAGGCCGACCCCACCGACCCGGGACTCTCCCAGCTCCCCTCCCAGCGCCGAGCCCGGGCGCTGGGCGAGCTGTGCACCCAAGGCGCCTGCGCACCGGACAACCCGGCACGCCGGCTGCCGATGCTGGTCGTGCACACCACCCTCGACACCCTCGCCGAGACCGGCGACCCGACGGACTGGAAGGTCGACATCGAGCAGGCCTGGTCCTCGGCCATCCCCCTCCACCAGGCCCACCTGTGGTCCTGCGACTGCTGGATGGCCCACGTCGTCATCCGCGGCACCGACGGCGAGATCCTCTCCGCCGGCCGGGAGATCCGCATCGCCAACCGGGCCATGCGTCGAGCCCTCGTCGCCCGCGACGGCCGGTGCTGCGCCGTCCCGGGCTGCGACCGCCCCGTCGGCTGGTGCGAAGCCCACCACATCATCTGGTGGGAGCACGGCGGCCTCACCGAGGTCGAGAACCTCTGTTTCGTCTGCTCATGGCATCACCACCGCATCCACGACGGCGAGCTCAGCGTCGAGATGGTCGACGGCAAACCGCAGTTCAAGAACCGGACCGGGATGGTGCTCGTGGACCCGCGAGCCGGACCTGCACCGCCGGGCGACCCGTCCGAAGCCCGCGCCGCGTAGGACGCGGCCGCTTGCGACCGACGCAGATCCGAGCTCGACCCCGCAGCGCCCCCGGGCGCCGGCGGGTCGCTGGCGCGTCCGGCGTGCGCTGCGGTCGCTACGAACCCTCGCCCGGAAGCGCGAGCGTCAGCGTGCCGGCGTCGTCCCGGTACTCGAGTGCGCCGGTGAGCGATCCGGACTCGGCGAGCCCGTAGCTGGCGCCGCCCGGGAAGCTGAACCTGGAGATCTCGAGCTCCAGGAGGCGGGTGTGCGCCTGCTCGCTGACCACGGCCGACCCGCGCAGGCTCAGCGTCAGCTGCGTGCCGTCGATGGTCAGGTTCAGATCGCTCGCGACGGTCCGGGGTGCGTTGGCGTCCTTGCCGGCTTCGCCGAGATCGAGCTTGCCCTCGAGCGTGCCGCTGTAGGTCGCATCGCCGACCACGATCTGGATCGGGCCGCTGAGGTGGACGGCGTGGGGGCCGGCCTGCTTCACCGCGAGCTGGGCGCTCAGATCACCGGACGGCGCCGGCTCCTCGGCGGGCGGCGGGGTCGGCTCCTGCGTCGGGGGCGGCGGAGGCGTGCCGGAGTCGGTGGTTGGGGGCGTCGAGGTGGTGGAGGCGGGCTCGGAGGTCGGCGTGGTCGTGGAGCCGTCGGTGCTCGACTCCGTGACCCCTTCGACGCTCGCCTCGGTGCTGCCGCCCACGGAGAGGGCGCTGACCTTGGCCGGCTCGCTGGTGGAGGGCGCCGCCGAGGAGGTCGGCACCCGCTTGGCTCCAGCCTGGACCGGGTCGGACGGGTCAGCGGTGCTCGACTCGTCCTCGAGGAGCGGGGCGGCGGTCTGGGGCACGGGCTTCTGCATCGCCCGGTCGACGGCGACGCCGGTGGGGATGGCGACGGCGGCGGCGAGGCCGGCGGCGACGGCCGCCTTGACGCCCGGGCCGGCGCTCGTGACGGCCGGGCCGGCGCTGGCGATGGCCGGGCCGGCCTGGGCGACGAGGTTGGTGAACGCCGAGGTGGAGTGGGCGGCCGGCGCGGCGGCGGACACGACGTTGGTGACGGCGCCCACGGCGTCGGGGTCCTGGACCTGCATCTGCGCCCGGCGCAGCGGCGGGATCGCCCAGATGACGAGGCCCGAGGCGCTCGTCATCATCTTCCTCAGCATGGTGCGGCCGCGCGACACGCGGGCGCGGGCGTTCTCCTCGGAGATGCCGGCCTTCTGGGCGACGTCGGGGTACGACAGCTCCTCGACGAAGCGCAGGAGCAGGACCTCGCGGTAGGTCTCGGGCAGCTGGTCGAGGGCGGCGTTGAACTCGTGGTCGGGGACGACCTCGAGCCCGTCGTCGGCCGGCGGCGCCTCGACCTCGACGGCGGTGCACGCCCGGTCGAACAGGCGGGTGTCGCGGCCCCGGCGCCGGCCGATGTCGTGGCAGGCGTTGGTGACGATGCGGTGCAGCCAGGCGTCGAGGTGGTACTCGCCCTCGAACCGGTCCAGGTTGCGGAAGGCCCGCAGGAACGTCTCCTGCACGGCGTCCTCGGCGAGGACCGGATCGCCCAGGCGGCGCAGGGCGTTCGCGTACAGCGAGCGGTGGTGGCGCAGGACGATGTGGCGGAACGCGTCGTCGTCACCGGATCGGTGCTGCTCGACCAGGGTCCGGTCGTCGAGTTCCTCGATGAGTGCCACGGTCACGCCGTCCTTGCCGTGAGATCGGACCTTGGGAGCGCCCCACCAGGCGCCGTCCCCCCCCGCCAGGAGGTGTGCCGCACGTTACCCGCTGCGCGATCCGGATCGGCGACTTGGTCACCGCCTGTGACAGAGGTCCCGGGAGGTCAGCGGTCGAGGACCTGGCGGTAGACGTCGATGGTCGCCGGGCCGATCCGCTCGGGGGCGATCCAGCCGATCGAGGCCGGGCCGGAGGCGCCGAGCTCGGGGTCGGTCGTGACGAGCGCGTCGGCGAGGGCCTCGACGTCGCCGGCGGGGACGAGCCGCCCGGTCACGCCGTCGGCCACCACCTGGGCGAGCCCGCCGACGGCGGACGCGACGACGGCGCGGCCGCTGGCGAGCGCCTCGGCGGCGACGAGGCCGAAGCCCTCGCGGTGGCTGGGCACGGCGACGATGCGGGCGGCCCGGTAGTGCGGTCCGAGCTCATCGGGGGCGATCGGTCCGGCGAAGGTGACGTCGGCGCCGAGGTCGTCGGCGAGGCGGCGCAGCACCGGCTCCTGCCCTCCGTCGCCGACGAGCACCACGGGCACGCTCGCCTTGGCGGCCGCCCGGATGAGGACGTCGAACCCCTTTTCCGGGACGAGCCGTCCGACGGCGAGCACCGGGCCGTCGGCGGGCGGCGGCGTCGGCTCCCCGTGGAGCGCCCGCGCCAGCGCCGGCCGGAGCGGCATGGGCAGGACGGTGGCGTCGACGCCGGCGACGCCGAGCGCCCAGCCGTGGAGGTCCTCGGAGACGGTGATGACGGCGTCGGCCCGGCGCAGCACGAAGCGGGCGAGCCAGCGCAGCGGGCCCTGGGCCATGGCGGCGTCGGTGCCGTGGACCTGCACAACAACGGGCGTGCCGGTGATCCGGCCGGCGAGCACGGCGACCACCCCGGAGGGCAGCCACCAGTGGGCGTGGATGACGTCGGCGCTCCTCGCCCGGCGCACCGCGTCGACCAGGAACCCGAGCAGGAACAGCGGCAGGAGCAGGGCGCCGGCGCCCCGGGCCCGGTGGTGCATGCCGCCGCTGTAGGCGAGGGTCTCCCACGGGCGGGGGGCGTAGCGGAACCGGCGGACCGAGACGGTGACGTCCTCGCCGTCGGGGCCGGTGG
>JBKHXT010000090.1:0-5618 GCA_046565885.1 Acidimicrobiia bacterium
ACCGCTCGGCCACCCACAGCGTGTTGTCGCACGCCGTGGGCAGCTCGCGGAACAGGTACCGCATCTCCTCGGCGGACTTCAGGTAGTGCTCGTCGCCGTGGAACTTGAACCGGTTCTTGTCGCTGACCAGGGAGTTCGTCTGGACGCAGAGCAGGGCGTCGTGGGCGCGGGAGTCGTCGCGGTGGACGTAGTGGCTGTCGTTGGTGGCGAGCAGCGGCGCCCGGATGGCCTTGGCGAGCTGGGCCAGGCGGGGGTTGGACCACTGCTGGGCGGGGATGCCGTGGTCCTGCAGCTCGACGAAGAGGTTGTCGCGCCCGAAGATGTCCTGGAGCCGGCCGGCGAGCTTCACCGCGTTGTCGAAGCGCTCGTCCTCGGACAGCGGGTCGGCCTGCTGCTTGTCCGGGTCCATGATCGCCTTGGGGACCATGGCCTGGAGCACGTGGCCGCCGAGGCAGCCGGTGGTGGCGATGAGGCCCTCGCTGTGCTCCTCGAGCAGCTCCCAGTCGACCTTGGGCTTTCGGTAGTAGCCCTCCATGAACGACCGGGAGGCGAGCTGGATCAGGTTCTTGTAGCCGACCTCGCTCTCGGCCAGCAGCGTGAGGTGGTACCAGGGCTTCTTGTCGCCCTCGCCCTCGCCGCCGGTGTCGTCCATGCGGCCCCGGGCGGCGATGCGCTCGGAGCGGTGGTCGTGGGCCATGTAGGCCTCGGTGCCGAGGATCGGCTTGACCCCCCGATCCTTGCAGGCCCGGTAGAAGTCGAGGATCCCGTACATGTTGCCGTGGTCGGTGATCCCGAGCGCCGGCTGGCCGTCGGCGGCGGCGGCCGCGACGAGCTCGTCCAGCCGGGCGGCGCCGTCGAGCATCGAGTACTCGGTGTGGACGTGGAGGTGGGTGAACGAATCAGCCACCGGGGCCCCTTCTCGCCGTGTTCCACAACAGCTCCACAGCCGTTCTCCACAGCTGTGGACGAATCACATCGATGTGATTCGCGTCGGCAGACCGTAGCAGCCACCGCCGACGGCGGGACGGCCCGGGCGCCGGTCCGCCCGCCGGATCAGGTGCCGGCGGGGGCGCGGGGGGCGTCGTGCTCGGCGTCGTCGATGCGGCGCCACTCCCCCAGCTCGCGCTCGAGGGCGTCGTCGTCGCCGGGCACGGTCACGACCGACCCGGACACCTCCGCCGGCGCGCCGTGGTCGGCGAGGAAGGCCCGCACCTGCTCCTCGAGGCGCAGCTGGAACACCCGGGCGCCCTCCTCGGCCGTCTCGGGCAGGATCGTGGCCACCCGGTGGAGGCGCCCGTCGGTGCCGTGGGCGACGCGGTCCATGGAGCGGACCCCGTCGGCCAGCTTGCGGCCGAGGTCGCGCAGCACGGCGCGCCGACGGCGGGCGGGCAGGGCGTCGAGGGCGGCGGCGTCGATGGTGAGGAACGACACGGAGAACACGGTCTGGTAGCGCTCGGACCGGGCGTGCTCGAGGTCGACGTCGGTCAGCAGCAGGCGGGCGTTGCCGAGCCCGGTGAGGTCGTCGACCTGGTCGTAGAGGTCGAGCTTGTCGAGCGACATCTCGAGCGTCCCCGCCGCCCAGCCGCCCACGGCGCCGAACAGGAAGTAGGCGACGGCCCGGGAGAAGATCAGCGCCGAGAACTCGCCCCAGCCGACGGCGTCGATGGCGTCGGCCCGCAGCACGACGTACACGCCGGTGGCGGCGACGGCGCCGATGAGCCCGCCGGGCAGGCCGAACCACAGCAGCAGCAGGAAGATCGGGGCGAACAGCAGCGTGGCCACGACCTCGGCCGTGTCGACGCTGCGGACGAGCAGGACGGCCACGAGCACGGCGAGGATGGCGAGCCCGGCGAGGCCGAGGAGCTGGCGGGCGCGGCGGTACCCGAGGCGAGCCAGCCGGGCCGACATCGAGGGGGTCGCCATGGCCGCGGAGGGTACAACGGTGTGGTTCCATGGGCGGCGATGTGGCTGCTGCCGATGGCGCTCCGGGCGAAGCTGGCGGCCGTCCTCCTGCTCGGGATCTTCTTCATCCCCTTCGCCACGTCCGACCTCCGGGGCCTGTCCCACGTGCTGTCGTGCTCCGACGCCGTGCGCACGTCGCTCTACGTCGACGGCGGCACCAGCGACCAGGGCGGCGCGGTGCTCGGCTCCGCCGACCAGGTCACCCGCGACGACGCCGGCAGCGGGCTGTGCGGCGGCCTCGCCGTCGACCTCCAGCTCACGTCGACGCGCGACGACCGGGCCGAGGTGCTGGTCGCCATCACGAACACCACCGAGCACCACTGGCGCGGCACCGTCGAGCTCGACTTCGACGGCGCGCCGGTGCCGGTCGCCATCGGCAGCATCGGCGAGGGCGACACCGCCACCGACACCGTCGAGGTCCGCATCCCCGACGGCCGCGCCTACGAGATCACCGGCACGCTGCTGATCGGCCCCTGACCTCCGGCGGGAAGAGGTCGGCATAGCGCCCGCCCCAGCGGGTACGACCCCTTCCAACAGCGCGAGGAAAGGGGAACACGATGCGGACGGACCGCTCGACGGCTTCGGCGACGGAGGCGCGGGGCGGTCGGCCCAGACGGCGGTCCTCCGGCGCGCTCGCTCTCGCCGCGCTCGCCCTCGCCGCCGGCGCCTGCGGCGCCGTGCAGATCGAGACCTCAGCCGAGCCGACGGGCACCCGCTACGGCACCGCCGCCGTGGTGGCCGAGGAGGCGGCCGACGGCGGCGCGACCACGGCCATCGTCACCACCGGCGACGCCTACGCCGATGCGCTCGCCGCCGCACCGCTGGCCGCCGAGCTCGACGCCCCGATCCTGCTGACCGGACCGGACGAGCTGCCCGAGGAGACCGCCGACGCCCTCGACGACCTCGAGGTCGACGAGGTCGTGGTGCTCGGCGGCGAGGCCGCGGTCGGCCCCGAGGTGGAGGAGGCGCTCGCCGAGGACTTCGACGTCGAGCGCCGGGCGGGCGAGAACCGCTTCGCCACCGCCGCCATGCTGGCCGGGGACGCGTTCCCCGACGGCGCCGACACCGCCGTGATCGTCACCGGCACCACGTTCGCCGATGCGCCGGCCGCGGCGCCGCTGGCCGCCCAGAACGACGCGCCGATCCTGCTCGCCACGGCCGACTCGGTGCCGCCCGAGACGGCGAGCGCCCTCGAGGCCCTCGGCGTCTCGCAGGTGCTGCTCCTCGGCGGCGAGGGCGCCCTCGGCCCGGCGGTCGAGGCCCAGCTGGGCGAGCGCCACGACGTGCGGCGCATCGCGTGGACCGACCGCTACGGCACGGCGGCCGTCGCCGCCATCGAGGCCTTCCCCGACGGGGCGGAGACGGCCGTGCTCGTGACCGGCACCGGCTTCGCCGATGCGCTCGCCGCGGCGCCGCTGGCCGAGCAGCGGGGTGCGCCCATCCTGCTCACCGACCCGGACGCGCTGCCCGAGCCCACCTCGGAGGCGCTGGGTCAGCTCGGGGTCGAGGAGGTCGTGGTGGTCGGCGGCGAGGGCGCCGTCGGCCTGCCGGTCACCAACGCCTTGGCCGCCGAGGGCTACCGCTTCGAGCGCCTCGTCGGGTAGCCGATCGACCCGGCCTCGCTCAGCGGAACGAGAGCCCGGCGAAGTCGCCCGAGGACCGCCAGCCGTCGATGTACTGGAAGTAGGCCACGGGACCGTCCGGGTAGCCAGCGCCGTTGAGCTGGGCCCGGCGCCCGCCGGGCTGGCCCTCGTTGTTGTAGTAGCCGGGCGTGCAGTCGGGGTTGCCGCCGAAGGTGCGGGGGTTGGCCAGCAGCAGGTCGATCCACGCCTGCTCGGCCTCCTCGGTGACCTCGACCTCGTCGGCGCCGACCTCGAGCGCGTGGCGGATGACGATCGCCGACGTGCGGCCGGCCTCGAGCAGGTTGTGGGGGATGTTCGAGATCAGGTTGGCGCCCTGGTTCGGACCGATCACGAACAGGTTCGGGAAGCCGTGGACGTGGATGCCGTGCAGGCTGCGCATGCCGTCGGCCCAGTGCTCGCTGAGCGTGCGACCGCCCCGGCCGATCACCTCGAACCCGGCTCGCTGGGTGTAGTCGGTGCCGACCTCGAAGCCGGAGGCGAAGATCAGGCAGTCGAGCTCGTACTCGCGCCCGTTCGCCACGACGCCCCGCTCGGTGATGCGCTCCACCCCCCTGCCGTCGGTGTCGACCAGGTGGCAGCCGGGCTCGTTGAAGGCCTGCAGGTACTCGTCGTGGAAGCACGGGCGCTTGCACAGCAGCCGGTACCAGGGCTTGAGCGCCTCGGCGGTGTCCGGGTCGTCGACGATCGCCTCGATCCGCGCCCGGATCTCCTCCATCTTCTCGTCGTCGCTCTCCTCGAAGGCGCGCAGGAAGCCCTCGGGCGTGAGGTCGGGCTCGGGGCTCTCCAGGACCTTGTCGCGGATGCGCTTGGCGATGTCGGTCCAGCCGTCCATCACCAGGTCCTCCTCGGCGAAGCCGCCGGTCTGGAGGGTGGTGAAGTTCTCGAGCCACCGCTGCTGCCACCCCGGCTCGGCGATCTCGGCGAACCACTCCGGGTCGGTCGGCCGGTTGCCGCGGGCGTCCACGGAGCTCGGCGTGCGCTGGAAGACGTACAGCTCGCCGGCCGATCGGGCGAGGTGCGGGACGACCTGCACGGCGGTGGCGCCGGTGCCGATGATGCCGACCCGCTTGTCGGCCAGGCCGGTCATCGGCGCGCCCTCCGGGTCGCCGCCCGTGTAGCCGTAGTCCCAGCGGCTCGTGTGGAAGCTGTGGCCGGCGAAGTCGGTGAGGCCGGGGATGCCCGGCAGCTTCGGCACGTGCAGGGGGCCGGTGCCGGTCAGCACGAACCGGGCCCGCATCTCGTCGCCCCGGTCGGTGCGGATGATCCAGCGGGAGGCGCCCTCGTCCCACTCGAGCTCGGTGACCACCGTGTGGAAGCACGCCTGGTCGTAGAGGCCGAAGTGCCGGCCGATGCGCCGGCAGTGCTCCAGGATCTCGGGGCCGTGCGCGTACTTCTCGCTCGGCATGTGCCCCGTCTCCTCGAGGAGGGGCAGGTACACGAACGACGTCGTGTCGCACTGCGCGCCCGGGTACCGGTTCCAGTACCAGGTGCCGCCGAAGTCGCCGCCCTTCTCGATGATGCGCACGTCCTCGACGCCCGCCTCCCGCAGACGGGCGCCGGTCACCAGGCCGGCGAAGCCGCCGCCGACGAAGGCCACGGTGACCTCGTCGAAGAGGGGCTCGCGCTCCGCGCGCTCGACGTAGGGGTCGTCGAGGTAGTGCGAGAGCTGGCCCTCGATGCGGACGTACTGCTGCGGGCCGTCGGGCCGGAGCCGCTTGTCGCGCTCGGCCCGGTACTTCTCTCGCAGCGCCTCACGGTCGATGGTGGTCCCCACGACCTCCATCGGAGCAGCGCCTTGACCCGTGGGTCAAGACGGCGGTGCGCCCTACAGGTACGTGCCCGGCGGGTGGCCCGGCTCCCGGCCGCCGCCGCCGGGTCGCTGGCCCGACTCCAGCTGGTGGCGCATCTGCTCGAGCTGCTGGCGGGCGGCGGCCTGCTGGGCGAACAGCGTGGCCTGGATGCCGTGGAACAGGCCCTCGAGCCAGCCGACGAGCTGGGCCTGGGCGATGCGCA
>JBKHXT010000091.1:0-7099 GCA_046565885.1 Acidimicrobiia bacterium
GCTCGACGCCGTCGTCGCCGGCCTCTCCGACGAGCGCTGGGACGACCCCACGCCGAGCCCGGGCTGGACGGTGCGCGACCAGATCGCCCACCTCACCTACTTCGACGGCACGGCGACGCTGGCCATCACCGACCCGGACGCGTTCCCGGCGTCGCTCGCCGCCCTGGGGCCGCTGCTGGCGCGGGGCGAGGGCGCGATGGACGACGAGACGCTCGGGTGGGCCCGGTCGCTCGCACCCGCCGAGGTGCTGGACCGCTGGCGTGCCGGCCGGGCGGCCCTGGCCGAGGCCGCCGAGCACCTGCAGGACGCCGACCGGGTCCCCTGGTACGGGCCGTCGATGGGCGCCAAGTCGTTCGTGACCGCCCGGCTCATGGAGTGCTGGGCGCACGGCCAGGACGTGGTCGACGCCGTCGGCGGGTCGCGACCGGCCACCGACCGCCTCGCCCACATCGTCCGGCTCGGGGTCATCACCCGGGGGTGGACCTACGCCAACCGCGGCGAGGAGCCGCCGGCGGCGGAGGTGCGCGTGGACCTCGGGGCGCCGTCCGGCGAGCGCTGGACCTTCGTACCCGCCCGGGCGGCCGACGTCGTCACCGGCCCGGCCGAGGACTTCTGCCTCGTCGTGACCCAGCGACGCCACGTCGACGACACGGCCCTCGACGTGCGCGGGCCGGCCGCCCGGGACTGGATGGAGAAGGCGCAGGCGTTCGCCGGGCCGCCGACGCAGCGTCCGGGGTAGGGGTCCGACACACCGACGATCGGGGGATCATGAAGCAGCTCACCGGGCTCGACGCCACGTTCCTGTACATGGAGACACCGTCCCAGTTCGGCCACGTCTCCGGCCTGTCCATCTACGACCGGCCGTCGGAGGACTTCGACCCGCTCGCGGCGTGGCGGGCCCAGATCGAGCGGCGGCTCGATCTCCTCGAACCGCTGACCCGGCGGCTCCGGGACGTGCCGCTCGACCTCGACCACCCGTTCTGGATCGAGGACCCGGCGTTCGACCTCGACTTCCACGTGCGCCACACCGCGGTCCCGCCGCCCGGCTCGGATCGACAGGTGCAGGAGCTGGTGGCTCGGATCATCGCCCGGCCGCTCGACCGGTCGAGGCCGCTCTGGGAGAGCTACGTGATCGAGGGCCTGGCCGGCGACCGGTTCGCCATCCTGACCAAGATCCACCACGCCACGGTCGACGGCGCCTCCGGCGTCGAGCTGCTCACGATGATGCTCGACCCGAGCCCGGACCCGGACGAGACCGAGCTGCCCGAGCCGCGGGCCGGTCGCTGGACGCCCGAGCCGGTGCCCTCCGACGCGTTCATGGTCGGGGCCGCGGTGCGGACGATCGCCCGCAAGCCCGGTCGGTTCCTGGTGCTCGGCGCCCGCACCCTGCGCAGCGTCGGCGAGGCCACGCGCAACCCGATCCTGCGGGCGTCCGGCGAGCAGCTGCGCCAGGGGCTCCGGGGCCCGGTCGGCACGCTGCTCAACCTGGGTCGGAGCCGCCCGGAGGAGCGCGACGAGGCGCCGCGACCGCTGCCGGACCGGGCGCCAGCGACGCCGTTCAACGCGTCGATCTCGCCCCACCGCTCGTTCACCTACCGGTCCGTCTCCATGGGGGCGGTCAAGGCGATCAAGGCCGCCGCCGGGTGCACGGTGAACGACGTCGTGATGTCGGTGTGCGCCGGCGGGCTGCGGAGCTACCTCGAACGGCGAGGCGCCCTGCCCGACCGTCCGCTCGTCGCCATGGTCCCCGTCTCCATCCGCACCGGGGAGGAGGTCGAGCGCTGGACCAACCGGGTGTCGGCGATCTTCGCCAACCTCCCCACCGACGAGCTCGACCCCCTCGGGCGGATCTCGCGGGTGAACGCGTCGATGCGGGCGGCGAAGGACCTGCACGACGCCCTGCCCGCCGACCAGCTCACCGAGTTCGCCAGCTTCCCGCCGCCGGCGGTGTTCACCCGGGCCAGCCGGATGGCCACCCGCTTCCAGCTCGGCGACCGGGCGAACATGGGCGTCAACCTCACCATCTCGAACGTGCCCGGACCCCGGGCTCCGCTCTACATGGCCGGCGCCCGGCTCGCCCACTACATCCCCGTGTCGACGATCGTCGAGGGCCAGGGCCTCAACATCACGGTGCAGAGCTACGTCGACGTCCTCGACATCGGCCTCGTCGGCTGCGCCCGGCTCCTGCCCGACCTCGACGACCTCCTCGAGGACATCGTCGCCGACCTGCAGGCGCTCGCCGACCTCCTCGAGGTCGACGAGCCGGTGCTGCTCCCGGCCGAGCGCGAGCCCGGCCGGGGGTGACCTGAGGCGAGCGGCTCAGCCGACGCCGAGGCGCTCGGTGGCCTCCTGCTTGAGGCGCTTGTAGTCGACCTTGCCGTTGGGGGCCCGGCCGATGGTGTCGACGACGACCACCCGCTTCGGGGCCTTGTAGGCGGCCAGCTTCTGCTTGACGTGGGCGATCACGTCACCCTCGTCGACCTCGGCGCCCTCTCGGGCCTCGACCACGGCGGTGACCGCCTCGCCGAACTTCTCGTCCGGCACGCCCACGGCGACGGCGTCGAGCACCGAGGGGTGGGTCTTGATCGCCTCCTCGACCTCCTCGGGGAAGACCTTCTCGCCGCCCGTGTTGATGCACACCGACCCTCGGCCGAGCAGCGTGATGCGCCCGTCGGCGTCGATGGTGGCGAAGTCGCCGGGGCAGGAGTAGCGCTGGCCGTCGATCTCGAGGAACGTCTTGGCCGTCTTCTCGGGGTCCTTGTAGTAGCCGAGGGGCTGGCGGCCGCCCACCGCGAGGCGCCCGATCTCCGGCGAGCCGGGCTGGAGCGGCCGGTTCTGCTCGTCGATGACGATGGTCTCGGGGCTGAGCTCGAACTTGGCGGTCTCCGCGGTCTGCCCGGCGCCCGAGATCGACGAGCCCATGCCGAGCGCCTCGGAGGACGAGAACGCGTCCATGAGCATCATCCCGGGGTGGTGGCCGAGCAGGCCCGCCTTGGACTCCTGGCTCCACATCACGCCCGACGAGACGATGCCGAGCAGGCTCGACAGGTCCCACCGGCCCGGGTTGGCGTCGAGCGCCCGCAGCAGGGGCTTGGCGAAGGCGTCGCCGACGATGGCCACCATGTTCACGCCCTCGCGCTCGATCGTGTCGAGCATCTCGACCGGGTCGAAGGTGCGGTTGGTGAGCGTGACGATGCAGCCGCCGGAGGCCAGCGTGGACAGGCCGGGGAAGTTGCCGGTGCCGTGCATCTGGGGGCAGGCGGGGAGGAACTTCGCACCGGGCTGGGTGAAGGTGCCCTTCAGGTCCTCGACGCTGCCGTCGTCCTGCAGCGGGTTGGCGAGCGTGGCGCTGAGCTTGACGGCGAGGTCGTCCTGGCGCCACATCACGCCCTTGGGCATGCCGGTGGTGCCGCCCGTGTAGAGCATGTTGAGGTCGTCGCCGGTGCGGCCCCACGCCGGCGACACCCGGCCGGCGCCGCTGGTGGCGGCGTCCTCGTAGGGCGTGGCCCAGTCGGGGCAGGGGCCGCTGCCGTCGTCGACCCACAGCCACGCCTTGACCTTGGGCAGCTGGCCCCGGATCGGCTCGATGGTGTCGGCGAAGCAGCCGTGGAAGACGACGGCGCCGGCGTCGGCGTTGTCCCACAGGTACAGCAGCTCGTCGGCCGTGTACCGGTAGTTGGTGTTCACGGGGACGAAGGCCGCCTTGAACGCCGCGTACATCGACTCCATGTAGTCGTTGCCGTTGTAGAGGTACTGGGCGAACGCCTGCTGGCGCTCGAGCCCGGCGTCGAGCAGGTGCTGCGCCACGCCGTCGGCCCGGCGGTCGACCTCCGCCCAGCTGCGGCGGTCGTCACCGTGGATGAGGCAGGGAGCGTCGGGCAGCTCGTCAGCCACCGTCTCCCAGATGTCGGCGAAGTTCCAGGAACCCATGGGCGCTCGTTGTAGCACCTTGGCAACGGGCGTTGCCGGGGAAGTCAGGTGCCGTCGACGACGAGCTCGTCCCCGAGGCGGATCGTGCCGCCCTCGAGGATGCGGCAGATCGTGCCGCCCCGCGCGTGCAGCGCCTTCTTGGCGCCACGGCCGATCCAGTCGTCGAGCAGCGAGCACGGCGCCGCCATGCGCACGACCTCGAGCTGCACCGGGCCCACCGACAGGCGGGTCCCCGGCTTCGTCGGCACCGGCCCGGTCGAGACGGTGAGGTTGCGGCGGGTGGCGTGGGGCTCGACCGGCGACCCGAGGTCGGCCGCCGCCGCCTGGAGGTCGTCGAGGGCCTGGATGGAGACGTGGCGGTGCTTGGTGCCGTGGTAGCGGTCGCCGACCAGCCCGACGCCGGCCTCGGCGACGACCTCCTCCACCGCCTTCACGGGCAGGCGGGAGCCGGGCGCGATCGAGATGGCGACGACGGTGGAGGCCATCGACCGAGCATGCCCGCGCCGGTACGGTCGCGCCATGGGGATCCGGACCGTGCCCTTCGACGCCGAGGCCATCGTGCCGGCGATGCTCGAGGACGGCGTCGTGGTGTGCGAGGGCGTGCTCGACGCCGCACGGGTCGAGGCCATGCACGCCGAGCTCGACGAGGTGCTCGCCGGCACGCCGACGGGACGGAACGACTTCGAGGGCTTCGGCACCAAGCGCATCTACAACCTGTTCGGCAAGGTCCGCTGCTTCGACGACCTGGCCGTCCACCCGGTGATGACGGCCGTGCTCGACGAGGTGATCGGCCCGGTGCAGCTGTCGGCGCCCACCGGCATCCAGATCGGGCCGGGGGAGCCGGCGCAGGGCCTGCACACCGACGACAGCATCTACCCGATCCCCCGCCCCCACGCCGAGGTCGTCCTCAACACGATGTGGGCGTTCGACGACTTCACCGTGGCCAACGGGGCCACCCGCTTCGTGCCCGGCAGCCACCGCTGGCCGCCCGACCGCCACCCCAGCCCCGACGACGAGGTCGTCCACGCCGAGATGCTGGCCGGCAGCGTCGCCTTCTACCTCGGCAGCGTCTGGCACGGCGGCGGCGCGAACACCACCGAGGTGCCGCGCCTCGGCGTGATCCTCGAGTACGCGGCCGCCTGGCTCCGGCCCCAGGAGAACCACGTGGTCGGCGTGGCGCCCGACGTCGTGGCCGCCCTGCCGGAGCGGTTGCAGGAGCTGCTCGGCTACGGCATCTACCCGCCCTTCGTCGGCTACGTCGACGGCCGCCACCCCAAGCGCTTCCTGCCCGAGCCCTCGGGCGCCCCGCGCCCCTAGGGGATGAGCTCCACGGCGGCGACGCAGGCGAGGTCGACCGCCACGAGCTCGACGTGCTCGTCGAAGCCGGCGAGCACGAGCAGCTCCAGCAGCTCGGGCGGGCCGACGACCCGCACCCGGCCGCCGAGGCGCCGCAGGCCGAGGCAGACCCGGGCCAGCTCGTCGACGTCGGCCAGCCCGGGCGGCGAGCGCAGCGCCACGACGTGCGCCGCCCGCCCGTCGTCCGCAGCTCGCTCCATGCCACACCGACGGCCCCGGCCCGGCGGAATCATCGGCCGATGAGTTCGCGCTGGCCGGCACGTCGGAGGTGGTGGAGACTCGCGAGCAGGCGCCGCAGGAGGACACCCACGCGATGACGACCGTCGACACCCCCAGGGACCTCGACCCGGCGCTGCGCGCCGTGTTCGAGCAGCACCGGCGAGAGCTCACCGGCTACTGCTACCGGATGCTCGGCTCGCCGTCCGAGGCCGACGACGCCGTGCAGGACACGCTGCTGAAGGCGTGGCAGAGCTACCACCGCTTCGAGGGCCGCTCGTCGCTGCGGTCGTGGCTGTACCGGATCGCCCACAACGTCTGCATGGACATGCACCGCAGCCCGCAGCGCCGGGCCCGGCCGATGGAGATGGGGCCGTCGCAGCGGACGGCCGACGTCGTGCTCGGCCCCCAGCTCGAGGAGCACCGCTTCCTGCAGCCCGTGCGCGACGACGCCGTGCTCGACCTCGACGGCGACCCCGCCGAGGTGGCCGCCGGCCGCGAGTCGATCCGCCTCGCCTTCGTCGCCGCCCTCCAGCACCTGCCGGCGAAGCAGCGCTCGGCGCTGCTGCTGTGCGACGTGCTCCGGTGGCCCGCCGCCGAGGTGGCCGAGCTGCTCGAGACCACGGTGGCGTCCGTGAACAGCGCGCTGCAGCGGGCGCGGGCGACACTCGAGGCCCGCCGCGGCGAGCCGCTCGACACCCGGCTCGACCCCGAGCACCAGGCGCTGCTGGCCCGCTACGTCGAGGCGTTCGAGGCCTACGACATCCCGGCCGTGGTGGCGCTGATGCGCGAGGACGCCGTGCTGTCCATGCCGCCGTGGGACACATGGCTCCAGGGCCGCGAGGATCTGGGCGACTGGATGCTCGGGCCGGGCATCGGTTGCCAGGGCTCCCGGCTCTTCCCGATCGACGTCAACGGCACGGCCGGGTTCGCCAGCTACAAGCCGGGCCCGTCCGGCCGGCTGGAGCCGTGGGCGATCCAGGTCATCGAGGTGGCCGGCGGCCGCATCGTCGGCCACCACAACTTCCTCGGCGCCGAGCTGTTCGAGCGCTCCGGCCTGCCGCCGTCGCTGGACGCCTGAGTCAGCAGGTCCGGCCGGGCGGGCGGTCGGGGATCCTCGGGTCGATGACCTCGACGTGCACGTGGGGCCACGCCGGCGAGCCGCCGTAGCGGTCGACCTGCGACGAGAACGGCAGCTGGCGGGCCTGGGGAGCGATCGGCGTGACGCCGGCGACGACCCGGTCGCCCGGCCGCACCGACGTGCCGTGCACGTGCAGCACGTGGACCCGCCACCCCGGTCGGGCGTCGGGCTCGATGACGATCTCGTGGTCGGTGTGGCGGCAGTAGAGGACGTACTCGGTGACCGAGCGGACGGTGCCGGTCACCGGGGCGCGCACCTCGACGCCGGGCGGGGCGCTGAGGTCGGCGGCGGAGCGGCTGCCCGTGCCCCGGTACCGGGTCGGCATCGTGAGGGTGCGCAGGCCGGTGGCCCGGGGCGCGAGCTGCTGGGAGCCGTCGTGGCCGGACTCGTGGAAGCCGACCACCTCGCCGGCGGCCACCGGGTGGTGGAGCACGACCGGGCCGGCGGTGGCGAAGG
>JBKHXT010000092.1:0-44755 GCA_046565885.1 Acidimicrobiia bacterium
CACGTCGACGGTGGAGAAGAACACCAGCAGCCCGACGGGGATGCCGAGCGTGAGCAGCAGCGACTCCTTGTTCCGCAGGGTGAGGGTGACCTCGGTGCGGAGCTGGGCGAGGAAGGCGCTCACGACCGCCGGGCCCGTCGTCCCCGCCGGTCACGCCGGGTGCGGCGCACGTCGGGCTCGGCGTCGTCGGCGGTGAGCAGGAGGAAGACGTCCTCGAGCCGCTGGCGACCGGCGCGGAGGTCGCCGAGGGCGACGTCGTGGTTCGCCAGCCACCCGGTGAGGCGGGCGGCGAGGTGGTTGTCGAGCTGCCCGTCCGGCCCCGGCGTGATCACGTACTCGCCGGGCGACGTCTCGGTGACCACGGCGCCGAGGTGGGCGCCGAGGGCGGCCACGTCGAGCTCGCTCACGGCGGAGAAGCGCACCTCGCCCGACGTGCGGGCCCGCAGCTCGTCGAGGGTCCCCGCCGCCACCACCTTGCCGCGGTCGACGATGACGACCCGGTCGGCCAGCTTCTCGGCCTCGTCGAGCTCGTGGGTGCACAGCACGACGGCGCACCCGTCGGCGGCGAGGTCGCGCACGATGCCGCGGATCACCTGGCGGCCGCGCACGTCGACGCCGGCGGTGGGTTCGTCGAGGAAGGCGACCCGGGGCCGGCCGACGAGGGCCATGGCCAGGCTCAGCCGCTGCTGCTCGCCGCCCGACAGCTGGCGCCACCTCTGGCGTCGCCGGTCGTCGAGGCCGACCCGGGCGAGGAGGTCGTCGGGGTCGAGCGGGTCGTCGTAGAGCGCGGCGAGCAGCCGCAGCACCTCGGGCGGGCGGATGCCCGGGTGGACGCCGCCGTCCTGGAGCATCACGCCGATCCGGTCGACCACGGCGGCCCGCTCGCCGACCGGGTCGTGGCCGAGCACCCGCACGGTGCCGGCGTCGGGGCGCCGGTAGCCCTCGAGCACCTCCACCGTGCTCGTCTTGCCGGCGCCGTTCGGGCCGAGGAGGGCGAGGACCTCGCCGGCCTCGGCCGTGAACGACACGTCGTCGACGGCGACCAGGTCGCCGTGGCGGACGACGAGGCCGTCGACCGCCACCGCCGGCGTGGCGCTCACGGCTGCTGGGCCTGGCGGTCGAGGGTCCGGGCCGTCTCCACCATCAGGCGGTAGATCCCGAGCACCTTGCGGTCGTACTGCGGGTCGCTCGCCCACACGCCGGTGAGCGCCGCCCAGCGCTGGCAGCAGCCGCGAACCCCGATGCGCTCGGGGGCCACCAGCCGGTTGGGCGGCGCCGCCAGCTGGTCGGAGGTCAGGCCCGGGTCGGCGTAGGCGCGCAGCAGGTGGACGTGGGCGCGCACGCCGTCGTCGAGGTCGGCGAAGCGGAACCCGCACGACGGCGAGCAGTGGTCGTAGGCGCCGATGCCGGCGAAGTTGAAGCCCTGGGCGTGCCCGGACCGGAACCCGCCGGTCTCGAGGATCGCCTGGGCGAAGGCGATGTCGCCGGTGACGCCCTCCTCGGCGCCCACCCGCAGGTAGGCGTCGATGATGTCGGCGATCGGCGCCACCGGCGGGTCGACCGGGTAGAAGGTGCGGTACCACGACACCAGGTCGGCGGTGTCGAGCACGCTGGGTCCGAGGATGGTGGGTCCGAGGGTGTTGCGGGCCTCCGCCGCCCGGGCCATCGCCCGCTCGAGCTCGACCCGGGCCAGGACGTGCGCGTGGCCGAGCAGGTGCTCCTCGCGCTCGGCCGCGGTGAGGGCGCCGCTGGCGACGGCCTCGGCCACCACCGCCTGGCGCAGCTCGGCGAGGGACTCGTCGTAGGTGCGGCGGACGTGGTCGGCCACCACGTCGCGCAGCGCCCGGTCGCGCAGCTCCTCGAGCGTCTCGGGGGTGCCGAGCGGTTCGAGCCCGGCGGGGTCGCCGTACATCAGGGCGTTCACGGCCATCGCCTCGATGCGGCCCCGGGCGGCGCGGGCCCGGTCCTCGGCGTCGCGGCGGGCCTGGACGGCGGCCCGCATCCCGAGGCGGGCGACGGCGGTGCGCTCCCGCGCCGCCAGCGCCGGGAGGCTGGTCTCGAGCACCAGCCGCTCCGACGCCGAGACGTCGATGGCGGCGAGCGCCGCGTTCAGCCCGGGCGTGGGGTCGGGGAGGACGACGACGGCGAGCTCCTCGGGGACCGGCACCTCGCCCTCGGCCGGCGGCTGGCCCTCGGGCGGGGGCGCGCCCTCCTCGGGCGGCGGACCGCCGGGCGGCGTGGCGCCCGGCGGCAGGACGCCGACGTCGCCGTCGGGCAGCAGCACGGTGCTCGGCGGCGGCGGGGCGGTGGTGGTCGTCGAGCTCGCGTCGGGCGGCGGCTGCCCCTCCTGGCCGGCGGCGGTCCCGACCGACGACGCCGCCAGCACGACCCCGAGCACGAGCGCGGCGAGGCCGAGCGCGCGCCGCGCCGGCACCTGCTGCGCACGCTGAGGGGGGTCGTGCATCGCGGGGCAGGTTACGCCGGGCCCCTCCGGGCGTCGGCACGCCGGTGCGTGGCACGGTGGGGGCGATGACGGGCGGTGACCTGGTCGATCGGGCGGCTCGCTACGCCCGCGAGGTGCACGCCGGCGACGTGCGCAAGGGCAGCGACGTGTCGTACTTCGACGGGCACCTCGAGCCGGTGGCGGCGATCGTCGCCGAGGACGGCGGCACGCCCGTCCAGGTGGCGGCCGCCTACCTGCACGACACCGCGGAGGACCACGGCGGCCACCGCCGCCTCGCCGACGTGCGAGCCCGCTTCGGCGACGAGGTCGCCGCCATCGTCGCCGACCTGTCCGACTCGCTGGTCGACACGACGACCGGCGAGGAGAAGCAGGCGTGGCGGCCCCGGAAGCAGGCGTACCTCGACGCGCTGGCGTCGAAGCCGGAGGCGTCGCTGGCGGTGGCGGCCGCCGACAAGCTCCACAACGCCACGTCGGTGCTCGACGACCACGAGCGGCTGGGCGACGCGCTGTGGGCCCGGTTCACGACCGGTCGGCCCGAGGACCAGCGCTGGTACTACGAGGAGGTGGCCCGGATCCTCGCCGAGCGGCTCCCCGACCACCCGACGGTCGTGCGGCTGCGGGCGGCGGTGGCCCGCCTCGGCGAGCGGCTCGACGGCGCCTGAGGCTCAGGGCTGGGGCGTCTCGTGCGGCGGCGGCCGCTCGGACGCGCCCTGGCCGTAGTCCTCGGGGATGCCGCCCGGGCGCCAGGAGCGGGCCTGGCAGGTGAACACGTCGATGGCGGCGTAGTCGGCGGCCGGCGTGTCGAGGTCGGGCCACCCGCCCGGGAACGGAGGGTCGACGCGGCAGTCGACCTCGTTGACGACCACGCCCCAGGTGACGCCGAGGTGGACGCGACCGGTGGTGGCCGCGTTGGTGATGTCGGGCTCGGCGACGGTGATGGACACGACGGCCAGCAGCAGCTGGGCGCCCACGACGGCGGCGACGTGCACCGGCCGGGTGCGGGGGCTGGCGGCGAGGAGGATGGCGAGGCAGACGAGCACGGGCAGCAGGTGCACCGGCTTCCAGGGGAACCGCAGGAACAGCAGCTCGGCCACGACGGCGGCCACCACGGCGAAGCGCACGAGCAGGTCGGTGCGGGCCAGGCGGAGGCCGGCCAGCAGCACCGGGGCGAGGGCGACGAGGACGACCAGTCCGACGACGCCGAAGAAGCCGATGTTCTTCACGCCCCAGCGCCCGACCATCGCCCACGCGCCGGTGGTCTCGAACTCGTTCACCAGGAACCGGCTGGTCCGCCCGACCGACAGCCACGACGGCACGAACCACAGGGCGGCGGCCACGGCGGTGACCACGGCGGTGCGCACGACGTCGGCGCGGCGCGGGCGGTCGGGGGCGGGCTGGAGCAGCTCGGCGAGCAGGTAGCCGCCGACGAGCAGCGCCGTGGTGGAGCGGAAGGCGATGGCGGTGGCGAACAGGGCGCCGGCGAGGAGGCGGCGGTCGTGCCGGGCCGCCAGGACGCCGACGAGGAGCAGCCCCAGGGCGAACACGTAGTCGCCGAGCGACGTGGCGGCGACGAAGAACCACGGCTGGGTGCCGACCACCACGACGGCGACCCGGGCACGGGCCTCGCCGTGGGCGTCGGCGACGAGCTGGGCCCGCGCGACGCGCAGCGCCACCGCCATGGCCGCTGACGCCAGCGAGACGGCGAGGGACCCGCCGACCCGGTCGAGCACCCCGACGAGCGCCTCGTACGGCAGCGCCCCGGGCGGGCGGGAGTAGCGGTACTCGCCGTCCAGCAGCGACTCGCCGCTGCGGAGCACGTTGGTGATGTCGACGTCGGTGCCGTAGCCGAGCGCGGTGAACGGCAGGTAGGCCAGCCCCAAGAGGAGGGCCAGCGTGCGGGCGGACAGGGATCGGCGGCGTCGAGGTGGTTCGTCGTCGACGACCGGGGCGCCCTGCCCTGCGGGCGCGGTCGCCCGCGCCTCGACGTCGGTCATCGCCCCAGACGGTACCCGGCTATGGTCTTGACCCTTCGGTCAAGAAGTGGCGCCGAGGGCGCCGGCCGGGCCACCAGGGGGACCCATGGAGTCGTTCGCAGGTCGCATCGCCGTCGTCACGGGCGGCGGCACCGGCATGGGCCGCGAGCTCGTGCGCCAGCTGTCCGCCGAGGGCTGCCACGTCGCCTTCTGCGACGTCAACGAGGACACGATGGCCGAGTCGAAGGCCCTCGCCGAGAAGGAGGCGCCGGCGGGCACCCGCATCACCACCTTCCGGGCCGACGTGTCCGACGAGGCCCAGGTGCTCGCCTTCCGCGACCACG
Source organism: Acidimicrobiia bacterium (assembly GCA_046565885.1). Lineage (GTDB taxonomy): Bacteria > Actinomycetota > Acidimicrobiia > Acidimicrobiales > Salinilacustritrichaceae > Salinilacustrithrix. Next base: position 4,782 of record JBKHXT010000092.1, read on the forward strand.
TGGTCGCCGAGCACGGCACCGACCACGTGCACCTCGTGTTCAACAACGCCGGGGTCGGCGGCGGCGGCTCGTTCGTCGGCGACGAGCGCGAGTCGTGGGACCGCACCTTCGGGATCTGCTGGGGCGGCGTGTACCACGGCTGCCGGGCCTTCCTCCCGCTGCTCGTGGCGGCCGACGCCGGCCACGTCGTCAACGTGTCGAGCGTCAACGGGCTGTGGGCGTCCATCGGCCCGTTCACCCCGCACACCGCGTACAGCGCGGCGAAGTTCGCCGTCCGGGGCTTCACCGAGGCGCTGCTCACCGACCTGCGCCTGAACGCCCCGCACGTGCAGGCCCACGTCGTCATGCCCGGCCACATCGGCACCTCCATCGTCCTCAACTCGGCCGAGATCCACGGCCACCGCCCCGAGGACATGACGGCCGAGGACCTGCAGCGCACCCGCGAGACGGCCGCCCGCCTCGGGGTCGACACGAGCTCGGTCACCGACGACGAGCTGCGCGGCTTCATGAAGGCCCGGGGCGAGTCGTTCCGGGACAACGCCCCCACCACCGCCGAGCAGGCGGCCACGATCATCCTCGACGGGGTCCGGGCCGGGCGCTGGCGCATCCTCGTCGGCCCCGACGCCGAGGTGCTCGACCGCCTCGTGCGCGAGGACCCGGAGCGGGCCTACGAGCCCGAGTTCTTCCAGGAGATGGTGGGCCAGGGCGGGATGAACCTGGCCCTCTAGGCCGGCCCTCCTACGGCAGCCCTCCTAGGGCAGCTTCGCGATCTCGGGCCGCTCGTCGTCGTCGGCGTCGGTGCCGAGGAAGGCCTCGAGCAGCTCCTCGGCGACCGCCTCGGTGGTGAGCCGGAGCCCGAAGGCGAGCACGTTGGCGTCGTTCCAGCGGCGCGCCCCCTCGGCGGTGCCCCGGTCGGTGCACAGCGCCGCCCGCACGCCCGCCACCTTGTTGGCGGCGATCGACACGCCGGTGCCGGTCCAGCAGCACACCACCCCGCGGTCGGCGTCGCCGTCGGCCACGGCCCGACCCACGGCCGTGCCGACGTCAGGCCACGGCCCGCCACGCTCGGCCGGGACCACCACCTCGTGGCCGCGGTCGGCCAGCCACCGCTCGACGGCGTCGGTCACCGCCGTGCGCTCGTCGGTGCCGAACGCGATCCGCATGCCCCGAGGCTAGGTCCGTACGCTCCGGCGCCATGGCCGTCGCCGTCCACGCCACCGCCGCCGACCTGCCGGCCGTGGCCACCGTGCTCACCGACGCCTTCGCCGACGACCCCGTGCAGCGGTGGGCCTTCGAGCCCGCCGCCGACCCCGACGCCGGCCGCCGGGCCCTGTTCGAGGTCATGGTCGACGACTACTTCTGGCTCGGCCACGCCTACGTGATCGAGGACGCCGGCGGGATCGCCGGCGCCGCCCTCTGGGCGCCACCCGATCGCGACGCGCTCCACGGCAGCGGGCTCGACGCCCTGGTCGAGCGCCTCCGCCCGCACCTCGGCGACCACCTCGAGGCCCGCCTCGGCGAGCTCGGCCGGGCGCACGAGCACCGGCCGGCCGAGCCGCACCTGTACCTCGGCATCCTCGGCGTCGACCCGGCGCGCCAGTCGCGCGGCCACGGGGCCGCGCTGCTGGCGCCGGTGCTGGCCGAGTGCGATCGGATGGGCCTGCTCGCCCACCTCGAGTCGTCGAACGAGCGGAACGTCCCGTTCTACGAGCGGCACGGCTTCGCGGTGGTCGACGCCTACCGCTGCGGCGGGGATGGGCCGCCGCTGACGATCATGACCCGGCGCCCCCGCTGAGGCGCCGGGCGGTGCTCAGCGCAGGAAGCGCCGGAGCATGCCGCCGACGCCGCCGCCGCGGGTGGAGCGGGTCCGGCCGCGACCACCGACGCCGACGGAGCTGCGGCTGCGACCGCGGCTCCCGCCGCCGGTGAACATCCTGAGCAGTCGGCTGATCATGCGCATGTGAGGCTCCTGTCGATCCTGCGGCGCCGCCCGGTGCGTCGCCGCGTCCGCAGACCCGTACCCGCCGACGCCGCCGCTCATCCGGCCGCTACCTTCCGCGCATGGCGAGCTTCGAGCGCGACGGGGTCGAGATCCACTACGAGGACACCGGCGGCGACGGCCAGCCCATCCTGTGGAGCCACGGCTTCCTCATGGACCACACCATGTTCGACGCCCAGGTCGACGGCCTGCCGGGCTACCGCCACATCCGCTGGGACGAGCGCGGCTTCGGTCGCACGCACGCCACCGGGCCGTTCACGTACTGGGACTCGGCCGAGGACGCCATCGCCCTCCTCGACCACCTCGGCATCGACCGCGCCGTCCTCGCCGGCATGTCGCAGGGCGGCTTCCTGTCGCTGCGCGCTGCGCTCGCCCACCCGGACCGCGTCCGGGCCCTGATCCTCATCGACACCCAGTCCGGCACGGAGGATCCCGAGAACCTCGAGTCCTACCGGGGCATGGTCGACGCCGTCGCCAACGGCGACGAGGAGACCCGCAGCGCCGTCTTCGACATCGTCGGCGGCCTCATCATCGGCGAGCCCGGCCTGCAGGAGGAGTGGAAGGCGCGGTGGATGGCCATGGAGCCCTCGCGCATCGTCGACCCGGGCGGCGCCCTCCTCGACCGCGACGACATCACCGACCGGATGGGCGAGATCTCCTGCCCGGCGCTGATCGTGCACGGCACCGCCGACTCGGCCATCCCGATGGAGAGGGCCGAGCTGCTGCGCGCCAACCTCGGTGACTGCCGCGACCTCGTCCCCATCGAGGGAGCGGCCCATGCTCCCAACATGACCCACCCCGACGAGGTCAACGCCCACATCGCCCGCTTCCTCGAGGCGATCTGACCGCCGAGACGTCGGTCACCCTCGGCAGGAGCCCCCGAGCTCGACGACGAATGCAGGCCGGAACGGGGCACGCACGATCCGGGGGATGCGGTGGCTGACGAGACGGCGACGGAGGCGGAGGGTGCCGTGGCGCCCGCGCCGACCGGGGCGAGCGCACGGGCGGAGGAGCACATCGTGCTGACGCCGGTGGCGCCGCCGCCCCCCACCACGCTCGGCGGGCGCCTCCGGGCCCTGCTGTCGCCGGGCGAGGGCCCGCCCCTGCGCCAGATCGCCGCCGGCGGCGGGTGGTACCCGCTGGTGATCATCACGATGCTGAACGTCGTCGACGAGCTCGACCGGGCGGTGCTCGGCGTGTTCGGCCCGAACGTGCAGCGCTACTTCGGGATGAACGACGCCACCTTCGGCCTGCTCGTGGGGGTGCAGGTCACCGCCCTCGTGCTGCTCGCCGTGCCCATCGGCTACCTCGGGACCAAGGTCGACCGGGGCCGGATCCTGCGGTGGTCGGCGCTGGCCTGGTCGATCATGAGCTTCGCCACCACGTTCGCCACCAAGCTGCCGCTGTTCTTCCTCGCCCGCTTCGGCGTCGGCATCGGCAAGTCCGGCGTCGAGCCGGTGGGCAAGTCGCTGCTCACCGACTACTACCCGCCGCTCGCCTGGAACCGGGTGCTCGCCGTGCACGGAGCCGCCAACCCGCTCGGCGCCCTGCTCGGCCCGGCGCTGGCCTTCGCCATCGCCTTCTTCGCCGGCGACGGCGACGACATCTGGCGCTGGGCCTTCCCGGTGCTCACGATCCCGTCGGTCATCGCCCTGGTGGCCAGCAGGCGGCTGAAGGAGCCCGAGCAGCAGATGGTGCGCGGCATCGCCGGCGCCACCCTCACCGTCACCGGCGCCCCGTCGGGCATGAGCTTCCGCGAGGCCGCCACCCGGCTCGTGACCATCCCCACCTTCAAGCGCCAGATCGTCGGCATCGGGGTGCTCGGCTTCGGCCTCGTCGGCGTCCTCGCCTTCGTCAACATCTTCCTCGAGCGCGAGTACGGCATCGACGCCGACGGCCGCGCCGTCATCGGCATGATCACCGCCACGGCGTCGCTGCTCGGCACGCTGGTGGGCGGCAACGTCGGCGAGCGGATCTTCGCCCGGTCGCCGGCCCGTGCGGTGCGCATCGTCGGCGGCGCCATCGCCGGGTTCTCGTGCCTGCTCGCCTTCGCCGTCTTCCTGCCGAGCGTCTGGATGTTCGTGCCGGCGGCGTGGGTCGGCCTGTTCGCCCTCCAGGCCGGCATCGCCCCGCTCTACACCGCCCTGTCGGCCATCAGCCCGCCCCGCCTGCGCCCGCTCATGTTCTCGCTCCTCGGCCTGATGGTGGCGGTGATGGGCGGGATCGCCGGCGGCGTCATCGTCGGCGCCATCGCCGAGGTCCACGGCATCCGCTGGGGCCTCGCCGCCCTCGCCCCCACCGGTGTCCTCGGCGGCATCCTCATGGCCCGGGGCGCCACCACGATCGAGCAGGACATCGCCACGGTGGCCGAGGAGTCCGCCGGCGACCCCCTCGCCGCGTTCCTCTAGCGCGCTACGGTCTTGACCGACGGGTCAAGGGACGGCCCGCCACCGATCGCAGGGGGACAGATGACCACGACCGCGCCCACGGCCGACGCGCCGTACGCCGGGCCCACCACCATCCTCGACGCCGACAGCCACGTCATGGAGCTGCCCGGCTGGCTCGAGACCTACGCCGACCCGGGCATCCGCGAGCGGATCCGCCCGCTGCACCTCGGCGGCGCCGGCGCGCTGGCCGAGAAGGCGATCGCGGACGCCGAGCGCCGCAAGGGCGACGCGTCGGCGGCCGCCGAGCTGGAGGAGCAGATCCTCACCGCCAAGGGGTGGCACGCCCTCGGCGCCTTCGACAAGGCCGAGCGCAGCCGCAGCCTCGACCTGCTCGGCTTCGCCTCCCAGCTGGTGTTCCCCACCTTCGCCGCCACCCAGTTCGCCGGCGACGACCTCGAGCTCACCATGGGCGGCACCCGGGCGCTGAACCGGGCCATGAACGACTTCTGCGCCGACGACGACCGCCTGGTCCCGGTCGCCTCGGTGCCGTGGCTGTCCCCGGAGGACACCCTCTCGCTCGTCGTCGAGGCCCTCGACGACGGGGCGGGTGCCGTGATGGTGCCGTCGCACCCGGGCAAGGGCATCAGCCCGACGCACCCCGACCACGACGCGCTGTGGGCCACGCTCGAGGAGCGCGGCGTGCCGTTCATGCTCCACATCGGGGGCGGCGGGCGGTCGCTGAAGCCGGCGTTCCACGACAACGGCCGCCCGGTGAAGGACTTCCTCGGCGGCGGCGAGAACCTGCGCGGCAAGGACTACATGGCCATCCACCAGCAGCCCGAGCAGTTCCTCTCGGCGATGGTGCTCGACGGCGTCTTCGAGGACCACCCCGGCCTCATGGGCGGCTGCATCGAGCAGGGCGCCATGTGGGTCGTGCCGTGGCTGCGCCGCCTCGACCTGTGCCAGGCCACCTTCGGCCGGGGCGAGCCGGCCATGGGCGAGCTCCCGCTGAAGGCCTCCGAGTACGTCCACCGCAACCTGTTCTTCACCCCGTTCCCGCGCGAACCCGTGGGCTGGATGATCGAGCAGTGCGGCGACGACCTGTTCCTGTTCTCCTCCGACTACCCGCACCCCGAGGGCACCAAGGACCCGATCCAGCGGTTCGAGGAGACGATGGATGGCGTGTCCGCCGAGGCGCGCGACGCCTTCTACCGCGGCAACTACGAGCGGATGCTCGGCTCCGCCTGAACGGCTCCGGTCAACCGGCCGGCACCAGGCTCGACACGACGTCGACCAGTCGGGCGACCTCGTCGTCGGTGTTGTAGTAGTGCACCGACGCCCGGACGGTGGGCGGGAGGCCCCGCCCGTCGAGCTGGGAGTGGTCCGGGGTCGTCACCGACGTGTTGATCCCGGCGCCGCGCAGCTCGGCGTGCACCGTAGCCGCCGGCTGCCCGGCGACGGTGAAGGTGACGATCCCGCCGCGCACCCGTCCCTTGTCGTGCACCTCGACGCCGGGGAGGGCGGCGAGCTGCTCGCGCAGGCGGGCGGCCAGGTCGCGCAGGCGGTCCCACGCGTCGGCGGGGCCGACGGTCGCGGCGTACTCGGCGGCCGCGCCGAGCCCGAGCCGGAGGGCGTGGCTGCACTCCCAGGCCTCGAACCGCCGAGCGTCGTCGCGGGCCTCGTACCGGTCGGCGGCGGTCCACGTCGCCGAGTGCAGGTCGAGCATCGGCGGCTCGAGCCGACCGATCCACGGCTCGCGGACGTGCAGCAGCCCGGTGCCCCGCGGTCCCCGCAGGTACTTGCGGCCCGTCGCCGAGAGGGCGTCGCACCCGAGCTCCTCGACGTCGAGCGGCAGCTGCCCGGCGGACTGGCACGCGTCGAGCATGAAGAACGTGCCGTGCGCCCGGCAGCGCTCCCCGACCTGCGCGGCGGGGTTGACGAGGCCGCCGTTCGTGGGCACGTGGGTGAGGGAGCCCATCGCCGCGCCCCGGGCCAGCTCGGCGTCGAGCTGGTCGAGATCGATCTGCCCGTGCTCGTCGTCGTCGATGAGCACGATCTCGATCTCGTGGCGGCGGCGCAGCTGGAGCAGCGCGATGGCGTTGCTCGCGTACTCCGCCCGGGCGGTCAGCACCCGGTCGCCGGCTCGGAAGGGGAAGGCGTGGACCACCGAGTCCCAGGCCCGGGTCGCGTGGTCGACGATGGCGATCTCGTGGGGCCGGGCTGCGATCAGCCGGGCGATCGACTCGTAGACCGCCGCCGTGGCGGGTGCTGCCTGCTCCGCGGCCTCGTACCCGCCGATCTGCGCCTCGAGGTCCAGGTGGCGGCGGACGGCATCGAGCACCGGTCGGGGCTGGAGCGCGGCGCCGGCGTTGTTCAGGTGGAAGACGTGGGCGACGCCGGGGGTGTCGGCACGGAGGTCGTCGACGGCGAGGGGCATCGACGCATCTTGTTCGGTGCTCGACCGTCGACGCTCGCCAGGTGGGCGCCAGCTGGTCGTCAGCCGCAGAGGACGCAGAGGTAGCCGCCGTGCCGCTCCCGGTCCCGCTCGTCGGGGGCCGGGGTGGCGTCGCCCTCGGGCGGCGGTGGCTGGTCCGGCGCCGGGTCGGCCGCCGGCGCCGGCGAGGGCGACGGGGCGGGGGCCGGGGCGCCGGGGACGGCGAGGTGCAGCTCGCCGTCGAGGTCGTCGACGATCACCGCGTCCTGGGGTCCGTGGCGCTGGCGGCTGGTGGTGTGGCTCGCCTGCGGGCGGGCCCAGGTCCACGCCTCCTCCACGGACACCCGGCCGTCGCCGTCGGCGTCGCCGGCGCCGGCCCGCATGGCCTGGTCGATCATGAGGAAGCCCCACACCGAGTTGTCCCAGCTCGGGTGCTCGTAGGACTTCTGGTGCTCGCCCGAGGAGAAGGTGAGCACCCGTCCCGGCCGGGCCAGGCCGTGGTCGGCGAAGCCGGCGGCGTTGCAGGTGGCGAAGCTGATCCAGGCGGTCGACGCGTCGAGGGGATCGAGGAGCCGCACGAGCTCGGAGTCGGGGATGAAGCGGTCGTCGGTGGGCCACAGGCCCTCGTCGGTGATCTCGCCGTCGCCGTCGTGGTCCTGGCCGTACCACTTCTTCGAGTGGCCGGAGTAGTGGAACACGGCGGTGGAGCTCGGGTCGGTCTTGTCGGCCAGCCAGCGCAGGCCCTCGACGATGGCCGTGCGGGTGGCCGCCCGGTCGGTGAGGAGCAGGATGTGGTCGTCGCGCCAGCCGCTGGCGAGCAGGTGGGCGCGCAGGTCCTCGGCGTCCTGGCGGGAGCCGATGTTGTCGCTGACCCGTCCCATGTGGTCGTTGATGCCGATGAGCAGGGCCCACCGGGTCGTGGCCGGGTCGGCCGGGTCCTGGGTGGCGGCCGCCTGGGCCGGGTGGCGGTCGGCGAAGGTGGACCCACGGGGAGGGGCGGGGGCGACGGAGAGCGGCCGGGCCGGGGGCGCCACGACCGGTTCGGTGACCAGCTCGAGGGGCGCGGGCGGCGCCGTCGCCGGGTCGACCGGCGCCGGCGGCTCGGCCACCGCGGGCGGGGCCGGGACGGGCGCGGCCACGGGCGCCGGCGAGCGGGTGGTGCGGGCGGCGGCGACCTCGGCCCGGGCGGGCGCGGCCGCGTCGGCGCCCGACTCGAGCGTGGACAGCGTCACCGCGGGTGCGACCGCTGCCAGCACGACGAGCGCGGCCGCGCCCCGGCGTGCGATCCGACCCCTCCACCTCGCCACGGCGACCCCTTCCGGCTGACGTTCCCGGGGGTTCACTTCGACCGCCGGGCGGCCGCTTCCTGCCCGGGCGCTACCGGGCGGGGTCGTGGTCGAGGAGGTCGTCGACGTCGTCCTCGGGCGGCGCCGCCATCGCCCACCGCCCGGTGGCCTTGGTGAACAGGTACCAGCGGCCGTCGCGGCTGCGCCGCAGCTGGATGCGCCCCTCGCCGGTGACCCGGTTGCCGGACACGTGGACCCGGCGGGGGTCCATGCCGGCGTCGGACAGCAGGTCGCGCGCCCGGGCCATCTCCAGCGGCGGCGGGTTCCAGCGCGGCTCGTCGTGGGCCCGGACGCCGGCGGCGCCGGCGAAGCGCCAGGCGGCGGCGAGGACGTCGAGGTCGACCGGCGCCATCCCGGTCTGGGCGGCGAGGCGGTCGCGCACCGCGGGCGACCCGTCGGCGGCGCGGCGGGCCAGGTCGCTGCGCTCGTCGAGGTCGAGGCCGGTGTCGACGGTGCCGGCGCAGATGGCCCAGGCCCGGCGGGCGGCGTCGCCCACCAGCGTGCGCAGGCCGGCGCCGTCGAAGGGCGCGTGCGCCGGCGGGTCGCTCGGCCACGCCGCCGGGCGGCTCGGGGTGGCGGCCACCATCGGGACGTGGGGGAGCGGGGCGAGGGCGCGCGACCACGCCTCGACCGCCGCCATGCCGACCGGCACGGCCTCCGCGTCGGCCCGACCAGCGGCCACCTCGTCGCCGCTGCGGCGCCGCCGGACCTCCTCGAGCACCTCGTCGCGACGCCGCCCCCGCAGCAGCAGCAGGACGAACGGGTCGGCGTCCAGCGCGCTGGCGAGCAGGTGGCAGACGGCGGCGGCGTGCTCGCACGGCTCGACGTCGTCGGCGCAGGTGCAGACCGTGCGCAGGTCGCGGGGGCGGGGGAGGAGCTCGACCTCGACCGCCCGGGCATCGGCGACCACCGCCGGATCGAGCTCGCCGTCGAGCAGGGCGGCGGCGTGGGCGGCCCTGCCGGCGATGGCGTCGAGCACCGCGTCCCACTCGTCGTCGCGCAGCTGGCGGAGCCCGACGTGGACCTCGTGCGGTTCGTCGCGGTCGGCCTGCACCCAGGCGTCGGCGCCACCCGGCTCGATGCGCAGGTCGGCGTCCCGGTTCGCCTTCGCCCAGCGCTTGCCTCGGGCCATGCGGCTGCCCCGCCCGCCGGCGATGCCCTCGAGCGCCTCGAGCCAGGCCTCGCCCCACCACGTCGTGCCGAAGTCGCGGGCCGGCACTAGAGCTCGTCCACCTGTCCGAGCTCGACCAGCGCGGCCAGCTCCTCGTCGGACAGCTCGGACACCCACGACTCGCCGCCACCGACGACCGACTCGGCCAGGCCCCGCTTGGCCTCGAGGAGGCGGGCGATGCGCTCCTCGAGCGTCCCCTCGCACACCATGCGGTGGACCTGGACGGGCCGGTCCTGGCCGATGCGCCAGGCCCGGTCGCTGGCCTGGTCCTCGACCGCCGGGTTCCACCAGCGGTCGTAGTGGATGACGTGCGTGGCCCGGGTGAGGTTCAGGCCGGTGCCGCCCGCTTGGAGCGAGATGACGAAGGCCGCCGGCACGCCGGCCTGGAACCGGTCGACGAGGACCTGGCGGGCGTCCACCGGCGTGCCGCCGTGGAGCAGCAGCACCTCGTGGTCGCGGGCCCGCAGGTGGCGGTCGAGCAGGTGCGCCATCTGCACGTACTGGGTGAAGACGAGGACCGAGTCGCCCTCGTCGAGGATGGTGTCGACCAGCTCGGTGACCGCGTCGAGCTTGCCCGAGCGGCCGGCGATGGGGCCGTCCTGGCCGAGGTACTGGGCCGGGTGGTTGCAGATCTGCTTGAGCGCGGTGAGCAGCTTGAGCACGAGGCCGCGGCGGCCGATGCCCTCGGCGTCGGCCACGTCGTCGAGCAGCTCGGTGACCACCGCCTTGTAGAGGGTGGCCTGCTCGGTGGTGAGGCCCACGAACTGGTCGGTCTCGGTCTTGGGCGGCAGGTCGGGGGCGATCTCGGGGTCGGACTTGCGGCGCCGGAGCAGGAACGGGCGCACCAGGGCGGCGAGGCGCATCGTGGCGTCCTCGTCCTGCTCGCGCTCGATGGGCGTGGCGACGAGGGCCTGGAAGGTGTCGAGCCGTCCGAGCAGCCCGGGCGTGGTGAAGTCGAGCAAGGCCCACAGGTCGGACAGCCGGTTCTCGACCGGGGTGCCGGTGAGCGCGAACCGGGCCGATGCCGGGATGGTGCGGATCGCCCGGGCGGTGCGCGACATCGGGTTCTTCACCGCCTGCGCCTCGTCGGCGACGACCAGGTCCCAGGGCTGCTCGGCGAGCGCCTCGGCGTCGCGGCGGACGATGCCGTAGGTGGCGAGCACGATCTCGTCGTCGGCGACGCCGGCGAGGGTGCGGTCGGCGCCGTGGTAGCGCCGGACGGGCACGTCGGGGCAGAAGCGGGCCGCCTCCCGCTGCCAGTTGCCGAGCAGCGAGGCCGGGCAGACGACGAGGGTGGGGCCGGCGCCCCGGCGCAGCACGTGCAGGCCGAGCACCTGGATGGTCTTGCCCAGGCCCATGTCGTCGGCGAGGACGCCGCCGAGGCCGAGGTCGGCCATCTCGGCCAGCCAGGCCAGGCCCCGCTCCTGGTAGGGGCGCAGCTCGGCGTGGAGGCCGGGCGGCGGTGGCTGGGCGCGCACCTGGTCGATGCGCCGGAGCCGCTCGGCCAGGTGCTGCAGCGGGGCGTCGATCTCGGCCTCGACCACCTCGCCGCCGACCGTGACCGTGCCGGAGAGACCGGCGGCCAGCAGGTCGCCGGCCGCCACGGGCGTGCGCTCGGAGAGACGGCGCAGCCGGTCGGGATCGGCCCGCACCCAGCGGCCCCGCAGGCGCACCACCGGGCGCTTGGCCTCGGCCAGCTGCAGCAGCTCCTCCTCGGTGAGGTCGGCGCCGTCGACGGTGGCGTGCCAGCGCATCTCGCCCAGCGCCCGCAGGTCGAGGCCGGCCCCGCCCCCGCCCGACTCGGGCGCCGGCGTGCCGATGACCGGCTTCAGGTCGACGGGCCGCAGCACCTCCGCAGGCCACAGCACCGGCAGGCCGGCGGCGGCCAGGTCGTCGGCCACGGGGCCGAACAGCTCCTCGACCTCGGCGTCCTCGAGGAGGAGCACCTCGGGCGCCGCCTCGTCGAGCAGCCGGGCCACGGGCGCCCACACCCGGGCGGCGGCCCGGAGGGCGAGGAGCAGATCGGTCTCGACGTCGACCCCGAAGCGCATGACGACCGCCGTCGGCGCCCGCCACAGCTCGGCGGCATCGAGCACGAGGCTGGGGTCGAGGCGGCTCTGCACCTGCAGCACCGCCCGGACCGGCTGGTCGGGCTCCTCGGGCAGGTCGATGCGCAGGCCGGGGGCGGTGTCGCTGGCGGTGCCGGCCACGGTGGACTGCAGCCAGGTCTGGGCGCCGGTGACGTCGGTGGCGTGCGGGGCGGCGAAGGCCTCGAAGCCGGCGGCCGTGGGGGCGCCGGCGGTGCGCACGAAGGCGTCGGCGACGGCATCGACGAACGCGGCGACGGCCACGTTGGGCGCCACGACCCGGTCCGGCTCGTCGGCGGGGCCCTCGATGGGGACGGCGTGGGCGGCGGGCGGGAGGGCGTCGGCCAGCTGGTCGAGCCGGGCCCGGTCGGCCAGGTCGAGCGGCCCCAGCTTCCAGACGTCGGCGCCGTCGGCGGCCACGGCGGGCAGCAGCCGGCCCCGGCTGATCGCCTCGAGCGCCAATCGGACGCCCACCGACCACGCCCGCACCGACGGTCGGACGTCGGCGGCGGCGGGCAGCGTGGCGAGCCGGCCGACGACGTCGCCCACCGGCACCAGGTCGGCAGGCACGGCGCGGGGCCCGTCGGCGAGCGCCACCGTGACCTCGCCCCGCCGCTCCACGCCGCCCTCGGGCTCCCACAGGGCGAGCACGCCGTCGCGCCCGTGGCGTCCGGTCACGAAGGTGGCCTCGGTGCCGGGCTCGACGCGCATCCCGTCGACGGTACCGACGCCGGGTGACAGCCCCGCACCGGCCCCGGGACGAGCGCGCCGATCGGCGCGCTGGTGCCACCGGGTGGAAGGAACGGACCGATCGGCGCGTTCGCGGCGCAGGCGGGCCGGCCCGGGAGGAGCGCGCCGATCGGCGCGCTGGTGCCACCGGGTGGACGGAACGGACCGATCGGCGCGTTCGCGGCGCCGGCCGGCCGTCCGGGCACACTCGCCGGCGTGGACGACGTGCTCGTGATGCCCCAGGGCCGGTTCCGGCTCCGGCGCGCCCACCACGACGCCCGGGCGCCGCTGCGGGCGTGGGACGCCGCCGACGAGCTCGCCCTCGCCCACCTGCACGACGTCGGCGCCGGCGGCGAGCGCTGGCTGGTGGTGAACGACGGGCACGGCGCGCTCGCCACCGCCCTCGCCCGCCACCGGCCGGTGTCGTGGACCGACTCCGTCGTGACGATGGCGGCGACCCGGGCGAACCTCGAGGGCAACGGCATCGACCCCGCCGACGTGCGCCTCCTGCCGGGCACCGAAGACCCGACGGGTCCGGTGGACGTGGTCGTCGTGAAGGTCCCGAAGGCGCTCGCCCTGCTCGACGACCAGCTGCGCCGGCTGCGGCCGCTGCTCCACGCCGGCTCGGTGGTGGTCGGCGCCGGCATGACCCGTGACGTCCACCGCTCGACCATCGCCGCCTTCGAGGCCGCCGTGGGGCCGACGCCGACGTCGCTCGCCCGCAAGAAGGCCCGGCTGCTGCTGGCGACGGTGGACCGCGACCTCCGCCCGGGGCCGCCGGCGCCGGCGATCCGGTGGCGCACCGACGAGGGCGTCGAGGTCGTCGGCCGGCCCGGGGTGTTCTCCGCCGACCGGCTCGACGCCGGCACCCGCCTGCTCCTCGACCACCTGCCCGAGGTGGCCGCCGGCGACGTCGTCGTCGACCTCGGCTGCGGCACCGGGGTGGTGGCCGCCACCGTCGCCCACCGCCACCCCGGCGTGCGCCTGGTGTGCGTCGACGAGTCGTTCCAGGCCGTCGCCGCCGCGCAGGAGACGCTGGCCGCCGTCGCCCCGGCCGCCGACGTGCGCGCCGCCGACGTCCTCGACGGCGTCGACGACGCCTCGGCCGACCTGGTGGCGTGCAACCCGCCGTTCCACGCCGGCGGCGCCCGGACCACCGACGTCGCCCGTCGCATGTTCGCCGAGGCCCAGCGGGTGCTCAGGCCCGGTGGCGCGGTGGCGGTCGTCGCCAACCGCCACCTCGGCCACCACGTCACCCTGCGGCGGTGGTTCGCCGACGTCGAGGTGGTGGGATCCGACCCCCGCTTCGTGGTCCTGCGCGGCCGGCGTCCCTAGGGGTCAGTCGTCGAGCAGGCGGGCGGGGAAGCCGCCCCGGCTCACCGGGCCCCAGTCGTCGATGGAGATGCGGAGCAGGACCTTGCCCTGGCGCTGCATGGCCTCGCGGTACTCGTCCCAGTCGGGGTGCTCGCCGCTGATGCTGCGGTAGTAGTCGCACAGCGGCTCGAGCGCCTCGGGCAGGTCGAGGACCTCGGCCGTGCCGTCGACCTGGACCCACTCGTCGCCGAAGTCGTCGGACAGGAACAGCACCGTGGCCCGCGGGTCGCGGCGCAGGTTCCGGCTCTTGGCCCGCTCCGGGTAGCTGGACACGACGATGCGTCCCTGGTCGTCGACGCCCCCGGTGACGGGCGACAGCTGCACCCGCCCGTCGCGGCGGAACGTGCCGAGGACCAGGCGGTGGCGCGGCCGGACGAACTCGAGGAGCTCCTCCCGGGAGACGGGCTGGTCCCGTGCGGCCGTGGGCATCAGCGGATGCCGAGCAGGTCGACCACGAACACGAGCGTCTCGTTCGGGCCGATGACGCCGCCGGCGCCCTGCTTGCCGTAGGCCTTGTCCGGCGGGAGCACGAGGCGGCGGCGACCGCCGACCTTCATGCCCTGCACGCCCTCGTCCCAGCCGCTGATGACCATGCCGGCGCCGAGGCGGAACGAGAAGGGCTCGCCCCGGTCCCACGACGCGTCGAACTGCTTGCGGGTCTTCCACGACACGCCGACGTAGTGGACGTCGACGGTGTCGCCGCTGCTGGCCGTCGGACCGTCGCCCTCGACGAGGTCCTCGCTCATGAGCTTGAGCGGCGGGATCTCGCCCGGCGGGACGTAGACGTGGGGCTTCTCGGAGAGGTCGGTGGGATCACCCATGGGGCGAGGCTACGGTCCTTCGCAGGACCTGACCGACCCCGCTCCTGTCACTCCCGGTGACAGAACCGGCGCAGCATCCGCGAATTCCGGCCGCGGAGGCCGGAAACTGGTCGTCGGGCCACCGCTCCCTGCCGAACCCCTCTTGGAGGCAACACCATGAACAAGTCCGAGCTCATCGACAAGATCGCCAGCGACACCGACATGTCGAAGTCCGACGTCGGCGCCGTGCTGTCCGCCTTCGAGGACACCGTCGTGTCCGAGGTGAAGGGCGGCGGCAAGGTCCAGCTGCCCGGCTTCCTCACCTTCGAGAAGGGCCACCGCGCCGCCCGCACGGGCAAGAACCCCCAGACGGGCGAGGCGCTGCAGATCGCGGCGGCCGACGTCCCGAAGGTGAAGGTCGGCAAGTCCTTCAAGGACGCCGTCAACAGCTGACGTCTAGACGCGTCTGGCGTCCTCGACCAGGTTGATCTCGTAGAGCACCTGGTCGAGGAGGTCGGCGGCCTCGATCCCGGCGAAGCGGGCCGGGTGCTCCGGCGTGACCGTCGAGGGCAGCGGCGCCAGGATCGTCCACGGCGTCGGGTGGCAGAACTGCACCACCGAGTACCGCTCGCCGTCGTGGTCGGGATCGGCCACCACCCGGTGCCAGCCCGATGGGATGATCCCGTTCGACATCCGCTCGAGCATGATCCCCGTGTTGAGGATCACGTGCCCGTCGGGCGGTGAGGCGTCGACCCAGGTGGCCTCCGCCTCGTCGGTGGCCGCCTTCGTGCGCACCTGGAGGCCCCGCTCGGTGGCCCGGGGCAGCACGGTGGTGAGGTTGATGTCGGCGTGGGCGCCGGCCCACTCGTGCGGCGCGTCGGGCGCCGACGACATCGGTGGGTAGCGGATCGCCCGGTTCAGCACCGGCCCGTCCTTCAGCAGCTCGTCGAAGAGGTGCTCGTGGGCGCCGAGGCCGAGGGCGATGATCCGCAGGAACCGCTTCTGGGTGTCGAACACCCGGTCGTGGAACTCGGTGAGCACCTTGGTGATGCCGGGCACGTCGGCCTCGGGCAGGACCGGGTCGTGGAAGCGGTGCGGGTACTTGCGCCGCATCGGGTGCCCCTCGGGGACCGTCGGACCCCAGTTGAGCATCTCCTTCCAGTCGGGCACGTCGGAGGTCGCCGCCGTCTCCACCAGCAGGCCCGTGTAGCCGGCCTGGCCGTGGGTGCCCGGCGCGATCCAGGTGTCCTTGCGCTCCTGGTCGAGCTCGAAGAACCGCCGCAGCATCCCGTAGGCCTCGTCGAGCATGGTCTCGGACAGGTCCGTGCGGGTGTAGACGAAGCCGGTCGCCAGGCTGCGCATGACGCCGTCGACCACGGCCCGGCGGGCGGCGTCGTCGCCCCGCTCGAAGGCCAGGAGGTCGACGTCGAGGATCTGGTCGTCGGTGGCGGCGCTCACCGACCGAACGGTACCGCCGGCGCCCGGCAGACTCCGCCGGGTGCCCCCGCCGCTGGCCCGACGCCGCTTCCTGCAGCTCTGCGTCGGCGGGTTGCTCGGCGCCTCGGCCTGCGGCGACGGCTCGGGTGAACGGGGTGACGTGGCGGGGGACGCCGGGGTGCCGGCGCCCGAGCGGCGCGCCTACGGCGACCACGACCAGGCCTTCGGCGACCTCTGGCTGCCCGACGGCGCCACCGGCCCGGTGCCGGTCGTCGTCCTGGTCCACGGCGGGTTCTGGGGCGCCGGGTTCGGCCTCGACCTGATGGACGGGCTCGCCGCGTCCGTGGCCGCCGCCGGGTGGGCGGCGTGGAACGTCGAGTACCGCCGGCTCGGCAGCGGCGGCGGGTACCCGGAGACCTTCGACGACGTCGCCGCCGCCGTCGACCACCTCGCCGACGTCGAGGCGCCGCTCGACCTCGACCGGGTGGCGATCGTGGGCCACTCCGCCGGCGGCCAGCTGGCGGCGTGGGCGGCGAGCCGCCCGTCGCTGCCGCCCGAGGCGCCGCGGTCGGCGCCGGCGGTCGTGCCCTCGCTGGTCGTGCCGCAGGCGGGCGTGCTCGACCTGGTCGACTGCGCCGCCACCGGGCTCGGCGGCTCGGCGTGCCCCGAGCTGGTGGGCGGCCGGCCCGACGACGTGCCCGAGCGCTACGCCTGGACCTCGCCGCTGGCCCTCGTGCCGCCGGCGGCCACCGTGCTCGCCGTCCACGGCACCGCCGACGACATCGTCCCCCTCGCCCAGTCCGAGCGCTACGTGGAGGCGGTGGCGGCGGCCGGCGGCGCCGCCGAGCTGCGGGCGGTCCCCGGCGCCGACCACTTCGACGTCATCGACCCCGAGCACGGGTCGTGGCGGCTGGTGCTCGACGCCCTGGCCGCCGAGCTCGACGCCCGCTGATGGGCGCCCCGGCGGGAACGGTCGGCTCCCGGGGCGAATGCCGGGGGATGGACGCCTCGCCGCCGGCCGGCCGGATCACCGGCCGACCCGTGCCCCGCTGGCTGCTGCGGGCGGCGGTCGTGCTCGGCGTCGCCGGCGTGGTGGCCGCCGTGGTGCCGTCCGGCGTGCTCGACCGCTTCACCGACCAGGACGAGCTGCGCCGCACCGTCGAGGGCGCCGGTGCCTGGGGACCGCTGCTCTTCGTCGGCCTGATGGTGCTCCTCGTGCCGCTGAACGTGCCCGGGCTGCTGTTCGTCATCCCTGCCACCACGCTGTTCGGCACGGTGCCCGGCGTCGCCCTCTCGCTGATCGGCGGGTTCCTCGCCAGCGCCATCGGCATCGTCGGCGCCCGGCGCCTCGGGCGCGACGCCCTCGTCCGGCGCCTCCCGCCCCGGCTCCAGCGCCTCGAGGCCCGCCTCTGCGAGCGGGGCTTCTGGGCGGTCGTCGCCCTGCGCAGCGTCACCTTCCTGCTCCAGCCCGTCGACTGGCTGTGCGGCCTCACCCGCATGCCGATGCGCACCGTGCTCGGCGCCACCTTCGTCGGCCTCATCCCGCCGACGCTCGTCATCGCCCTCACCGGCGGCGGCATCCTCGACCTCGTCCTGTAGCCGCCCCCCTCCGGTGCGGCGAATCGCGGCGCTTCGTCAGGCCGCTCCTGACGAACCGCCGCAAGAGCGGTCGGGCGGGCGCGCCGGTAGACCGGTGGCATGACCGACGCCCCGCTGCACGTCGAGACCTACGGCGCCCCCGCCGGCGAGCCGGTGCTCGCCGTCCACGGGATCACCGCCTTCGGCGCCCGGTTCGAGCGCCTGGCCGGGATGGTCCCCGAGCGTCGGTGGCTGTGCCCGGACCTGCGGGGCCACGGGCGGTCGCCCACCACCCCGCCGTGGCGCACCGAGGACCACGTCGCCGACCTGCTCGCCGTGCTCGACGCCCACGAGGTCGAGCGGGTCGACGTGGTCGGCCACTCCTTCGGCGGGCACGTGGCGCTGCACCTGCTCGGCCTCGCGCCCGAGCGGGTCGGCCGGCTGGTGCTGCTCGACCCGGCGTCGCTCCTCGACCCGGCCGGCGCCGAGGCCGAGGCCCTCGACTACGCCCGCGACCCCGGGTGGTCGAGCCGGGAGGAGGCGGAGGCCGAGATCGCGACGTGGTTCGTGAACGAGGGGGCCCAGCCGGACCTGCCGCGCGAGATCGACCACAACCTCGTCCAGGACGACGAGGGCCGGTGGCGCATGCGCTTCTCGCCCCTCGTCATCGTCGCCGCCTACGGCGAGATGTGCCGGCCGCTGCCGGCGCTGCCCGAGCGCGACGTCCTGCTCGTCGAGGCCGACCCCGCGCACAGCACGGTCAACCCCCGCCTGCGGGCCGCGCTGCAGGAGGCCTTCGGCGACCGGCTGCGGCGCGAGGTGGTCGCCGACGCCACCCACGTGCTCTTCCGGGACCAGCTCGAGGGCACCGCCGCTGCGGTCGGGCCGTTCCTGTCGGCGTGATCGCCGGCGGCGCGACCGGTCAGCGGCCGAACATCGCCAGGAACGTCTGCTTGTCCTTGGGCTGGTACACCATGTTGAAGCGCCGGACCCACTCCATGGGCGCCGACGGCTCGGCCGAGTACAGGTGCCCCGGGAACAGGATCGTGTCGTCGGGGACCTTGGCCAGCTTCTGGGTGAGCGACTCGTAGATCAGCTCGGGGTCGCCTCCCGGCAGGTCGGTGCGACCGCACCCCTCCAGGAACAGCGTGTCACCGGCGATCAGGCGCCCGTCGACGAGGAAGCACTGGCTGCCCGGCGTGTGCCCGGGCGTGTGGATCAGCTCGATCGCGATGTCGCCGACCATCACCGTGTCGCCGGAGGTGTGGGTGACCAGGTCGGAGTCGCTGGCGCCGGTGACCCGCTGCACCCACGTCTTCTCGTCCTCCTGCACGTGGATCGGCACCGGCTGGACGGTGAGCAGCTGGTCGACGCCCTCGATGGAGTAGCCCATCATCTCCCCGCCCACGTGGTCCGGGTGGTAGTGGGTGGCGAGGGCGCCGGTGAGGCGCATGCCGTCCTCGGCGAGGATGTCGACCAGGCCCTGCACGTCGTAGGCGGGGTCGATGACGACCGCCTCGCCGGTCTCCCGGTCGCCCACCAGGTAGACGAAGTTCACCATCTGGCGGGCGATCATGTCGTCGCGGGCGAAGTCGCGCCCGGCGAGCAGCTGGCGGAAGTACAGGCGGTCCTCGGCGGTGGCCATGTGGGCGAGCCTACGGTGCAGCCATGAAGGTCTTCCTCCACGGGGTGCCCGAGACGGCGGCGATCTGGGACGGCGTGCGCGCCGCCATCGACGAGCCCTCGTTCGCCTTCTCGCTCCCCGGCTTCGGCTCCGACCGGCCCCCCGGCTTCACCGCCACGAAGGACGCCTACGTCGACTGGGTCGTGCAGGGCATCGACCGCATCGGCGAGCCCGTCGACCTGGTCGGCCACGACTGGGGCGCCGGGATCACGTACCGGATCGCCACCGCCCACCCCGACCGGCTCCGGTCGTGGGTGGCCGATGTCGGGAACATCGTCCACCCGGACTACGAGTGGCACGACTTCGCGAAGACGTGGCAGACGCCGGGCGACGGCGAGGCGGCCGTGCGGGCGCAGGCCGAGATGACGGCCGAGGAGGGCGGTCCGCTCTTCGAGGCGATGGGCGTCCCGGCGCACCACGCCCGGGAGATGGCCGGCGCCGTCGACCAGACGATGGGCGACTGCATCCTCGCCCTGTACCGCTCGGCCACGCCGAACCCGCACGCCCACTGGGGGCCGTGGTCGCCGACAGCCGTGCCGGGCCTGGTCCTCCATCCGGAGCACGACCCGTTCAGCGACCACGACATGGCCGCGGAGACGGCGTCGATGCTGGGTGCCGAGCTCGCCGTGCTCGAGGGCGTCGGCCACTTCTGGCCCTACGAGGACCCCGAGGGCGGCGTCGACGTCCTGCAGCGCTTCTGGTCGAGCCTCTGAGCCTCAGCTGCCCCAGAAGTTCTGGGTCACCCACAGCTGGCCGCCGCCGTCGGTCAGGCAGCCGACGGTGACGTGGCTGTAGGCGCCGGACTCGATGTTGGCCCGGTGGCCGGGCGAGTCCATGAAGGCCTGGAACAGCGTGGCCTGGTCGTAGCCGCGCCCGACGTTCTCGCCGGCGGTGCGGTAGTCGCGGTGGCGCACGATCTGGTCGCCGTAGCTGGGGTTGTGGCGCAGGGTCTGGGTGCGGGCCATCTCGTCGGACCAGTCGACGGCGATGTACTGGATGCCGGTGTCGAAGGTGAGCGCCCCCCGCCCGACCCTCGACCGGGCGGCGTTGATCTGGCTCGCCATGTACTGCTCGCAGCTGGTGTTGCGCGTGCCGTGCTGGGGCCCCGACGGCGGCGGCGGCGGGGCGGTCGTGGGGGGCGGCGGTGGCGGTGGGGGCGCCGTGGTCGGAGGCGGTGGGGGCGGGGCGGCCGTGGTGGTGGTCGCCTCGGCGGGGGCGACGGTGGTGGTCGTCGTCGTCGTGGTGGACGTCGAGGTGGTGGTCGTCGTGGTCGACGTCGTGGTGGACGAACCGGCGCGGACCTCGTCCTCGTCGTCCCCCGCGCCGTCGTCGCCGCCACGGGCGGTCGAGGTCTCGTCGACCTCGGTGCCGTCGCCCTGGGAGCTGACGTCCTCGCCGCTGCCGCCCCCGCAGGCGCCGGCCGCGAGCCCGAGCGCGACGACGAGCGCGAACCATGCGCGCACCCATCGCCCTCCCGGGACCTGCATGCCCACAGTGTCGGCGCGATCGGGGTCCGACTGGAGGGATCGGCCCCCCGTCAGCCCCTCGTCAGCTGCCGCGGAAGCTGCGGTACCAGGCCCGCCACGTCTGCTCGAACTCGGCGTCGAAGCGGCCGAAGACGTCCCGCAGCTCGGCGCCGGGCCAGTCGTCGGGGAGCAGGACCTCGGGCAGGAGCGGGTCGGCCAGCAGGTGGCGCACGACGGCGGCGTCGAGCTCGAAGGTCTCGGCGAGGACGTCGACGTCCCGGCGCTCGAGCCCGGGCAGGGCCGTTCGCATGTCGTCGAGCAGCGCCCGCGCCGTCGACGCCCACGCCTCGGGTGCGAAGGCGGCCACGAACGGGCCCGTGTCGTCGGGTCGGGCGCCCCGGACCGTGAGGCACTGGGCGTCGACGACCGCCCGCTCGGCCGGCGCCCGGTCCGGGTCGAGGTCGTCGGGCCGGGCCCAGCACCCCTCGCGCACCTCGGCGAGCCGCAGGCGCCGGGCCGCCTCCCGCAGGCGGGCCCGGTCGGCCGCCGGGCGGCGTTCGACGGCCACGATCGCCAGCTCCCACGTGCCGTCCCAGGGCCGGCTGGCGGGGGCGCGGGCGGCTCGCTGGCGGGCGTGGCGCTCGAGCAGCGGGCCGGCCAGCCGGTAGCCGTCGCCGTCGGCGGCCACCTCGCCGGCGGCGGCCATCCGGGACAGGGCGGTGCGCGTCGCCCCCTCGGACAGCCCGAACAGCTCGCCGGAGCGGACGAGGGCCAGCGTCGGCAGGCGGGGCGGGTCCACGCCGAGCAGCGTCGAGGCGATCACCGACCGGGCGGTCAGCGACCGACGGCCATCACGCTTGTTCGACACGTGCAGGAAGAATGTAAGATGTGGACATGGCCGTGACCGATCGTGACACAGGCACCGTCGCCGTCCGACGGCCCAGCGCCGGCGAGCGCGGCACGATGGTCGCCGCCCCCGAAGCCCTGCCCGACGTGCTCCCCACCGAGCGGCTGCTGGCCGGCGGCAAGCCGGTGCGCGAGCTGCGCGACGAGCTGCGCCGCATCGACGACGTCCGCAACGCCGGGTCGGTCGTGCTCACGTGGGCCCAGGTCGCCGCCACCGCCGGCATCGCCCTGGTGATCGGGCACCCGCTCGCCTGGGTCGCCGCCTTCGTGCTCATGGGCGCCGCCCACGCCCGCATGGCGATCCTCATGCACGAGGCCGCCCACAAGCTGCTGTTCACGAACAAGCGGGTCAACGACGCCGTGGGCCGGTGGCTGGCCGCCTATCCCGCGTTCGTGCCGATGGAGCTGTACCGGCGCAGCCACTTCGCCCACCACCGCGAGGAGTTCGGCCCCGAGGAGCCCGACCTCAACCTGTACCAGGGCTACCCGATCACCCGGGCGTCGCTGAAGCGCAAGCTGTGGCGCGACCTGCGGGGGACGTCGGGCTGGAAGAACCTGAAGGTGCTCATCGGCGCCGTCCGCAAGGAGCAGGGGTTCGGCATCGCCCGCAAGATCCTCCTCGCCCAGGTCGTGCTCGCCGTGGTGATGACGGCCGCCGGCGTCGCCGTCGCCGGCTGGGCCGGCCTGCTCACCTACCCGGTGCTGTGGCTCGGGTCGTGGCTCACGATCTGGCGGGTCATCAACCGGCTGCGCTCGATCGCCGAGCACGGCGGCCTCCAGGCCTCGACCGACCGGCGCCAGACCACCCACCACGTCCGCCAGAGCCTGCTCGCCCGGTTCTGGATCGCCCCGTTCAACACCGGCTGGCACCTCGCCCACCACGTGGACATGGGCATCCCCTTCCGCAACCTGCCCCGGCTGCACGAGGAGCTCGTGGCCGCCGGCTGGGTCACCGAGGGCTACGTGTACCCCTCGTACCGCGCCCTGTGGCGCGACCTCGCCAGCCGGCCGGAGGCCTGACCGTTGAGTTCGACGTAGGGTCCTGGCGTGCCCGCCGCCTCCGACCGCACCACCCTCGTCGCCGCCTACCGGGAGCAGCTCGAGGCCCTGATCGAGCTCGGCCGCCAGCTCGACGAGGCCCAGTGGAGCACCGCCAGCGAGTGCCCGGGCTGGCGGGTCAAGGACCTCTACAGCCACGTCATCGGCACCGAGCTGATGCTGCTCGGCCGCCCGGACGAGGCGGTCGACGTCGGCGACGCCGCCCACGTCGCGAACGAGATCGGCAAGTTCAACGAGGTGGCCGTCGTGGTCCGCCGAGAGCGCCCCGGCAGCGAGATCCTCGCCGAGCTCGAGCAGGTGGCCGCCGAGCGCCTGGCCGCCCTCGACGCCATGACCGACGCCGACTTCGACGCCGAGTCGTTCACGCCCGCCGGCCAGGACACCTACGGCCGCTTCATGCAGATCCGCGTCTTCGACTGCTGGATCCACGAGCAGGACGCCCGCGAGGCGCTGGGCCTGCCCGGCCACGCCAGCGGGCACGCCGTCGAGGTCGCCCTCGACGAGCACGCCACCGCCCTCGGCTTCGTGGTCGGCAAGAAGGCCGGCGCGACCGAGGGCCAGTCGGTGCGGCTGCAGCTCACCGGCGAGACGACCCGCACCATCGACGTGTTGGTCGACGGCCGGGCGAAGGTCGTGGACGACCTCGCCGAGCCCACCGCCACCGTCACCATCCCGACGCTGCTGTGGTTCCGCTACGCCGCCGGCCGCCGCCCGGCCGACCCGTCGCACCCCGACGTCACCCTCGAGGGCGACGAGGACCTCGCCCACCGGGTCCTGGCCAACGCCGCCTACACCATCTGACCGGTACGGAGCCGCTGCCAGCTCCCCCTGGTGGGTTCTGGCAGTGGCTCCGTACCGGACGACCGGTCAGGGTTCGACGACGACCTCGTCGCCGGTGCGGATGGCGCCGGGCTCGAGCACCCAGGCGTAGGCGCGGGACCAGCCCGGGTGGCGCTCGTGGTCGATCCGGTCGGACCGGCCGGTGAACCACGCGTCGATCTTGCGGCACGGCGTCGCCCAGCCGGAGACCTCGCACAGCACCTCGCCGATGCGGATGCGGGTGGCGCCGCGCAGCGAGGCCCAGTCGATGCCGGCCACGGTCACGTTCTCGCCCACGGCGCCGGGGTGCACGGTGTGGCCCTCGGCCCGCAGCGCCTCGATGACGTCGGCCGACCACAGGCACAGCGCCTGGAACGGGCGACCGTGGTGCTTGCGGTTGGACTGGACGTCGCCGGCCACGCCGTCGAAGCCGACCTGCACGACGTCGACCGCCGCCTTCGGCACGCCGCCGCCCGAGCGGGAGAGCTGGACGACGGTGCCGCGCTGGGTGGGCACGCCGGCGCCGGCGGCCCGCAGCTGCCGGCCGAGGTCGGACAGCAGGTGGGTGCACTCGTGCACCACGTCGACGTCCGGGGCGGCCGGGTCGAGCGACCCGATCCGGCGGTGCAGCTGCTGCAGGGTGCCCACCTGCGGGTCGTCGGCGAGGACCTGGAGGTCGACGCCCTCGACGGCCTCGTCGGCCATGGAGGCGAGCCACCGGCCGGCGGTGGCGAGGTCGTGGGCGGTGTACGCGGTCGCGTCGAAGGCGCACCGCCCGCAGGTCGTCAGCTGCACGATCGCCGATTCTGACACCGGTCCGGGGGCCGCCGGCAGGGGCCTTTCGGCCCCTCTGGCAGACTGCCGCGGTGCCCGCCGCCGAGGTCCCCGACGACCGCTGGGATGCCGCCCTCGACGCCGTCGGCGCCATGGCGGGCGACCGCAAGGCGGTCTACGCCGACCTCGTCGAGCGCCACGCCGAGCCGGGCCGCCGCTACCACGTCTTCGCCCACACCTCCGCGGTTGTCGACACCGTCCTCGGCCTGCACTCCGCCGGCGACGACTGGGCCACGGCCGTGCTCGCCGCCTGGTTCCACGACGCCGTCTACGACCCGGCCGCCCGCGCCGGCGCCAACGAGGGCGCCTCGGCCGTGCTCGCCCGCCGCGCGCTGGCCTCGCTCGGCGCCACGCTCACCGCCACCGGCGAGGTGTGCCGGCTCATCTGCCTGACCGCCGACCACGATCCCGCCCCCGGCGACCGCACCGGGGCGCTGCTCACCGACGCCGACCTGTCGATCCTGGCCGCCGCCGATGACGACTACGACGCCTACGCCGAGGCGGTCCGGGCCGAGTACGCCCACCTCGACGACGCCACCTGGCGCGCCGGCCGCCGGGCCGTGCTGCGGTCGTTCCTCGACCGCCCGGCCATCTTCCGCACGATCACCGGGCGCGAGCGCTGGGAGGCCCGGGCCCGCATCAACATCTCCACCGAGCTCTCCCGCCTCGGGTCCTGACCGCTGGGCGCGCTCGTCCCTCAGTGGCGCCGGCGCAACCCCGCCTCACGCAGCCGCCGGACCAGCACGCGGGCGTCCACCGCCTCGGCCCCGAGGGCGATGGCCTCCTCGCGGATGTGGGCCGGCACGTCGTAGTGGTCGCCCTGGAAGGCGCGCCGGGGGATGCCCAGCCGCTCGGCGAAGGCGTGCAGCTCGTCGTAGGACTCGTCGGAGACCAGGTGCGCCCACCGGTGCCCCCGCCACGGCCAGATCGCCTGGTCGACCAGGATCGCCACGGGCTCAGGCCGGTTCGTCGGGGGTGAAGTCGGGGTCGGCGGGGTGGCCCCGGTGCCGCCGGCGGGCTGCCTCCTCGGCCAGCGACACCACCTCCCGCAGCGGCCGGCCCGTGCGCTTGGCGACCTCGGCGGCGTCGTCGTGCTCGACCTTCGTGCGCGCCGGCGTGACCTTGATGCGCACCGGGTGGCCGTCGACGTCGACGGAGTCGAAGGTGCGCGCCGCCGGCCACCGGTCGACGGGACGACCGCGCACGCCGAGCGACCCCGTCTCGGTGGTCAGCACGCCGCTGAGCACGGCCGCCTGGGTCGGCTCGCACAGCACGGTGACCACGTGGCCGGGGCGGCCCTTCTTCATCACGACCGGGGTGATCCACGCGTCCGCGGCGCCGGCCTCGAGCAGCAGCGCCAGGGCGTGGGCCAGCTGCTCGCCGGTGGCGTCGTCGACGTTGACGCTCAGCTCCACGAGCGGCTGGCCGTCGCCCACGCCGGCCGACCCGGCGTCGGCGGCGTCGCCCACCACGAGCTGCACCACGTTCGGGCGGTCGGGCAGCTCTCGGCTGCCGGCGCCGTAGCCGGCGGCGGCGATGGACATCGCAGGCATGGCGCCCCAGCCGGTGCACAGGGCCCGCAGCAGGGCTGCGCCCGTGGGGGTCGTGAGCTCGACGCCGACGTCGACGTGGGCCACCGGCGCCCCCTGCAGCAGCTCGACCACCGCCGGGCCCGGCACGGGGATGACGCCGTGCGCCGACCGGGCGGTGCCGACGCCGAGCGCCACCGGTCCGCTCGCCACCTCGTCGACGCCGAGCAGCTCCAGCGCCGCGCACGTGCCCACGACGTCGACGACGGCGTCGTGGCCGCCGACCTCGTGGAGGTGGACGTCCTCGGGCGCCTGCCCGTGGCGCCGGCCCTCGGCGTCGGCCAGCGCGGCGAACACGGCCAGCGACCGCTCGCGCACCCGGTGGGGGAGGTCGGCGGACGAGACGAGGCCGACGATGTCGCGGACGGTGCGGGAGGTCGCGTCGTCGTCCACCCGGACCACCACGTGGGTGGCGCTGAGCCCGCCCCGGAGCGCCGGCGTCGCGTCGAGCGACCAGCCGGGCAGGCGCAGCCCGTCGAGGATCGACCGGACCGCGTCGACGTCGGCGCCGGCGTCGAGGCAGGCGCCGAGGGCCATGTCGCCGGCGATGCCGGAGAACGGGTGGAACCAGGCGATCCGCCGGCTCATGCCCGCAGGCCGTGCCGCTCGAGCGTGCCGAGCAGCCGGAGCGCCGCGCAGGCGGCGCCGTAGCCGTTGTCGATCCCGACCACGGTGACGCCGGCGGCGCACGAGGACAGCATCGCCAGCAGGGCGGTGACGCCCTCGAACGACGAGCCGTAGCCCACCGATGTCGGCACGGCCACGACCGGCGCGCCCGTGATGCCGCCGACGAGCGACGCCAGCGCGCCCTCCATCCCGGCGACGACCACGACGACGTCGGCCTCGGCCACGTCGTCGACCGAGCCGAGCAGCCGGTGCACGCCGGCCACCCCGACGTCGGTCAGCCGGAGCGGCGCCACGCCGTGGGCGGTGAGGACGGCGGCGCACTCGTCGGCCACGGCGAGGTCGGCGGTGCCGGCGGCGGCGACCACCACGCGGAAGCGCTCGTCGGCCTCGGCCGCCCGCCAGATCAGGGTGTCACCGACCCGCTCGGCCCCCGGGTTCGCCGCCGTGGCGGCGGCGGCCTGGGCCTCGTCGACCCGGGTCAGCAGCACGGGCCGGTCGCCGACGGACAGCAGCTCGGCGACGATGGACGCGCAGTGCTCGGGCGCCTTGCCCGGCCCGTAGACCGCCTCGGCGAGGCCCTGGCGCAGCGCCCGGTGGTGGTCGATGCGGGCGTGGCCGAGGTCGGCGAAGGGCAGGCGGCGCAGCTGCGTGACGGCGGCATCGGGATCGACCCGCCCGGCGGCCACGTCGTCCAGGAGCTCCCGCAGGGTGTGGGCGTCCACCGCCCTATCCTTGCCGCTCGTGACCGGCACCCACACCTCCGCCGCCGCGCGCGCCGGTGCCGGGCGCATCGCGTTCCTCGGCCCCGAGGGCACGTTCAGCGAGCAGGCGCTGCTCTCCCAGCCCGACTACGCGGCCATGGAGCTGGTGGCGTGCGACTCGATCCCCGACGTGCTCCACGCCGTCACCTCCGGGCAGGTCGAGGTCGGGCTGGTGCCCATCGAGAACGCCATCGAGGGCTCGGTCAACGTCACGCTCGACGCCCTGATCTTCGACCACGACCTGCGCATGCAGCGCGAGGTCGTCATCCCCATCGTCATGTGCCTGCTCGCCCCGCCCGGCGTCGGCATCGGCGGCATCGAGCGCGTCGTCTCGATGCCCGTGGCCACCGCCCAGTGCCGCACGTTCCTGTCCGAGCACCTGCCCGGCGCCGAGCACGTGGTCGCCAACTCCACCGCCGGCGCGGCGCGGCTGGTGGCCGAGGAGGCCGACGGGCGGTCCGCCGCCATCGGCACGTCGCTCGCCGGCAAGGTGCACGGGCTCGAGGTGCTGGCCGAGGACATCGAGGACCACCGGGGCAACGAGACCCGCTTCGTCGCCGTCACCCGCGGCGGCGTCCCCGCCCCCACCGGCCACGACAAGACCACCATCGTCGTGTTCCAGCGCGCCGATCGCCCGGGCTCGCTGCTGTCGATCCTGCAGGAGTTCGCCGCCCGCGCCATCAACCTGACCCGCCTCGAGAGCCGTCCCACCAAGCGCGGCCTCGGCGACTACTGCTTCATCATCGACCTCGAGGGCCACGTGGGCGACGAGCTGGTGGCCGACGCCCTGCGCGACCTCAAGTCCAAGAACGAGGACGTGCTGTTCCTCGGCAGCTACCACGCCGCCGGCGAGACGGCGCCCCGGGTGCGCCGCGAGGCCGAGGCGGCCTGGGCCCAGGCCAACGACTGGGTGCAGGCGCTGCGCGACGAGATCCCGCCGGCCTGAGCGTTGGTCAGAGGCGGGCGGCGGCGGGCGCCACGGCCGCCGGCACGGCGACGTTGCGGCCGATCTGGCCGCGGTGGACGCCCACCACGAGCCACAGGAAGTAGGCGGCGCCCGGCACCGACAGCACGTCGATGGCGAAGACGTGGCCGTCGTCGACGTACTGGCCGGTGCTGTTGTAGCCGGCGTACACGAGGTGCATCAGCGCGCAGGTGGCGAAGATCGAGGCGAGGGCGAGCCCGGACGTGGACCACCGGCCGGACGCCTCGAAGTTGCGCAGCTGGGTGGCGATGAGGGTGGCGCTGACGAACAGGTACAGCACCATCACGACGAGGTTCGGGATCGTGGCGGCGCCGAAGCCGACGTCGCGCACGAGGTGGGTGACGGCGGCGACCATGGCGACGAGGTACGCCCCGCCGAGGATGGGCAGCAGCGACAGCCACCGCGGCGTGCCGATGATCAGCCGGTCGCCCGGTCCGCCGAGGATCGCCTCCACCCGGAGCCCGAACCACACCACGCCCGGCGCCAGGCCGAGCAGCACGACGACGAGGTCGAGGGCGCCGGCCTGCACCTCGGTGGCGAGCAGGTGGATGCCGTGGTCGATGTGGTGCGGCCCGCAGGTGAACATGATCGCCAGGAAGGCGAGCCCGAACTGGCGCCGCGTCCGGTCGTGCCAGCCGCCGGCCTTGAGGTCGAACAGCGTGGCCGTGCCGTAGCCCAGGTACACGAAGCTCATCGCGATGTTGGCGAGCGCGGTGACAGCGGTCACCGCACCAGTCTGGCGGCGCGCCGGGCGCGACGCGCGCTCGGAGCGGGGCTACAGCGCCAGGCGCCAGGTCCCGCTGTCGGTGGACGCCGAGGCGTCGGGGGTCAGGCGCCGCCCGGCACGGGCCGCGCCCCGCAGGCTCCGGCGCCGGGACTCGACCGTGGTGCCCTGCGCCACGGCGCGGAAGGTGTCGCCGAGACCGGTGCGGCTGGCGGTGGCGGTGGCGGGTTCGGCCACGGACGGGGTCACCGCGGCGTCGATGCGGTCCATGGGGCTCTCCTCGGACGTCGGGCGGGCAGGGTGGCCTCCCGTACCCGGCGCCGATCGATCCAGAACCGGCGACGTCGTGGACCGGCGCTACGCGGTCGGGTCGTCGTCGAGGTGGGCGGGGGCGGTGAGCAGGTCGCGGGTGCGCTGGTACACGTCGTCCGGGGCGAGCAGGAGGACGACGTCCGCCGCGGACAGCCGGGTGGAGCCGGTGGGCACGATGTAGCTGCCGTCGCGGTTCACGAGGACGAGCAGGGCGCGCTGGGGGAGGTGCAGCTCGACGATGCTGCGCCCGTCGGCGTGCGAGCCCGGCGGCACGTGGATCTCGCGCAGCGACGTGCCGTCCGGCAGCGGCTGGCCGGCCTCGAGGGGGGCGGGCACCACGGGCGGCGTCTCGACCGTGGCGCCGACGGCGCGGGCCACCCGGTCGATGGTGGTGCCCTGGAGCACCACCGACGTCAGCACGGCGAAGAACACGACGTCGAAGATGAGGATGGCGCCGTCGACGTCCTCGACCAGCGGGAACGTGGCGAGCACGATCGGCGTCGCGCCGCGCAGGCCGACCCACGAGATCACGGCCTGCTCGCGCCAGGGGACCCGGAACGGGGCCAGCGCCAGCACGGTGGCGAGGGGACGGGCGACGACGGCCAGCACGCCGACGAGCAGCAGCGACCGGCCGGCCACCTCCGGCAGCTGCGAGGGGAACACGAGCAGGCCGAGCACGAGGAACATGGCGATCTGCGACAGCCACGCCACCGCGTCGTGGAAGCGCACGAGGCTGTTGCGGTGGAGCACGTCGCGGTTCCCGAGCGAGAGCCCGCAGAGGTAGGCGGCGAGGAAGCCGCTGCCGCCGAGGAGGGCGGTGCCGGCGTAGGTGCCGAGCGCCAGCGCGAGGGTGAGCACCGGGTACAGGCCCTCGGTGTCGAGGCGGATGCGGTTCACCAGCCGACATCCCGCCCACCCGGCGGCCAGGCCGACCAGGGCGCCGACCGCGAGCTGGTTGACGAGCATGGGCAGCAGCGACCAGGCGTCGGCGCCGGGATCGGTGACGAGCTCGAGGACGGCGACGGTGAGGAAGACCGCCATGGGGTCGTTGGCACCGGACTCCAGCTCGAGCGTGGGCTGGATGCCGCCGGCGAGGCCCGAGTTCCGCGACCGCAGCACCGAGAACACGGCGGCGGCGTCGGTGGAGGAGACGATCGCGCCGAGCAGGAGCCCGGTCTCGATCGGGAGGTCGAACGCCCACGAGGCCGCCACGCCGGTGATCCCGGCGGTGACGGCCACGCCGACGGTGGCCAGCGCCAGCCCCGGTCCGAGCACCGGGCGCACGACGGACCAGCGGGTCGTGAGCCCGCCGTCGAACAGGATGAGGGCGAGCGCGCCGACGCCCAGGGCCTGGGCGAGCTCGGCGTCCTCGAAGTCGATGCCGCCGGGGCCGTCGGAGCCGGCGAGCATGCCGAGGCCGAGGAACAGCAGCAGCGCCGGGATCCCGAGCCGGCCGGCCACGCGGGACGAGAGGACGGCGAGCGCGACGAGCGCGGCCCCGGCGAGGAGGAACGGCTCCAGGCTCACCCGGTGGAAGGTAGGCGACCACCGGATGACAGGATCCCTGCGTGAAGTCCATCGGCTTCATCCTCAGCTACCTGGCCACGGCCCAGGCCCGCCGCAGCGCCCGCATCCTCGGCTGGATGCTCGGCGTGCTCACGCTGTTCGTCGCGATCTACAGCGTGCTGTTCCACGAGATCATGGACCACGAGGGTCAGCGCTACAGCTGGATCACGGCCGTCTACTGGACGCTGGTCACCATGTCGACGCTGGGCTTCGGCGACATCACCTTCGAGTCCGACCTCGGCCGGGCGTTCTCCGTGGTGGTGCTGCTGTCGGGCTCGGTGTTCATCCTCGTCCTGCTGCCCTTCACGTTCATCCAGTTCGTCTTCCTGCCGTGGATGGAGTCGACGCAGCGGGCCCGGGCGCCGCGCCAGGTGCCCGACGACGTGCGCGACCACGTCATCTTCACCGGCACCGGACCGATCGAGTCGGCGCTCGTCGAGCGGCTCGACCGCGCCGGCATCGACCACGTGACGCTGGTCGCCGAGGTGGACGAGGCGCTCCGGCTGCACGACGACGGTGTGCGCGTGATGGTCGGCGAGCTCGACGACCCCGACACCTACCTCCGCGCCGGGGCCGAGCGGGCGTCGCTGGTCGTCACGACGCGCGCCGACACCACGAACACCAACGTCGCCTTCACCGTGCAGGAGATCCGGCCCGAGGTGCTCATCGTCGCCACGGCCAACAGCGAGGCCTCGGTCGACATCCTCCACCTCGCCGGCTGCGACCACGTGTTCCGCCTCGGCGAGATGCTCGGCGCCGCCCTCGCCCGCCGGGTGCTGACGCCGGACGGCCGCAGCCAGGTCATCGGCGACTTCGAGGAGCTGCTCATCGCCGAGGCGGCGACCCCGCCGGCGCTGGCCGGCAAGACCCTCGCCGACACCGAGATCCGCCGGCGCACCGGGCTGACCGTCGGCGGCCTCTGGCACCGGGGCCGGCTGCGAGTGGCCCGCCCCACCACGGTGCTCGAGGCCGGCAGCATCATCGTCCTCGCCGGGTCGGCCGAGCAGCTGGCCACCTACGACGAGCTGTTCGCCGACGACCAGCAGGAGCACGGCCGGGTCGTCATCATCGGCGGCGGCCGGGTCGGGCGGGCGGTGGGCCGGTACCTCGCCGAGCACGACATCGACCACTGCATCGTCGAGCAGCAGGCCGAGCGGGTGCGCGACCCGGCCCGCTACGTCGTGGGCGACGCCGCCTCCCTCGACGTGCTGAAGGAGGCCGGCATCGAGGACGCCACCGCCGTGGTCATCACCACCCACGACGACGACATGAACGTGTACCTGACGAACTACTGCCGTCGGCTCCGGCCCGACGTGCAGATCATCGCCCGGTCGCGCCTCGACCGGAACGTGTCGACGCTGCACCGGGCCGGCGCCGACTCGGTCCTCTCCTACGCGTCGACGGGGGCCAACGCCCTCTGGAACCTGCTGACCGCCGACAACACGCTGCAGCTCGCCGAGGGGCTCGACGTGTTCCGCGTGCCGCTGCCCGCCGCCCTCACCGGCCGCACGCTGGCGGCCGCCGGGATCCGGGAGGCGACCGGCTGCACCGTCGTCGCCGTGGCCGACGGCGACCACCTCCAGGCGAACCCGCCCGCCGACGTCGTGCTGCGGGCGGGCACCGACCTGGTGCTCATCGGTGACAGCGAGTCGGAGGACCGCTTCCTCACCCGCTACCGCGTCGACTGACCTGAGGCCGCCTCAGGGCATCCACGTGGCGTGGAAGCCGTACGGCACCCGCTGCGGCAGCGCCACGGAGGCGACGGGTCCGCCGGCCACGTCGGTGGCGTCGAGGACGACGAGCTCGCTGGCGGCCGTCGCCTCGTCGTGGACGTAGGCGAGGAGCCAGCCCTCGTCGTCGGCCACGCCGTCGTCGTCGGGGACGAACAGCCACTCGCCGCTGTGCCGGGACGGTCCCGGGTCCCAGCGCTCCCGCCGGCCGGTGCGGAAGTCGTGCTTGATGACCCCGCCGAGGTCGACGGTGCCCTCGGCGTCGCGGCTCTGCACGAGGTAGCCGTGTCGGTGCTCGCGTCCGACCAGGCGCGGGTCCCGGGTGGGCAGCTCGCCGGGATCGTCGTCGGCGCCGACCAGGACCTCGTCGACGACGCGGACGCCCGGCTGCACCGTCCAGCGGCGCAGGTCGAGCTCCCCGCCGAGGGCGCCGTCGGCCTCGGCGTCGAACATCGACGACAGGCGGCACACGTCGACGACGACCTCCTCGCCGCGGCGGAAGGCGTTGACGCCGTGGAAGACGTAGCAGGGCTCGTCGAGCGCCGCCCACGTGACGTCGGCGCCGTCGCCGCCCAGGGGCAGCACGCCCACCCGGGCGCCGTAGGCGGGGTCCCACCGGTAGGGGAACGCCCCGCCCGCCGGGTCGTCGATGTAGGCGATGGCCGCCTCGAGGTCGAACACGACCGGCAGCTCCCAGAACACGGCGTCGCGGTCGGTGATCGCGAAGTCGTGGATCATCGTCGGGCCGGCGACGGGCACCTCCGTCGAGTGCAGCAGCGTCCCGGCGGCGTCGGCCACGTGGTACGTGAGGTACGGGGGAACGAAGCCGTAGCCGAAGAGGTGGAGCAGCCCGGTGGCGGGGTCGAGCTTCGGGTGGGCGGTCATCGAGGTCGCCAGGCGACCGCCGAAGTCGAAGGGGCCGGCGGTGGACAGGTCGTCCGCATCGAGCTCGAACGGCAGCCCGACCTCGCCCGAGGTGAGCAGCCGGTCGCCCAGCCGGATGGCCGAGACGTTGCTCTGCGTGTTCGTGCCACCCGGCGGTCCCTCGCCGAAGCCGGCCGACGCCTCGTACAGCGGCGTGCGCACGTACCGGTTGCGGTACCACCGCGCCCGCCCGCCTTCGAGCCGGACCCCGTGGACCATGCCGTCGCCGAAGAACCAGTGCGGCGACGTGCCCGTGCGCGGGTTCGACCCGTTCCGGACGTAGGTGCCGACGAGCGCCGGCGGCAGGGCGCCCGTCACCGCCAGGTCGACGGCCTCCACCTCCCGCTCGACCGGGGCGAACCCGCCCTGCAGCCACCACGGCACGTCCGGATCGAGCGCCGCCGTGGTGGGCGTGGCGGCGACCGGTCGGCCGCCGCCCGGCGGGGGGCTGCCGCTGGTGCCGCACGCCGCGGCGGCGAGGGCGGCGCCGGCGGCAGCCAGGAACTCCCGGCGGTGCCACCGCTCGATCGACGCCACGGGCCCGACGCTACGCCGGCCGGTGCGGCGCCGGCGTCAGGCCCGCGCCGGGTCAGGCGCCGTAGCCGTACGGGTCGAGGACGGTGACCTCGGTGATGCGGTCGACGGGCAGGCCGTTGCGCTCGGCGACGGTGCGGATCGCCTCCGGGCTCGGGCCGTCGTAGATGCAGAACGTCGAGCGGTCGTCGGTGCTCACGTAGGAGTGCACCCAGTGCACGCCCTCGCTGTTGTTGGTGGCCTCCACGCCGCAGGCCGTCTTCCGCCCCTCGCTGCCGCTCGGGAAGCTCAGGCCGTCGGGGAAGGTGCGCTCTACCAGGTATCGAGCCATCGTGTCGTGCTCCTCGGTCCAGGGAGCCGCCGGGTGCGGCTCTCGACGACCGTACGGAGATCGCCGATCGGGGTCATCGGGAGGACCCCCCATCTCTCGGGTCGACCCAGCCCATCTGGACCGCCTTGGCCGCGGCGGCCTGGCGCGTCCCGACCGCCAGCTTCGCGAGCACCGACGAAACGTGGTGGTCGACGGTCTTGGGGGAGATCACCAGGCGGTCGGCGATGTCGGCGTTGCGCAGGCCGGCGACGAGCAGCTCGAGGACGTCCATCTCCCGGGCGGTGAGCCCGGCGGCGTTCGCGAGCGTCGCCGCGTTGGGGCCCCGGGGCACCCTGGCGCCGAGCGAGCGCAGCCGGTCGGCGGCGACCCGCACCGCCGGCCGGGAGCCCAGCGCGTCGAAGGTGGCGAGGCCACGGCGCACCAGGTCGGGGTCGTCGCTGTCGACCAGGGCGACGCCGGCCTCGAACGCGCACCCGAGCGACTCCCACGCCTGGGCGGCCGCGGCGTGGTCACCGGCGAGCGCGAGGCGGTGCGGTGCCGCCGCCGGCGAGGTGGCGGCGGGGCGCCGCCCCGCCCGCCGCAGCCACTCGGCCAGCTCGCCGAGCGCCCAGTCGTAGCCGACCTCGGTGGCGAGGGCGTGCGCCTCCTCCAGGACCGCCACCTCGGTGTCGAGGTGCCCGGCGAGCCACGCCGCCTCGGCGCGCACGACCGCCGCCGGCCACAGCCGCTGGAGGTGGCCGTTCTCCCTCGCCAACGCCAGGCTCTCGTCGAGGGCGTCCCAGACGCCGGGGTCACCCCGGCGGGCGCGCAGGCGTCCCAGGGCGGTGACGGCGACCATGCGGGTGATGCCCGCGCACCACGGGGAGTCGAGCACCTCCCGCAGGACGCCCGCCGCCTCCTGCCAGCGGCCGAGCTCGAGCAGGCAGCGCCCGTACCACGCCGACTGGTAGCCCCACGCGGCGATGAGCTCGTGCTCGGCCGCGTAGGCCCGGCCCGCTTCGAGCGCGGGCAGGGCGAGGTCGTAGCGGCGGACCTCCCCACCACCGCTGCCGAGCTGGGAGTAGGCGAGCGAGACGGTGGCCTGGTCTCCCACCTCGGTGGCGATGGCCTGGCCCCGCCGGATCCTGGCCAGGCCCTCGTCGTCGCCGCTCATGAGCAGCGCCACCCCGGTCTGGACCAGGGTGTGGCAGAGCCGGTCGGGCCGGCCGAGCGCCTCGGCGAGGTCCAGCGCCTTGCGCCCCCACGCCTCGGCCGCCGTGAACTCACGGGCGAGCATGTGGTCGGACGCCTTGACGCTGTAGGCGTAGGCGAGGTCGGCGGACGGTCCGAGCGGTTCGAGCAGGGCGAGACCGGCGGTCACGCTGGCCAGCGACTCCTGCCGCCGGCCGAGGGTCGACTCGACGGTGCTCCGACGCAGCAGGACCTCGCCCTCCCGCGCCCGGTCGCCCTCCCGCCGGCACAGGCCGAGGGCGGTCTGGAACGCCTCGATCGAACCGGTCAGGTCCCCGACGGTGTGGCGCTCCATGCCGACCTCGCGCCACAGCGAGATCTGCTCCTGCACCGGCAGCCTGCCGGCGTACCGGAGGGCATGGTCGAGGTGGTCGGCCGCCTGGCGGTGGGCGCCGACGGCGGCGGCGGTCGCGGCAGCGGCGGGCGCCCAGCGCAGGACCGCCTCGGCGTCGCCGGCCTCGAAGGCGTGGTGGGCGAGCCGCGCCTCGTCGACGGAGCCCGTGGGCGGATCGCCCAGCGCGCCGAGGGCTCGCTGGTGCAGGAGCCGTCGCCGCACGGGGGCGATGGCATCCCGGACGGCGAGCCGGGCCAGCTCGTGGCGGAAGGCGACGCCGTCGCCATCGGCGAGCAGCACGCCGCGGTCGACGCACTCGTCGAGGCCGGCGACCTCGGTGGGGTCGTCGACCAGCGCCTCCACCAGCCACGGCTCGGCGCGGAGGGGGATGATCGCGACGGCATCGAGGACGGCTCGGGCGCACGCCGAGAGCACGGAGGCTCGGGCCAGCACGGCGTCGCGCACCGTCGTCGGCAGCTCGTCCCCGCCGACGGAGAGCAGCTCGGTGACGAAGAAGGGGTTGCCACCCGTCACGGCGTGCAGCGACGTCGGGTCCGCGCCGGTGCCCGCGGCCAGCACCTCCACGGCGGCGACCGACAGCGGCTCGAGACGGATCCGGACCTCGCCTCGCATCGGCGGCCCGGCCAGCGCCGCCCGCAGCGGGTGGCCGGTGCCCGCCTCGTCGTCCCGGTAGGTGGTGATCACGACGGCCCGGGTCGCCTCCACCCGCCGGCGCAGGAACGTGAGCAGGTCGATGGTGGCCTCGTCGGCCCAGTGGGCGTCCTCCACGACCACGACCGTCGGCGATCGCGACAGCAGCCGCAGGGTGGCGGCGTAGACGGCCTCCCGCCGCGCTCGTCCGGCCAGCAGCTCCGACAGCTCGCCGCCCGCGGCGTCGGCGATGTCGACCAGCGGGCCGAGGGCGCGCGGGGTGCGCAGGCTGTCGCACGCCCCCCACAGGACCGTGCGCTCCCCACCCACCAGCTCGGCGACCCGCCGCACCAGGGTCGTCTTGCCGACGCCGGCCTCCCCGCCCACCACGGCGAAGCGCCCCGGGCCGCCGCCGACCACCGACGCCACCGCGTCGGACAACGTGGCGAGGGCCGCATCGCGCTCGAGCAGCACGGGGTGAGCGTAGGAGTCGGTGCCGCCACGTGCCGGCGGAGCGCGCCGGATCCGCTCCGGCGTAACGTCGGTCCGCCGCGGCGTCGGCTGCGCACGAGGAGGTCCCCCGATGACGTTCAGCCCCCGGGCGCTGGTCGTCCGGAACGGCGAAGGCGAGGTCGTGAACGCCCTCGGCAGCCGGTACCGGTACAAGGCCCTCGGCGAGTCGACCAACGGCGCGTACTCCCTCGTCGAGGAGACGCTGCTCGACGAGGAGGGGCCTCCGCTCCACGTGCACGACCACGAGGAGGAGGCGTTCTACGTCCTGGAGGGACGAGGCGTGTTCGTCGTGGGCGAGGACCGGAAGGAGCTCGGAGGAGGGGACTTCGTCATCGTCCCGAGGGGCGCTCCGCACGCGCTCGCACGCACGGGCGCCGAGGATCTCCGGATGCTGGTGATCACCTCACCTGCCGGCTTGGAGGAGTTCTTCGTCGAGGTCGAGCGCCGTGAGGCCGCTGCCGGGACCCCGATGGACGAGGGCGACGTCGTGGCCCTGGCGGCGACGTTCGGCACCCGGATCGTCGGGCCGCCGATCGGCCCCTGCTGACGCTGAGGGAGGCAGCGGGACGCTGACCGACCCGTTGACGAAGGCCGGTTCGACCGATACCCGCTCGCCGCTGATGCCTGCGTCCTCCACGCTGTCGGCGTGACACCTCATCGGCGGCTCCGGTTGATGTGGGACTGGTTCGCCTTTCCGGTCTGGGACATCGACGCCGGCGAGAACATCACCTCGCTCCCGATCAGTCATCAACTTCGGGATGATCTCCAACGGTGGTCGGACGAGTGGTCCGATCTCCACTGGCCGCCTGACGTCGACGACCCGCCCCTGGCCACCTCGGCCCAGGAGGCGTCGCACCGCCAGCAGGCGTCCGAGTTGGCAGATCGGCTCAGTCAGGAGCTGGGTGACGGCTATGAGGTCGTCCTCGACGTCTAGAGCCCGAACCGATGGGCCGCTCGTCGGTGCGCTCGCCGCTCGAGCGCTATCGAGGTTCGGGCGTGCCGATCCCCCAGTACGGAGCTGCGCCTGGCGACACGAGCCGGCAGTCGGTGGAGCGTCAGGCGGAGCTACTGCGACAAGCGGATGGCTGTCGCAAGGCGGTCCAGGTCCTCTTCGGTGCGGATGAAGGACGCCTTGCGGGGGTCGACTGGCCCTCCGACGTACGGGTCGTCCGGGTGACGGGGGAACAGGTGCAGGTGCAGGTGCGGGAGCGTGTTGCCGTGGATCTCGTAGTTCATCTTGATGGGTGCCACCACGCGGTCTACGGCCGCTGCGATCGCCATCGCTTCTTGCCAGAACCGACCTTGAAGTTCGCGCGGCATCTCGAACGGCTCGTTGTAGTGGCCCTTCGCAACCACGCAGACGTAGCCAGGAAGGGCTTCCTCCCGTCCGGCGGTCGCCCAGCACGTCTCGAACTCGGCGATGATGTCGAGCGGCTCCCCAGCTCGGCAGATGACGCAGCCTTCCGGCGTCCGACGAGCTGCCCACTCCGCAGGCGTCGACCACACGGCTCCGCCGGTAGGCCCCAGATCCGTTTCCCCGGTCACGGGCCGGCGATCTCCAGCCCCTCCAAGGTGGATGAGACATTCGTGGGGGATCTGCGATCCTGACCCGGTGCCGGCGGTACGCATTCTCGTCGAGAGCGATCGGGAGTGGATGGTCGCCACGCTGCGGGCGGGTTGGGGATCGACGGAGGTTGCCCGGCTCGGTGAGCTGATCGACGCCGCTGACCTTCCTGGCTTCGTCGCAGAGGAGCACGGCGAGCGCGTCGGGCTCGCCACGTTCGCCGAACGGCCGGACGGCATCGAGGTCGTCACGATCCAGTCGCTGGTCGCAGGCATGGGCATCGGTCGCGCGCTGATGGACCGACTCGGGGCCCACGCAGTCGAGTCGGGCGCCACTCGGCTGTGGCTCACGACGACCAACGACAACACTCGGGCCATTGACTTCTACCAGCGCTGGGGGATGGACCTCGTCCGGCTGGTTCACGGGGGCGTCGATGCGTCACGTCGAGTCAAGCCCTCGATCCCGCTGGCGGGAGAGAACGGCGTGCCCATGCGTCACGAGCTCCAGTTCGAGCTGACCTTGCAGTAGGCGCCTCCACTTGCTGCGCACAGCGCAGCGAAGCGCCGCTGGTCGGTTCCCACCGCCGGCCCGAATCGGCGACGGTCGGACGTACCGGGCATCCAGTGAGGAGCGGCATCCCCTGGTTGACTTCGCCGCCGACGCAGCTGGGCGCGCCACCCGATGCTCCCCCGGCGGTGCAACGCGCCGATCAGGGTCGGAGGAGTCCTGCGAGCCAGGCTCGGATGTCTGGGAGCGTGCAGACCAGCAGGCGGGTGCCGTGGTCGACGTGTTCGTTGCCCGGGCACTCGTCGACCACGATGGCCTCGATGGGTGCGCCGACGTCGTCGAGCGCCGCCAGCAACGGCTCCGCCTGCGTGGGGAAGCGGGTGATCGGATCGGCGAGCGAGGCGACGACGGCGGTCGCCGGCACCCCGGGGGACACCGCCCGCAAGGGGCTCAGCTCCTCGTAGCGGCCGGGCGGCGCCTCGTCGGGCCAGCCTCCGGCGAACGCGGGGAAGCAGCCGGACAGCCCCCCGGCCGCCACCCACGCCTCGGGGTCGATCACCCCCGACAGCGACAGGACGCCGGCGACGTCGCGGTGCCGATAGGCGTGCAGGAGCGCCAGGTGCCCGCCGGAGGAGTCGCCGCCGATGACGATCCGGTCGGGATCCACGTGGGCGTCGCCGCGGACCCGCGCCACGAGGCTGGCGATGTCGTCGGGCTGGGTCTGCCAGCGGCCCTCCCCGTCGTGGTACCGGTAGCTGGCGGTCCAGACGACGTAGCCGTCGTCGGCGAGGACCTGGGCGGTCTCGTCCCAGCGTTCCACCGAGCCGGAGTTCCAACAGCCCCCGTGGACCAGCACGACGGCCGGGCCTCGCTCGATGTCCGACCGGCGGCGCACCTCGGCGAACTGCTGGCTGTGGGGCCCGTAGGCGACCGAGGTGGTCAGCGTCACCGCCGGGGCAGGCTCGACAGCGGGCTCCTCCGA
>JBKHXT010000093.1:0-10427 GCA_046565885.1 Acidimicrobiia bacterium
GCCTCGCCGGCCTTGACGACGATGGTGCCGTCGTCGTGCTCGACGTGGATCGAGCCGCTGATGACGATCGTGTACTCGTCGAACTCCGGGCGCTGGGCGGGCTCGGTCCACCCGGGCGGGCTGGTCATCCAGGCGATGCTCACGTCCGACGTCTCGGTGCTCGCCCGACCGACGAACTCGCGGATGGTCTTGGGCGGTTCACCGGCGGCGGCGACGGTGACCGGCGTGGTGATGAGCGTCGGCATGGGCCCACCTTCGCGCGGTCCGCCGGATCAGGTGCCGGTTGCCAACAGGAAGGTACCTTCCTATAGTGGGGCCATGCCGAGGAGGAAGCCCGGGACCCTGCTCCCGCTCGAGGTCGAGATCCTGCAGACCGCGCTCTCGATGTCGCGATCCGGCGACACGACGTTCCACGGGTTCGGGCTCGCGCAGGCGATGGGCGAGGGCGGCTCCGGCCGGCTGATCGCCCACGGCACGCTCTACAAGGCGCTGGCCCGGCTCGAGGAGATGGGCCTGCTCGGCTCCGAGTGGGAGCCCCATCCGCCCGACGGGCGGCCGAGGCGTCGCCTCTACGAGCTGACCGCCGCCGGCGCCCGGGCGGCGCAGGCATCCCCGAGCCCGGCGGGCGAGGTGCGCTTCCGACCCGGTCTCGCCCCGGGGACCGCATGAGCCCCGATCGCGTCACCGCCCTGGTGGGCCGCTGGGTCCGCCTCTACACGGCCGGCCTGCCGGCACCCGTGGCGAGCCGTCGCCGGGAGGAGATCGCCGCCGACCTCGCCGACCACCTCGCCCACCACCGCGCCGAGGGCGTCGACGACGGCCGGATCGCCCGCACCATCGCGTCGCGCGCCGTGCGCGGCGCCCTCGCCGACGTCTCCTGGCGCCACCACGAGCTCGGAACCGCTCGCACCCGAAACGAGGACCGCACCATGACCGCTTCACTCACCCGCCCCGCCCTGCGCGTCAGCGCCTTCGTCCTCGCCGTGCTGGCCATCCCGGCCGTCGGCATGGCGGTCAGCGAGGACGTCGACTGGGGGGTGTTCGACTTCGTCCTCGCCGGCGTGCTGCTCGCCGCCGTCGGTGCGTGCGTCGAGGCCGCCGTCCGGACGCGAGGCACCGTGCTCGGCGGCGCCGCCGTCGCCGTGCTCGGCGTCGCGGCCGCGATCCTCGGCGAGGCCGACGACGCGCCTGGTCTCATCCTGCTCGGCGGGCTCCTGGTCGCCGGCGGGGCGGCCCTCGCCTACCGCCGGATGGCGGGGGTGCGCTGACGCACGACGGGCGTGCTCGGCACGCTCATCACCGTCCGGTTGCGCTCAGCTGAAGCGGGTGATCCAGCCCTGCTCCCGGAAGCGCCGGAGCTGGCGCCGCACGAACCACGCCGCCAGGCCGACGCACACGAGCGAGCCGGCGGCGCCGAGGCCGAGGTCGACCCACTGCACCGAGCCGTCGACCAGGCTCTGCCTCGTCGCCTCGAAGATGCGGGTGAGCGGCACGACCTGGGCCACCGGTTGCAGG
Organism: Acidimicrobiia bacterium; assembly: GCA_046565885.1. Taxonomy (GTDB): domain Bacteria; phylum Actinomycetota; class Acidimicrobiia; order Acidimicrobiales; family Salinilacustritrichaceae; genus Salinilacustrithrix. Next base: position 1,516 of record JBKHXT010000093.1, read on the forward strand.
ACGCCGGGCAGGGCCTCGGGCGGGTAGAAGATGCCCGACAGCGGCATGAGCAGCACGAGGGTTCCCCACGAGAACACCTCGGCCGTCTCGCCGAACTGCAGGACGAGGCCGACCACGAGCAGGGCCACCGCCCACCCGAAGACCATGAGGGCGGCGGCGCCGACGGCCAGCACCCAGCCGGCGCCGGTGGGGTCGACGGCGTAGAGGCCGGCGGCCACGGCGGCGACGAGCCCCATGGACACCAGCGCCCGCACGAAGCCGGTGACGAGCAGGGCGAGCCCGTACTCGTTCTCGGTGAGCGGCGTGGTCCACAGGTTGAGGACGTTGCGCGACCACACCTCCTCGAGGAACCCCAGCGAGCCGGCCAGGGTCAGCTGCCAGATCACGTGGAACAGCAGGATGCCGACGACCAGGATCTCGACGGCCCGGTCGGTCTCGCCGAAGGCCACGCCGATGGAGGAGAACAGCAGGGCGTCGACCACCGGCAGGACGAGCAGCAGGAACCAGTGGCCGGGGTTGCGGACCTGGACGAGCACGTGGCGCCGGACCACGGCCCGCACCCGGTGCCAGCGGATGCCGCCGGACGCCTCGGCGACGGCGGGGGCGGCGGCGGTCACAGCCGGGCCCCCGCATCCGGACGGCCTCGGCCAGGAACATCTCCTCGAGCGAGGCGTGGCCGGCGTCGGCGACCACGGTGGCGGGCACGCCGTCGGCCAGCACCTTGCCGTCGCGCAGGAACACGACCCGCTGGGTGAGCGTCTCGACCTCGCGCATGTCGTGGCTGGTGAGCAGCAGGGCGGTGCGGTGCTCGTCGGCGAGGCGGGCGAGGGCGTCGCGCACCCGCAGCGCGATGTCGGGGTCGAGCGAGGCGGTGGGCTCGTCGAGCACCACGAGCCGGGGCTGGTGCATGACCGCCTTGGCGATGCCGACCAGCGTCGCCTGCCCGGACGACAGGCTCATGCAGCTCTTGTCGCGCAGGTAGCCGATGCCGAGCTCGTCGATGACCCGGTCGACCACGCCGGCGGGGTCGGGGCGGTCGTGGAGGTCGGCGAAGAACCGCAGCGCCTCGTGCACCCGCAGCCGGTCGGGGAGGGGCAGGTAGCCGGCGGCGAAGCCCACGTCCTCCATGGCGGCGCTGCGCCCCTGGGGCAGGCGCCGGCCGAGCAGCTCGACCGAGCCCTCGTCGGGGTCGATGGCGCCGAGGAGCATGAGCAGCAGCGTCGTCTTGCCGGCGCCGTTCGGGCCGACGATGCCGACCCGCTCGCCGGGCGCGACGGCGAGGTCGATGCCGTCGACGGCCTGCACGTCGCCGAAGCGCTTGCGCACGCCGCTGGCCACCACGACGGCCGCCCCCCGCTGGTCCCCGTGCATCGACCGAGGCTGCCACGGGCCCGACCCCCGGTGGGCGACGGATTTCGGCCGTAGCCCGATCGGACTAGTCAATCGCTCAAGTCGTGCGATCTGGGCGCCGATGACCGGTTCGTGCTGTTGCGGTGGATCCGAGGCTTCCGGTTGGTGCTGATCGGTCTGGTCGTGGCGACGCTGCTGGGCGTCGGGGCGGTGCCCGCGGCCGCCGGTCCCCCCGGGCCCGGAGGCGCTCGGCACGGCGGCGGTCCGGTCGCGCACGGCGGAGGCGACCACGGCGTCGACGCCCGACCGCGCGGCGCCGACCGGGCGGCGAGGACGGGCGAGCGCCGAGCCGCCCGCCCGGCACGCCAGCACGCCGCCGTCCGCCCGTCCGCCGCCACGCCCGGCCCGCCACATCGGGCCGGCCGCGCCGCGGCGCGGGCGCACCGTCCGGCGCCGGCGCATGCGAGGCCCCGGGCGGCGGAGCCCGACGCCGTCGCCCACCAGGACGCGCCGACGCCGTTCCCCGAGGCGACCCCGCCGCCGGCGCCCCGACCGCCGGTGAGGGCCACCCCCTCCCCCCGCACCGCCGAGCGCTCGACCGCGCAGCCGCGTGCCGCCGTCCGGCCGCTGTCGGCGGTGCTGCCCGGCCCGACGGCCGCCCCCGCCGAGCTCGCCGCCGCCCCGCTCCCGGCCCCGCCGCGCGCCACCGTCGAGCGGACCGCCTCGGCCCCGTGGCCGGCGCTGCCCGGACCGCTCGGCCACCCCGCGTTCCCGACGCTGCTGGCCGCCGTGCTCCTCGCCCTCGCCGGCCTCGTCTGCCGCGGCGACCGGCGCGACCCGAAGCTGGCCGCGGCGCCGGTCGACCGCCGCGACGGCCGCACCCCGTTCGCGTGACCCGGCGAGCGGACCTCGTCCCGGTGTCGCACCGGGCGGCGGCGCTCCAGGGCGTGCGGGTGGTGCTCGGTGCCGTGGTCGTGCTCGCCGCCCAGCGACCGGAGATCGTCGGCACGCCCGGCCACGACCTCGTGCCCCTGGCCGTCGGGTACGTGGCGGCCACGGGTGCGCTCGAGCTGCTCCGGCGGATCGTGCGCCGCCGGGTCCTGCCGGTGCTGTCCGGCCTGCTCCTGGTCGACGGCCTGTTCCTCGCCGCAGTCGTCGCCGACACCGGGGGCAGCGCCAGCCGCCTGCTCTTCCTCGTCCACCTCCACGTCGGGGCGGTCGCCATCCTCGCCACCTTCCGCAGCGGCCTGGTGGTCGCCACCTGGCACGGCCTGCTGCTCGTGGCGACCGGCTACGTCACCTGGTTCGGCCAGGTGCCCGGCCACCCCTCGGCCGCCGACGTGTTCGCGGTGGCCTCCATCCAGCTCGTCGGCGCCGGCGCCGTGGCCGTCGCCCGCACGAACGAGGCGGCGCTGCGCCGCAGCCGCCTGGCCGCCGGTGCCCTCGTCGAGCTGGGCTCGGCCCTCGAGCGCAGCCACCGCAGCCTCGAGGTCGCCCTCGCCGCCGCCGATCACCTCGTGACCCGCCTGGGCCATCGGCGCGCCGCGGTGCTGGTCGCCGGCACCGACGACTGGACCGGTGCGCTGGCCGACGACGCCGGGGCGGTCCCCGTCGTCGTCCACCGGGCGGCTACGGCGTCGACGGCCCTCGCCGGGCCGACCCCGGCCCGGCACCTCGACCCCGACGGCGAACCGGCCCTGGCGACGCTGCTGCCCGGCGCCTGCCACGTCGTCGTCACGCCGCTCGTGGCCGACGAGCAGCTGCTCGGCGTGCTCGCCGTGGAGTGCGGACCACGCCGCCCCGACCTGTCCGTCGACGAGCTCGAGCTGCTGGCCGCGTCCGCCGAGCGGGTGTCCCTCGCCCTGCGCACCGCCGGCCTGCTGGCCGAGGTCGAGCGCCTGGCGACGCGCGACCCGCTCACCGGCCTGGCGAACCGCCGGCTGTTCGACGACGCCCTCCAGCGGGAGGTGGCCCGGGCGCGGCGCACCGGTGCGCCGCTCGCCGTGGCGGTGATCGACATCGACCACTTCAAGGCGGTGAACGACGAGCACGGCCACCAGGTGGGCGACGAGGTGCTGCGGGAGCTCGCCGACGCCCTGCGGGGCGCGGTCCGCGGTGGCGAGCTGGTGGCGCGGTACGGGGGCGAGGAGTTCGTGGTCCTGGCCGTCGACGCCACCGTCGACGACGCCGCGGTGCTGGGCGAGCGGCTGCGCGCCGCCGCACGCCGGGTCTCAGCCGTGCCGGTCACGATCAGCGTCGGGGTCGCCGGGCTGCCCGCCGGCGGCGACGGCGCAGCGATGGTGGCCGACGCCGACGCCGCGCTCTACCGGGCCAAGGCCGCCGGCCGGGACCGCGTCGCCCGCCACGACGACATCATCGACCTGCGGCCGGGCCAGCTCGCCTGAGGTCGGCCCGACCGCCCGGCGGCAGCATCGGCGCACGGCCGTGCGGTTTGTGCCTATGGTCCTGTCACCTCGGGGGAGGGGGTTCCCCGGGGTGAGTCGAGCGAACCTGGAGGTTCCCATGGACAGCACCGGACGGTGGCGAGTCCTCGCCGCTGCTCTCGCCTGCACGCTCCTCGTCGCCGCGTGCGGCGACGACGACGGCGGAGACGAGGCGGGTGGTGACGGCGACACCGAGGACACGGTCCAGTTCGAGACCGCCGCCGACGAGAGCGACCTGGCCACGATCGAGGAGCGGGGCAACCTGATCTGCGGCGTCAACAACGTGCTCCCCGGCTTCGGCATCGTCGACGAGAGCGGCGAGCACGTCGGCTTCGACGTCGACATCTGCCGGGCGATCGCCGTCGCCATCTTCGGCGACCCGGAGGCGGTCGAGTTCGTCGACCTCACGGCCGAGCAGCGCTTCACCGCACTGCAGTCGGGCGAGATCGACGTGCTGTCCCGCAACACGACGTGGACGGCCACCCGCGACGGCGCCGAGTCGGTGCGCTTCGGGCCGACGACGTTCTACGACGGCCAGGGCTTCATGGTCCCGGCCGACAGCGGCGTGTCCGACGTGTCCGGCCTCGAGGGCGCCCGCATCTGCGTGCTGTCGGGCACCACCACCGAGCTGAACCTCACGTCGTACCTCGACGCCGAGGGCGTGAGCTTCGAGCCGGTGGTGTTCGAGGACAACACCGAGCTGCAGCCGGCCTACGAGTCCGGCCAGTGCGAGGCCTGGACATCGGACAAGTCGCAGCTGGCGGAGTTCAAGTCCTCCATCGAGGAGGCGGGCGGCGCCGAGCAGACCATCCTCGAGCCCACCATCTCCAAGGAGCCGCTCGGACCGGGCGTGCTCGACGGCAACACGGAGCTGGCCCAGATCATGGACTGGGCGATCTTCGCCCTGATCCAGGCGGAGGAGTTCGGCATCACGTCCGAGAACGTCGAGGGCTTCACCTCGGAGGACCCGAACGTGGCCCGCTTCCTCGGGCAGGAGGAGGGCTTCGACGCCGGCCTCGGCCTCGATCCGGACTTCGCCGCCCAGATCATCGCCGCCGTCGGCAACTACGAGGAGCTGTACCAGCGCCACATCGAGCCGATCGGTCTCACCGACCGCGGCCTGAACCAGCTGTGGACCGAGGGCGGCCTGCTCTACGCCCCGCCCTACCGCTAGGAGACCCGGCGACGTTCGGGGTGACGCCGGCCGCCGAGCCGGCGTCACCCCGCGGCGCCACCGACGATGACCGCCACCGCCGCCCGCCGCACCCGCCCGCCGCTCTGGCGGAACATCCGCGTCCTGCGGATCGCCGTGCAGGTGGTGGTGCTGGTGCTGGTGGTCCTCGGGATCCGCCAGCTGCTCTCGAACCTGGTGACCGGTCTCGAGGACACCGGCATCTCCACCAGCTTCGACTTCCTCGACGCCCCGACCGGCTTCCGGATCGCCGATTCGAACTTCACGCCGGACTCGCCGTCGAGCGAGCTGTTCCTGCAGGGCATCAAGAACACGGCGCTCGTGGCGGTGGTCGGCATCCTGCTGGCCAGCGTCATCGGGCTGCTCGTGGGCGTCGCCCGCCTGTCGAGCAACTGGCTGCTGGCGAAGCTGGCCACGGTGTTCGTCGAGACGCTGCGGAACATCCCGCCGCTCGTCGTCATCATCTTCTTCTTCGCCGCGATGTTCCGGGACGCGCTGCCCGCCATCCGCGAGGCCCGCAGGGTCGGCTCACCCGTCGGTGACGACACGGCGCTGCTGCTCTCGAACTCGACGTTCGCCGTGCCGAGCCTGGTGCGCGAGTCCGCCTTCGGGGCCTGGCTCGCCGTGCTGGCCGTGGCCGGCGCCATCGCCGTCGCGCTGTGGATCTGGCGCACCCGGGTCGAGATCGCCACCGGCAGGCCGGCCCGCCGGGTCGCGCTCTCGGGCGGGATCCTCCTGGCCGCCGTCGTCCTCGGCCTGCTCCTGCTCGACGCCCTGTCGATGAGCTGGCCCACGCTGGAGGCCAACCGCGTGGCGGGTGGCTTCCGCTTCACGACGGCCTACGCGGCGCTGACGCTGGCGCTCGCGCTCTACACGGCGAGCCACATCGCCGAGATCATCCGGGGCAGCATCCAGGCGGTGGCCAAGGGCCAGTTCGAGGCGGCCGAGGCGCTCGCGCTCACCGGCTTCCAGCGCTACCGGTTCGTGATCCTGCCCCAGGCGCTGCGCATCGCCGTGCCGCCGACGATCAACCAGTACCTGAACCTCACCAAGAACACGTCGCTGGCCGTGGCGATCGGGTACCCGGACCTGACGAACCTGACCAAGAGCCTGATCGGGAACGGCAAGCCGGCGCCCCAGTCGATCCTCATCCTGATGTCGATCTACCTGGTGTTCTCGCTGGTGATCTCGCTGATCGTCAACGTGTTGAACCGGCGCTTCCAGCTGGCGGGCCGATGACCGAGACCGCACCGGGCACCGACGCCGGCGGGCGGGCCAGCGAGCTGGCCGTCGGCACCACCGGCAAGGAGCCCTACCCCGGCGCGCCGCCGACGGACGACCGGTCGAAGCCGCCGCCGAAGCAGGGGGCGTCGGCGTGGATCAAGGCCAACCTGTTCAACAGCGCCCTGAACTCGGTGATCACGGTCGTGCTCGTCGTGGTCATCGCCTTCCTCGCCTTCCAGGTGGTGCGGTGGGTGACCACCGTGGCCGAGTGGGAGGTCGTGCAGCGCAACCTGGCGCTGTTCATGATCGGCCTGTTCGACCGCGACGAGCAGTGGCGCCTGGTCGCCAGCCTGCTGTTCGTGGCCACCGCGGTCGGCACCGCCGGCGGGCTGCTGGCCGCCACGTCGCGCCGCCGAGCGGACGAGGAGGGCGTCGAGCACCGACCCCAGTCGCCGATGGCGGTGGTCCGCCGGTTCTGGCCGGCGCTGGCCTTCGTGGTCGTCCTGCTCCTCGCCGCCCGCACCGCCGGCCCGCTCCTGCTCGCCGCCGCGGCGGTGGTCGCCGGTGCCGGGGCCTGGCTGCTGGGCCGGTTCGCGCTCGGACGGGTGCGGCGGGCGGGGTGGGTCCTGGTCGCCCTCGCCGCCCTGGCGTCGTTCCAGGTGGTGTCGGGCACCGGCGGCAACGCCCACCTCGGCGCCGGCGTGGTGCTCGCCGTGTGGTTCTCCGCCGTCGCCGCCGACGTGGCGGGCGACCGGGGCATCGGCGGCGCACCGCTGGCCGTCGCCCGCCTGGCCGCTGCGGCAGCCGGCCTCGTCGTCGCCTGGGCGATCTACCAGCTGCCGGTCATGGACTTCGGCGGCGTGCCGTGGACCGACTGGGGCGGCCTGCACCTGTCGCTGTTCATCACCGTGGTGTCGATCGTGCTGGCGTTCCCGTTCGGGCTGCTGCTGGCCCTCGGACGGCGCTCGTCGTTCCCGGCGTTCCGGCTGCTGAGCGTCGCCTACATCGAGCTGTTCCGCGGCGTGCCCCTCATCACCATCCTGTTCATGGCCCAGTTCTTCATCGGGTTCTTCCTCGGCGGCGGCAACACCCGGAGCCTCACGACCCGGGCCATCCTCGGCATCACCCTGTTCACCGCCGCGTACATCGCCGAGATCGTGCGCGGCGGCCTGCAGGCGGTGCCGTCCGGGCAGGTCGAAGCCGGTCAGGCGATGGGGCTGTCGGCGCCGAAGGTCACCCGCCTCATCGTCCTCCCGCAGGCGCTGCGGGCGGTGATCCCCGCCATGGTCGGGCAGTTCATCTCGCTGTTCAAGGACACGTCGCTGCTCGTGGTGATCGGCTTCACCGAGTTCCTCGGGGTGCGCGAGCTCGTCCACGCGCAGGCCGAGTTCCGGATCGGGTTCCAGGAGATGACCCTGGTCTTCATCGCCTTCGGCTACTGGGCGATCAGCTACACGATGAGCCGCGAATCGCGCCGGCTCGAGGCCAAGTTGGGAGTGGGGGTCCGATGAGCGACGTCGCCAGCACGGGGGTGAACGCCGACGCCACCCGGGTGGCCGGCACCGGCGAGGAGATGATCGTCTGCGAGGGGGTCGACAAGTTCTTCGGCGACTTCCAGGCCCTGCGCGACATCGACATGCGGGTCGGCACCCAGGAGGTGGTCGTCGTCATCGGCCCGTCCGGGTCGGGCAAGTCGACGCTCATCCGCTGCATCAACCGCCTCGAGAAGCACGACCGGGGTCGCATCGTCGTCAACGGCGTCGAGCTGGGCGACGACATCCGGAACATCCAGGAGGTGCGCCGCGAGGCCGGGATGGTGTTCCAGAGCTTCAACCTGTTCCCGCACCTCACCGTGCTCGACAACATCACGCTCGCCCCGCGCCAGGTGCGCCGCATCCCGAAGAAGGCGGCGGAGGAGGCGGCGATGGAGCTGCTGGAGCGGGTGAAGATCCCCGACCAGGCCCGCAAGTACCCCGGCCAGCTGTCCGGCGGGCAGCAGCAGCGCGTGGCCATCGCCCGCTCGCTGGCGATGAAGCCCAAGGTCATGCTCTTCGACGAGCCCACCTCCGCCCTCGACCCCGAGATGATCAAGGAGGTGCTCGACGTCATGCAGGAGCTGGCCACCAGCGGCATGACGATGGTGGTGGTCACCCACGAGATGGGCTTCGCCCGATCGGTGGCCGACCGGGTGGTGTTCATGGCCGACGGCCAGATCGTGGAGGTCGGCCCGCCCGAGCACTTCTTCACCGACCCGCAGGAGCCGAGGACGAAGCTGTTCCTCAGCCAGATCCTCTGACGGGCGGCGCCCGGTCACCCGGCCCGACGGTGGAACTCGACGGCGAAGCGCCCTCCGACGCCGAGCTCGACGTGGTGCGGGCGTCCGGGCGGGACGACGGCGGTGTCGCCGGCGCTCAGCTCGACGAGCTCGCCGTCGTCCTCGAACACCAGCCGGAGGGTGCCGCCGTGGACGACCACGCGACCCCAGGTCCCCTCGGCCACCCGGTGCCGTCGCAGGAGACCGGGCGGCACGGTGTCGCCGTCGAAGACGTCGGTGGTCCGCACGTGCTCGAGGCCGGCGGGCAGGTCGGTGGGCACGAGGTCGACGCTACGGGCGTCGGGCATGCTCGAGCGGTGCCCGCCAGCGCCGACGAGGCCGTCCGCAACGCCCACGTGTGGTTCGAGCACCACAGCGGCTGGGCGCC
>JBKHXT010000094.1:0-38419 GCA_046565885.1 Acidimicrobiia bacterium
TCGACCCGGCGGCGGTAGCTGTCGACCTCGCGCTCGATCGTGGCCTCGTCCCAGCCGAGGTCGTCGGCGACGAGCCGGGCGACCACCGGCGCCGCCGCCACCCCCCGGTCGACCGACTCGATCGACAGCCGGGTGCGCCGGGTGAGCAGGTCGTCGAGGTGGAGCGCGCCCTCGTGGGTGGCGGCGTAGCGGGCCTCGACAGCGAGCACGCGGGCGGTGCCCGGCAGGGGCTCGGCCAGGGCCGGGTCGTCCGCCACCAGATCGAGCAGCCGGTGCACCTCGTTGCCGTAGCGGCCGAGGAGCCGCTCGACGTCGCCGAGGGGCAGGCCGGCGTCGTCGGCGAGCTGGCGGCGGCGGTTCCGCAGACCCTCGTAGCCGGGCGCGCCCACGAGCGGGATGCGCTCGGTGCACGACGCCGGCGCCTCGATCCCGGCGGCGGCCACGGCCGCGTCCACGGCGTCGGCCGCCATCACGCGATAGGTCGTGTACTTGCCGCCGGCGACGGACACGAGCCCGGGCACGGCGGTGGACACGGCGTGCTCGCGGCTGAGCGTCGAGGTGGAGTCGGACTCGCCCGACAACAGCGGGCGCAGGCCGGCGTAGACGCCGACGATGTCCGCGTGGGTGAGGGGCGGGTCGAGCCAGCGGTTGGCCTGGCCGAGCAGGTAGTCGAGGTCGGCGGCGCTGGCCGCCGGGTGGGCGAGGTCCAGCTCCCAGTCGGTGTCGGTGGTGCCGACGATCCAGTGCTCGCCCCACGGGATCACGAACAGCACCGAGCTCGGCGTGCGGCAGATCAGGCCGCAGCCGGCGTCGATGCGGTCTCGGGGGACGAGCAGGTGCACGCCCTTCGACGCCCGCACCCGGAGCCCGCTGGTGCCGGCCAGGTCCTCGACCTGGTCGGTCCACACGCCGGTGGCGTTGACGACCTGGCGGGCGCGCACGTCGACGACGTCGGCCGACTCGACGTCGCGCACCCGGGCGCCGACGACCCGTCCGTCGTCGCGGAGCAGCTCGACCACCTGCGCCGACGACGCCACGGCGGCGCCGTGCTGGTGGGCGGTGCGGGCGACGGCGAGGGTCTGCGCCTGCGAGGTTGGACGGTGTGCCGGGCGTCGTCGACCTGGGCGTCGGAGTAGGTGATCGCCCCGGTGATGGCGTCGCCGCGCAGCGACGGCACCAGCCGCCGGGCCCCTCGCCTCGACAGGTGGCGGTGGCGCGGGAGCCGGCTGCCGCCGGCGGCGGCGAGCACGTCGTACAGGGCGATGCCGGCGCCGACGTAGGCCCGCTCCCAGACGTGGTGGGTGAGCGGGTACAGGAACCGCACCGGTCGGGCCAGGTGCGGGCAGAGGCGGTCGAGCATGAGGTTGCGCTCGTGGAGGGCCTCGGAGACCAGGCCGAAGTCGAGCTGCTCGAGGTAGCGCAGGCCGCCGTGGAACAGCTTCGACGACCGGCTCGACGTGCCCGACGCGAGGTCGCGCTGCTCGACGAGCGCGACCGACAGGCCCCGGGTGGCGGCGTCGAGGGCCACCCCGGCGCCGGTCACGCCGCCCCCGACGACGAGGACGTCGAAGGTCTCCGCCGCCATGCGCGCTAGGTCGGTGGCGCGCTGGGCGGGGCAGAGGCGGCCGGGCTCGAGGCTCACGACGGCTCCACCACCTCGAGGCGCCGGGGCCGACCCGGGCGCGCCTCGTCGAGCGATGCCGCGAACACCGGTCCCAGGGCCACGACCAGGTCCTCGGGGGTGACGGGGTCGGCGCCGGTGGCGAGCAGGTGGCGGGCGACGAGGCCGCGGGTGTGCTTGGCCATGTGGCTGACGGCCGTGCGCCCGCCCGGCCCGTCGCGCACGACGTGGACGGCGACGGTGCGCTCGGCGACCGCGCCCGTCGGCCGCCAGGCGGCCACGTAGGTCGAGGACCGCAGGTCGACCACCAGGCCGCGGCCGGCGGCGGCCGGCAGGGCCTGCTCGAGCGCCGGGCGCCACGCCGCGGCCAGCGGTCCGACGCCGGGGAGGTCGACGTCCATCGACAGCCGGTACGACGGCACCCGGTCGCCGGGGCGGAGCGCCCCGAACAGGGCGCTGACCACGACGAGGCGGCGGGCCGCCCGGCGCTTCGCGGCCGCGTCGAGCGAGGCGAGGTCGAGCGCGTCGTAGAGCACGCCGGTGTAGAGGTCGGCGGCCCGCAGCGTCGGCGCGCCACGGAGCTCGACGTTGGCGGCCACGCGGTCGGCGGCGCCCTTCGGCGCGCCGAGCACCTCGAGGGCGTCGGGCCGGGCCGACTGGGCGACCAGCGCGTCGAGCACCCGCTCGCGCGTGGTCGTCAGCTCGGGGAAGGACAGCGACGACAGGTCGAGGGGCCGGCCACGGGAGCCGACCGCCTTGCCCTCCGACGGGGGCAGCAGGATCAGCACTACAGCACCGCGATCGGGTTGACGGGCGAGGCCGTGCCGCCCACGAGCACGAGCGGGGCGACGGTGAGCAGGAACGACCAGCGGCCCTCCTCGGCGCACGCGGCCGCGAGGTCGTCGAGGTCGAGGTCGTCGAGCAGGTGCAGCCCCATGGCCACGATGCCCACGGTGTGGATGGGCAGGCGCGTCTCGACGCCGGCGCTCGGCTCCACGTGGGCGGGGTGGACGTCGCTCACCCCGTCGGACCCGAGCACGGCGACCTCGCGCTCGTGCAGCCACGGCAGGCACGAGGCGTGCAGGCCGGCGAGCCGCTGGCGGGCGTCCCACGGGCCGTGCTCGCGGCGCCAGGCCCAGCGGCCGGTGCGGACGAGCAGCAGGTCGCCGGTGCCGACCCGGACGCCGGCGGCCTCCTCGGCCGCCTCCAGGTCGTCGACGGTGATCGGCGTGCCCGGCTCGAGCGCCTCGACGCCGTGCCGCGGCGGGATGTCGAGCAGGACCCCGCGCCCGACGAGGCCGTGGCGGACGTGGTGGACGCCGAGCTGCTCGGCGCCGTGGGCGGTGACCACCTCGCTCGACCGGCCGCCGTACACCCGCCCGTCCCAGAAGATGTGGCAGAGGGCGTCGAGGTGGCTGGTGGCGTAGCCGTGGGCGGCCACGCCGAACCAGTCGGCGCCGTGACCCTCGGTGTGGGTCCCGAGCATGTGGTGCTCGACCGGGCGCGGGTTGTCGACCGCCGGCTCGGTGGGGAGCGGGCGGGCGCAGGAGACGGCCCGACCGGTGCGGACCTCGGCCGCGGCGGCCGCCCGGTGCGCGTCGGTGAGGTGGTTCAGCGTGCCGAGCTGGTCGTCGTCGCCCCACCGGCCCCAGTTCGACAGCGTCGAGCGCATGGCGTCGACGTCGGCGGTGGTGAGGTGGGGGACGGGCCGGGTCATCGGCCTGCATCCTCCCCGAGGGCGTGCTGGCGGATCCAGGCGTGCATGGCGATGCCCGACGCCACGCCGGCGTTGATCGACCGGGTCGACCCGAACATGGCGATGGAGCACACCAGGTCGGCGTGGCGGCGGGCGGCCTCGGACAGGCCGGGCCCCTCCTGGCCGAAGAGCAGCACGCAGCGCTCGGGCAGGGGCGTCGACTCGAGCGGGACGCTGCCGGGGAGGTTGTCGATGCCCACGATCGGCAGGGCCTCGCCGGCGGCCCACGCCGCGAGGGCGTCGACGTCGGGGTGGTGGCGGACGTGCTGGTACCGGTCGGTGACCATGGCGCCCCGGCGGTTCCAGCGCCGCCGGCCCACGATGTGCACCTCGGCGGCGAGGAAGGCGTTGGCGTTGCGCACCACCGAGCCGATGTTCAGGTCGTGCTGGAGGTTCTCGACGGCCACGTGGAACGGGTGCCGGCGTCGGTCGAGGTCCTCGACGATCGCATCCAGCCGCCAGTACCGGTAGCGGTCGACCACGTTGCGCCGGTCGCCGCCGCCGAGCAGCTCGGGGTCGAGGCGGGGGTCGTCCGGCCAGGGCTCGGGGTGCGGCCCGACGCCGACCGCCTCGGCGTCGTCGGGGTCCGGGCGGTCGCTCACACCGGGTCGCTGCGGATCCCGCGCAGGCCCCGCCAGGCCAGGTCGGCCACCCGGGCGGCCACGGCGTCGGCGTCGAGGTCGAGCTCGTCGCCGACCCAGTGCCGGGTCGCGCCCTCGGCGAGGCCGACGACGCCGTGGGCGAGCAGCAGCCGCTCGTGCTCGCCGAGGCCCTCGACGACGATGAGCGAGGCGATGATCTCGGCGATCGACCGCTCGAGCCGGGTGGCCTCCTGGGCGAACTCGACGTCGCGGCGGGTGCCCCCGCCGAACATGAGCTGGTACTCGTCCCGCGACTCCACGACGAAGCGGAAGTAGGCGCGCAGGCCCCGCTCGACCTGCTGGCGGGGCCCGCCGGCCGAGCTCGTCGCCTCCCCGATGACGGCCATGAGGCGACGGCTCACCAGCTCGAGCAGCTCGAGGTACAGGGCCCGCTTGGAGCTGAAGTGCTGGTACAGCACCGGCTTGGTCACGCCGGCGGTATCGGCCACGTCGTTCATGGAGGTCGAGTGGAAGCCGCGGGCGGCGAACACCCGCAGGGCGACCTCCAGGAGCTGTTCCCGTCGCTCGTGGGCCGGGAGCCGGGACGACATGGCCCCGTGGCTAGCACCGCAGCCGCACCGGGAGGAACTCCTCGATCGCTGGGAAGGAGTGCGGGCCCCGGAGGGCGAACCGTTCGCCGTGCCCAGCCGCAACACCGCACCGGCCGCCACGAGCCGGCGCCCGGCCCAGCCGCTCCGGCCCGTCCCGGCCCGCCGCCTCGGCGGCGACCTGCTGGCGGTGAAGGCCCGCCGGCGGCGCTTCCAGCCCGGCCTGCCGCCTCGGGCCGGCGAACGGGGCTGGTAGCCCCCGGGCCGGCCTAGAGCCGGCCCTGCTCGCGGTCCTCGCGCTCGGCGGCGCGGACGGCGTAGCCGAACACGATCGCCGGGGCGAGCACGATCGACCCGAGCACGATGGCGGCGACGATGCCGCCGCCGACCACCCCGCCGAAGCCGGCGAAGAGCCCGAGGGCGAACAGCACCATGGCCAGGCCGAACAGGCCGTAGCCGACCCGCTGGCCCACCTGGACCAGTCCGGCGATGCGCCGCCGTCGCTCGAGCACGGGATCGTCCACGCCCGCATCGTCGCACACCGATCCGAGATTTCTCGCGCCCGTGGGCAGGAGGATGTGGCATCGGTCACGAAGGGGGTACTGCAGGTAACCGCTCGCCGACCGGTCCACCCGGGCGGCGCAGGACGCAGTCAGGGTTGGTATGGAGCTCAGAGCCTTCCGGCGCACGTTCGCGGTCGCGGCGGTGTGGGCCGCCGCCGTCGGCGGCCTCCTGGTCGCGCCCCCCGCCGCCTCCGGGCAGGAGGCCGTCTCGCCCGGCCGCGGCAACGCCTACGCCCAGGGGATCAAGGTCGACCCCCGCACCGGTCGCCTCAGCTTCGGCGTCACCTACGGCCAAGCCCTCGCCGGGCACCAGAACACCATCGCCATCGCCGAGGCCCACTCGGCCGACCTCGGCCTCCTCGGTGACCAGCTCGCCGGCGAGGGCTGCGACGGCGGCGACCCGACCTACCCCGAGGAGGACCAGCCCCAGCCGCTCGAGTCCCGCTCGAACGGCGAGGGCGCCGGCGACGAGCAGGTCGAGACCGAGAACGGCGTCGAGAAGCGGGTCCTGGCCACGGCCGAGCCCTACGCCCGGGCCGTGTCCACCACCGCCGCCGCCGGCGACCCCGCGGCGATCGCCCTCGGCAAGACCAGCAGCGTCACCGAGTCCGGCCTCGTCGACGGCAAGCGCCTCGCCCGGGCCGTCACCACCGTCGACCGCGTCGCCCTCGGCGGCGGCCAGGTGGTGCTGCGGGGCCTGCGCTGGGAGGCCGTCTACCAGACCGCCCCCGCCGAGGAGGCCCGGGGCACGTTCACCATCGACGGCATCGAGGTGGCCGGCCAGCGCCTGCCGATCCCCGAGGAGAACCCGCTCGGCCCGCTGGCCGAGGCCAACGCCGCGCTGCAGCCGCTCGGCTTCCGGATCGACCCGCCGGAGGTCCGCACCGAGTCGGGCATCCAGTTCGTCGGCCCCCTGCGCATCGGCGTCGTCCCCGGCGAGGTCCGCGAGACCATCGTCGGCCCCGCCTTCAACGCCGTGCAGCCCGTGCGCGAGAGCCTGTTCGACGCCATCATCGAGGCCGACTGCAGCAACGCCTCCTACATCACCGTCCTCGACATCGTGCTCGGGTCGGTGTCCGGCGCCGGCTCGCTCAGCCTCGAGCTGGGCGGCGTCACCGCCACGAGCGACGACATCGAGCTCACCTCCTTCCTCGGCGGCCTGCCCTCCGTGCCGTCGCTGTCCCCGCTGCCCCAGGGCAGCACGGGCCGTCCCTCGGTCGGCACGACCGGCAGCGCCGCCGCGCCGGCCCGGTCGTCCGTCGCCGCCTCGCCCGGCGCCGGCGCCGCTCCGGTCGCTGACGCGCCGGCGGCCCA
Organism: Acidimicrobiia bacterium; assembly: GCA_046565885.1. Lineage (GTDB taxonomy): Bacteria > Actinomycetota > Acidimicrobiia > Acidimicrobiales > Salinilacustritrichaceae > Salinilacustrithrix. Next base: position 6,444 of record JBKHXT010000094.1, read on the forward strand.
GCCCACCACCGACGAGCAGGCCATCGCCGACGTCGAACCGCTCTCCGGCAGCCGTGGCGGTGCCCTCGCGGGCGTCGGCCTCGGCGGCCTCGCCCTCCTCGCCGTCCTCGCCGCTGCCGACCGCGCCAAGATGCGCAAGGCGCAGCGTTCCGTCCTCATGGAGACCTTCTGATGGCCGCGCCCCAGCCCCGACCCACCCCCCAGGGGTCGTTCCCCGTCAACGGCCGCCTGCTGCGCGGCTACGGCCCGCTCGCCGTGTTCGCGGTGATGCTCGTCCTCATGGCGCTGCTGGTGCCCACCAAGGTGCCGGACCAGCAGGTGTCATCCAGCGACGGCACCGCCCCCAGCGCCGGCCAGGGCTTCGCCACCACGCCGGGCGGCGGCGCCTCGGGCACCGACTCCGGCTCGTCCGGCGGGGCCACCCCGGTCACCGCGGGCGGTGGCGGCGGCGGTGACCAGGCCGCCCCGAGCGGCGGCGGTGGTGGCGGCGTCGGCTCCGACGGCGAGGGCAGCGGCATCGCCCCCGTCGAGGGCGTGCAGCCCTGCCCCGACCGGGCCGAGCAGATCCCCGGCGACCCCTACAGCCCGCCGTGCGTGGCCTGGGCCGGCGGCAACAACGGCGGCGCCACCACCAAGGGCGTGACCGAGGACTCCATCCTCGTGTCGTACCGGGTGCTCGGCGAGAAGGGCTTCCAGCAGACGCTCGCCGAGCTCGCCGGCGCCAGCCTCTCCGACACGCCCCAGAGCATCCAGAACACGATCACGGCCTTCGCCGAGTACTTCAACCAGCGCTTCGAGCTCTACGGCCGCCAGATCGAGATCCAGTTCTACGAGGGCCAGGGCTCGAACACGAACGAGCTGCTCGGCAAGGGCCGCGACCGGGCCGAGGCCGACGCCACCAAGGTGGCCGAGGAGATCGGCGCCTTCGCCGACATCTCCGCCACGTCCGAGCCCTACGCCGGCGCCCTCGCGTCCCGCGGCGTGATCGGCTTCGGCACGCCGTACCTGTCGCGGGAGTGGCACGAGCAGCGGGCGCCCTTCGCCTGGTCGCTCGCCACCGACGGCACCCGGGTGTCCGAGCTCGCCGCCGAGTACGGCAACAAGCGCCTGCACGGCAAGCCCGCCGCCTACGCCGGCGGCGACCTGAAGGGCCAGCCCCGCAAGTTCGCCACCATCGCACCGGAGAACTCCTGGTACCAGGAGTCGGTGAACAACGCCCGGCGCATCACCGAGGAGGCGGGCAACGACCCCGGCCTCAACGTGAAGTACCAGCTCGACCTGTCCACCATGTCGAGCCAGGCGAACAACATCATCCCGAAGCTGAAGAACGAGGGCGTCACCAGCATCGTCTGCGGCTGCGACCCGGTGCTCCCGGTCTTCCTGTCCGGCGTGGCCAACCGCGAGCAGTACTACCCCGAGTTCCTGATCGTGGGCACGGCGCTCACCGACGCCGACATCGTCGGCCAGCTGTGGGAGCCGCAGTTCGCCCAGCACGCGTTCGGCGTGTCGTCGCTCACCGACTTCGTGCCGCCCACCCAGACGATCGCCTACGAGGCGTTCAAGTCCGTGCGGCCGAACGAGGAGCCCGCCTTCTCGGTCGACCTCATCTACTACCAGATGTACATGCTGGCCATCGGCCTGCAGGGCGCCGGCCCCAACCTCACGCCCCAGTCGTTCTCCGACGGCATGTTCAACTACCCGGCCCGCCAGGGCCCGGTGGGCCTCTGGAAGTTCGGGCCCGGCGACCGCACCGCCGCCAACGACGTGCGGGAGATCTACTTCGACATCAACGCCATCTCCACGTACAACGGCAAGCAGGGCGCCTACCTCGGCACCAGCGGCGAGCGCTGGGAGGCCGGCCAGATCCCGGCCGGCGACCCGGGCGTGCCGCCGGTGGAGGCCCGCTGATGTCGGCCTGGACCGACCTGCCGGCGCGCACCAGGGCGCTGGTGGCGGGCGCCGCCGTGGCGGGGCTCTACGCCCTGCTCTACGTGCTCCCCGGCACCGGCGACTTCCTCCGGGAGAACGCCCCGTACGGCGTGCTCTTCATCGGCACCGTGCAGGGCACCACCACCGCCCTGCTGGCCATGGGCCTGATCCTCATCTACCGGACCAACCGGTTCGTGAACTTCTCCTACGCCGCCATGGGCGCGCTGCCCGGCGCCTTCGCCATCGGCCTGCACCTCGAGCAGGACGTCCCCTTCTTCGCCGCCCTGGCCCTCGCCGTCGTGCTCGGGGTGGTCGTCGGCTTCGCCACCGAGCTGCTCATCCGGCGCTTCAAGGGCGCCAGCCGGCTCATCCTCACCGTGGCGTCCATCGGCCTGGCCCAGATCTTCGGCGTGCTGAGCCTGCTCGCCAACCAGGCGATCGGCTTCATCTCGCTGGCCGGCGGCTTCACCATCCCCCTCGACGTCCGCTTCACCCTCGACGTGAAGACGATGACGGGTGACGAGATCCTGATCATCGCCGTCGTCCCGGCCGTGATCGCCGGCCTCGCGTGGTTCCTGCTGCGCACCGACGCCGGCGTCGCCATCCGCGCCGCCGCCGAGAACGAGGACCGGGCGCTGCTGCTCGGCATCCCCGTCTACAAGCTCGGCCGCATCGTGTGGATGATCGCCGGCGGGCTCGCCGCCCTCACCTACGTGCTGCAGGCGCCGTCGTCGGGCATCTCGCCCTCGGTCGTGTCCGCGGGCCCGGCCGTGCTCCTCCCGGCGCTGGCCGCCGCCGTCGTGGCCCGCCTCGAGTCGCTCCCCGTGGCCTTCTTCGCCGGCATCGGCCTCGGCATCCTCGACCAGCTGGTCCGCTGGAACGGCACCGGCACGCCGTCGATCACCACGATGTTCTTCCTCGCCGTGATCCTGGTGGCGCTGCTGCTGCAGCGGGCGTCGCTGTCGCGGGCGATGAACTCCGAGAGCGCCGCCTTCAGCTCCGAGGGCGTGATCAAGCCGGTGCCGCTCGAGCTGCGCCACCTCCCCGAGGTCCGCATCGCCAAGGCCGCCATCGCCGTGGTCGTGCTCGCCCTGCTCGTGCTCGTGCCCGCCACCTGGGGCCCGTCCAACCAGCTGCTGGCCGCCATCGCCGTCGTCTGGGCGATGGTCGGGGTGTCGCTCGTGATCCTCACCGGCTGGGGCGGCCACATCTCACTCGGGCAGTTCGCCATCGCCGGCATGGGCGGCCTGCTCGCCGGCAACCTGCTCAGCAGCACCGACCTCGACTACTTCCTGGTCCTGCTCGGCGCCGGCGCCGCCGGGGCGGTCACCGCCCTCGTCGTCGGCCTGCCCGCCCTGCGCATCCGGGGCCTGTTCCTGGCCGTGACCACGCTCGCCTTCGCCGTCGCCCTCAACAGCTACGTGCTGAACCGCGACAACTTCTCCTCGATCATCCCCGGCGACGTCACCCGGCCGGTGCTCTGGGAGCGCTGGGACCTGGAGCGCGGCTACCCGATGTACGCCCTGTGCCTCGCCTTCCTGCTGCTGTCGGTCCTCGCCGCCCGCAGCGTGCGGGGCACCCGCGCCGGACGGGTCATCATCGCCACCCGCGACAACGAGCGGGCCGCCGACTCCGCGTCGGTGCCCACCACCCGCATCAAGCTCGCCGCGTTCCTGGTGGCCGGCACCATCGCCGGCATCGCCGGCGGGCTGCACGTGGCCATCCTCCACGGCATCAACCAGGGCACCTACAGCCCGGAGATGAGCCTCGAGGTGTTCTCCACCGCGGTCATCGGCGGCCTCGGGTCGGTGTCCGGCGCCATCGGCGGCGTGCTGCTGTTCCAGTGGCTCGCCTCCATCACCGCCCTCGGCGACATCCGCCCGCTGATCTCGGGCGCCGGCCTGCTCGTGGTGCTGCTCGTGTTCCCCGGCGGCCTGGCCCAGCTGGCCGCCGGCGGCCGCGACCGCGTCCTGCGCCGCATCGCCGAGCGCCGGGGGATCCTCGTGCCGTCGCTGGTCGCCGACAAGCGGGTCGACACCAGCGACGAGGAGAAGGCCGAGGAGGCCAGCCTCCTGCGCGGCGCCCTCAGCGACGACGGACCCGCCACCGCACCGGACGACCAGCTCGTGGGGAGCACCCGATGACCACCACCGCGAACGGCACCACCCGCCGGCGCGAGCCGCTGCGCGCCGTGGCCACCGGACCGGCAGCGGAGCCCGAGGCCGAGACGATCCTGCGCTGCACCGGGGTCGACGTCTCCTACGGGCCGGTCCAGATCCTCTTCGGCGTCGACCTCGAGGTGAAGCGGGGCGAGGTCGTGGCCCTGCTCGGCACGAACGGCGCCGGCAAGTCCACGCTGCTCAAGGCGATCTCCGGGCTCAAGGCCCCGAAGTCCGGCACGGTCGAGTTCAAGGGCGAGGACATCACCGGCCTGTCCGCCGACCTGGTCACCCACCGGGGCGCCGCCCTCATGCCCGGCGGCAAGGGCATCTTCCCGACCCTCACCGTGGCCGAGAACCTGCGCCTCGCCTCGTGGCTGATCCGCGACGACAAGGCCCGGGTCGAGGAGGCCAAGGCCGAGGTCCTCGACCTGTTCCCGATCCTCGCCGAGCGCTCGGGCCAGCTCGCCGGCGACCTGTCCGGCGGCGAGCAGCAGATGCTGGCCCTCGGCGGCGCCCTCATGACCCGCCCAGAGCTGCTCATGATCGACGAGCTCTCCCTCGGCCTCGCGCCCACGATCGTGGCCCGCCTGCTCGAGGTCGTCGACGAGATCCACCGCCGCGGCACCACGATCATCGTCGTCGAGCAGTCGGTGAACGTGGCCCTCAACCTGGCCGAGCGCGCCGTGTTCATGGAGAAGGGCGAGTTCCGCTTCACCGGCCCCACCCGCGAGCTGCTCGACCGGCCCGACATCCTGCGCTCGGTGTTCATCGCCGGCTCCTCGTCGACGGGCACGGGGGGCCACGACGACGACGCCGACGACAAGCCGGCCGCCGCGCCCCGCCTGCGCGAGGCGGCGCGGCGCTCGCCGGTCGCCGACGACGCCCGCCCCGTCCTGCAGTGCCGAGGCGTGACGAAGCGCTTCGGCGGCATCACCGCCGTCGACCAGGTCGACCTCGACCTCCGCGACGGCGAGATCATCGGCATCATCGGCCACAACGGCGCCGGCAAGACGACGCTGATGGACTGCATCTCCGGCTTCCTCAAGATCGACGAGGGCCGCATCGGGATCCACGGCATGGACGTCACCGACTGGCAGCCGCACGAGCGGGCGGTCGGCGGCCTCGGCCGGTCGTTCCAGGACGCCCGGCTCTACCCGTCGCTCACCGTCGCCGAGACGATCGCCGTCGCCCGCGAGCGCCACTTGGCCAACCGCGACGTCGTCGCCTCGGTGCTCGGCCTGCCCGCCTCCTACGAGGTCGAGGTCGACATCGCCCTGAAGGTCGATGAGCTCATCGAGCTCATGGGCCTCGGCGCCTACCGCGAGAAGCTCACCGGCGAGCTGTCCACCGGGTCGCGCCGCATCGTCGACCTGGCGTGCATCCTCGCCCAGGGCCCGTCGGTGCTCATGCTCGACGAGCCCTCCGGCGGCGTCGCCCAGAAGGAGACCGAGGCGCTCGGCCCCCTGCTGCTCCGGGTCCGCGAGCGCACCGGCTGCTCGATCCTCGTCATCGAGCATGACATGCCACTGCTGTCGAGCATCTGCGACCAGCTCATCGCCCTCGAGACCGGCGCCGTCATCGCCACCGGCACCCCTGACGAGGTGCTGTCGCACCCGGCGGTCATCGAGTCCTACCTCGGCACCGACGACGCCGCCATCAACCGCTCCGGCGCCGCCTGACCTCTCTAGGGTCGGGCCGTGGACCCGATCCTGCTCGCACGCGGCCGGCGCATCGACTGCTCGAGGCCGGCGGCCATGGGCATCGTCAACGCCAGCCCCGAGTCCTTCTCCGGTGACGGCGGCACCAGCCTCGACCAGCAGGTCGCCCAGGTGCGCGCCCAGCTGGAGGCCGGCGCCCTGGTGGTCGACCTCGGCGGCCAGTCGGCGAACACCAAGACGCCCGAGCTCGCCGTGGAGGAGGAGACGTCCCGGCTGGTGCCGCTCATCGAGGCGGTGCGCGCCGCCGGCATCGACGGGCTGCTGTCGATCGACACCTACAAGCCGGCCGTCGCCGACGCCTGCCTGCGCGCCGGCGCCGACGTCATCAACGACGTGTCCGCCCTCCACCACCCCGAGCTGGCCGACGTCGTGGCCGAGCACGGGGCCGGGTTCGTGCTCATGCACACGGTGGGGCCGCCGAAGGTGAAGATCCTGGAGACCGACCTGTACGGCGACGTCGTCGAGGACGTGCTCGCCTTCGCCCACGACGCCCTCGACCGCCTGGCGGCGGCCGGCGTGTCACGTCAGCAGGTGCTGTTCGACCCGGGCGTCGACTTCGCCAAGACGCCGCGGCAGTCCCTCGACCTCGTCCACGGCGTCGGCCGCTTCGCCGAGCTCGGCCGCCCGTTGCTGCTCGCCCTGTCCCGCAAGGACTTCATCGGCGCCATCACCCGCACCACGCCCCGCCAGCGCGACGCCGGCACCCTCGCCGCCGTCGGCGCCGTCGCCGCCGCCGTCCCCCAGACGATCTTCCGGGTCCACGACGTCCCCGGGACGGTCCAGTACCTGGCGGTCCAGCAGGCGATCGCCGACCCGTCGCAGCTGGCCGAGGACGCCGTCCTCGCCGACGAGCTGCGCCGCGAGCCGCTGCCCGCCGACCCACCGGGCCAGGGCTGACCCCGGCCACCGGCGCCGGCCCCGCCCGGCGTGGCGGGTGAGGTCGCACGCCAGGGCGCCGACGCCAGCCATCACGACCAGGTCGCCGAGCGACAGGACGGCGCCGAGGGGCCGCACGGGCACGACGTCGCCGAGCACGACCAGCAGGTCGTGGTCCCGCTCGAAGCGCCGGCCGCCGCCCAGGTCGACGGTCACCAGCCCAGCGGGGCCGGCCACGCCGGCGCGGACGACGGCCTCGGCGCGCACCGGCATGGCGCCGTTGGCGACCACGACGGCGGCGTTCATCGCCAGCCCGGTGGCCAGCACGCCCATGCCGACGAGGTGGCGGTTGCGCAGCGCGAAGGCGAGCAGGGTCAGCAGCGAGGCGGCGAGCAGCCAGCCGGCGGCCGTGCCGCCCGCCCAGCCGGTCGCCACCTGCAGCGCCACGCCGACGACCGCCAGCGACGGGGCGACCACGACGGGGTCGCGCAGGTGGGCGCCGAGCGCCGGCCGCAGGGCGCCGGCGACGACGCCCGCCACGGCGGCGAGGAGCACGGGGACCACGCCGATCGACGGTACCGACGCCCCGCCGACCCCTCGGGGAGGGTCAGCCGCCGGCCCGGTCCCCCCAGGAAACTGGCAGCGGCCACGAAACGGCTCAGCCGCCGGCGAGGGGGTCGAGGGCGTCGCAGGCGGCGAAGGCGTCGAGGACCTCGTCGCGCAGGGCGTCGTCGGCGGCGACGGCGTCCTCGAAGCGCTCGACGCCCACGTCGTCGGCGAGGCGCTCGGCGACGCAACGGGCGGACACGGCATCCAGCTCGCCCTCGGCGGCCGCCTCGAGGTCGGCGGCCAGGTCGGCGACCAGGCGCTCGCGCGCCTCGGCGGCGGTCGGCTCGTCGGCGCACGCCACCAGCAGCAGCGCCGCCGCCACGACCACCATCCGCATCGGGCGAGGGTACCGGGGCGCCGCTGGCAAGATGCCCGGGTGATCACCACCGAGCGCCGCGGCCCCGTCCTGGTCTGCACCATCGACCGACCCGAGCGCCGCAACGCCGTCGACGCCGAGCACCTCGCCGACCTGCGCGCCGCCTTCGAGGACGTCGGCGACGCCCGGGTGGTCGTCCTGGCCGGCACCGGCCCCGCCTTCTGCGCCGGCGCCGACCTCGGCGAGGTCGAGGGCAAGGAGGCCGCCGCGCTCGTGCGCCGCACCCTCGACGCCCTCAGCGGCCTGCCGGTGTGCACCATCGCCGCCGTCGAGGGACCGGCCCTCGGCGCCGGCACGCAGCTGGCCATCGCCTGCGACCTGCGGGTCGTCGGCCCCGGCGCCCGGTTCGGCATCCCGTCGTCCCGGCTCGGGCTGATGGTCGACCACTGGACGATCGAGAAGCTCGCCCTGCTCGCCGGCCACGGCCCGGCCCGGGCGATGCTGCTCGCCGCCGAGGTCCTCGACGCCGACGCCGCCCTCCGCCTCGGGCTGGCCCAGCGCCCCGGCACCGTCGACGACGCCGTCGCCTGGGCCGAGGAGATCGCAGCGCTGGCCCCGCTGTCGATCGCCGGGCAGAAGCTGGCGCTCGACCGGCTGCCCGGGCGGGAGGTCGGCGACCCCGACGTCGAGGCCGCCTTCGACCGGGTGTGGTCGAGCGACGATCGGCTCGAGGGCATCCGCGCCTTCCAGGAGAAGCGGCGGCCCGACTTCCTCGGCCGCTGACGGCGCCGTCAGAGCTGGCGCTGGTCGAAGGTGGCGCCGCCGGGGTCGAACACGGCGCACGCCACCGACCGGTCGCCCGCCCCCCACGACACCGCCGACGGCCACAGGGCGATGAGGCCGAAGGCGTCCGGGTCCTCGACCGCCTCCTCGATGCGCTCGGCGCAGCCCTCGTCGGCCGCCCGCACCACGCGGGCCGGTCCGGGGTACTCGCCCAGGGCCTCGACGTCGAGCGCCGCCGGGTCGAGCTCGAAGGTGGCGTAGACCTCGAGGGCGTGGTCGCGGTCGCAGGACACGACCCGGGCGGCCTCGATCTCCCGGCGCTCGGCGGCGCCGATGACCACGCCGTTCAGGCAGTCGCCCACCGCCACCGCCGTGGCCGCCACCGGGCCCTCCCGCACGGTGGACGGCGGGGCGGCCTCGTCGCCGCCCCCGCCGGCGTCGCCGCACGCGGCCAGCGCGGCCACGGCGACGGCGAGCGCGGCGGGCCCGCGCCAGGGGGCTGGCATGTGCCGACCGTACCGTCAGTAGTTCGCCGGCAGCGCCTCGGTGAGGGCGCCGAAGAACACGAACAGCGTCACCGCGAACACCGGGGCGCCGAGCAGGTACGACGGCCACCGGCGCCAGCGCCGGGAGAGCACGTAGAAGGCGAGCCAGACGGCGGCGGTGACCGCGCCCCAGCGGATGGCCGGGCCGGCCGTGCGGGTGACCTCGCCGTCGAGGGTCTCCAGGTCCTCGGCCGCCGCCACCTCGTCGGCGGGGTCCTCCACCGGCTCGTCCGGCAGCTCGGCCGGTTCGTCGACCTCGGGCCGCTCCTCGGGCGGCGGCGCCGGCGCCGGTTCGTCGACGAGGCGGGCCGAGACGACGATGCGCTGGCGGGCCGAGTACTTCGGGTGGCACGAGACCAGCGTCAGCCGGTCGTCGCCCTGGTCCTCGACGACCTCGACGTCGCTCGGCGACACGACCTCGGTGCCGACGACCTCGTAGCGGAACGAGCCCTGCAGGGTGGTCACCAGGATCTCGGCGCCGGGCTGCAGCTCGTCGACGCGGTGGAAGGGCGCCCCGTAGGTGGTGCGGTGGCCGGCGATGGCGGCGTTGCCCGGTTGGCCCGGCAGCGGCGTGCCCGGGAAGTGGCCGGGGCCGCGCTGCAGGTCGCGCCGGGACACGCCCTCCACGACGATCTTGTCGACGCCGATGTCGGGGATGACGAGGCGGGCGACGGCGTCGCCCCCCTCGGGCGGCGGCGGGGCCGGGGTGGCGGTCGTCGTGGTGGTCGCCGCCTCCGGCTCGTCGTCCTCCTCGTCCACGGTCGTCGTGGTCGTCGTCGTGGTGGGCGCCGCGTCGAGGAGGGCGACGAAGTCGTCCTCGAGGTCGTCCTGGGCCTGGGCCTCGGCGAGTCCGGTGCCCCACAGCTGGTACGCGACGAACAGCAGGATGAGCGCGCCCGCCCAGATGAAGAGGCGACCGACGCCGCTGAGCACCTTGGCGAGCCGCATCGCCGCACAGGCTAGGTGGGGCGCGCCTTGGTCGCGTTCTCGGAGCGTCGGTACCGTCGTGAGGTGGCCGATGCCCGTCCCCCCGCCCTCGCGGCGGCGGTGCGCATGACCGGCGCGGTGGTCCTGCTCGACCGGTTCCCGGCCCTCGCCGGCGTCGACCTCGACGTCGCCCGGGGCGAGATCGTGCTCCTGCGCGGGCCCAACGGCGCCGGCAAGACCACGCTCCTGCGCACGTGCGCCGGCCTCGCCCGGGTCGTGCAGGGCCAGGTCGAGGTGCTCGGCGAGGACGTCGTCGCCTCGCCCCGGGCCGTGCGCCGCCGGGTGGGCATGCTCAGCCACACCGACGGCCTCTACGCCGACCTCACCGTCGAGGACAACGTGGCCTTCTGGGGCCGGGCGGCTGGCGCCAACGCCACCGAGGTCGCCGCCGCCCTCGCCCGCTGCGGCCTCGACGGCCGCCTCGCCTCGGTCCCCGCCGCCCGGCTCTCCGCCGGCCAGCGCCGCCGCACCGCCCTCGCCGCCCTGCTCGCCCGCCGCCCGGAGCTGTGGCTGCTCGACGAGCCCCACGCCGGCCTCGACCGCGCCGGGCGCGACCTGGTCGACCGGCTCGTGCGCGACGCCGCCGCCGCCGGGGCCACCGTGCTCTTCGCCAGCCACGAGCTCGACCGGGCCGAGGGGCTCGCCACCCGCATCGTCACCATCGCCGGCGGCCTCATCCGCGAGGACGCCCGGGCCGCGCCCGCCGGGAGCACGCGTGCTGGCTGACGCCCGCCTCGTCGCCGCCAAGGACCTGCGCGTCGAGTGGCGCTCCCGCGTCGGGCTGGGCCAGATGGTCCCCTTCGCCGTGCTGGTGCTGGTGCTGTTCGCCTTCGCCCTCGACCCCGACCGGGGGATCCTCACCCGCGCCACGGCCGGCCTCTACTGGGTGGCCACCCTGTTCGCCGGGCTGCTCGCCATCCAGCGGGCCTTCGCCGTCGAGAGCGCCCCGGGCGTGCGCGAGGCCATGCGCCTGTCCGGCCTCGACCCGGCCTCCTGGTTCCTCGGCAAGGCGGCCGCCGTCGCCGTGCAGCTGCTGGTGCTCGAGGCGGTGCTCGGCGTCGGCGTCGTCGTCCTCTACTCGGCCGAGCTCGAGGGCCCGCTGCTGCTCGTGGCGACCTGCGTGGCCGCGACCGTGGGGATCGCTGCCGCCGGTACGCTCTACGGCGTACTTGCTGCGGGTCTGGCCGTGCGTGACACGCTGGTCCCGCTCCTCCTGCTCCCGGTCCTCGCGCCGGTCCTGCTCGGAGCCACCCGCGCGTCGGAAGCGGCGCTCGGCAACGGCATCGACGGCTGGTCGTGGTGCGGGCTGCTGGCGGTGTTCTCCGTCCTCTACACGATGCTCGGCATGACCTTCTTCGGCACGCTCCTGGAGGAGACGTGACTACCCACACCCCGGCCACGAGCACGGCATCGCCGCTCACGCGAGCCCTCGGCGTGCTGTCCCTCATCGGCGTCGCCGCCACGGCCTGGCTGGGCCTCGTCGCGTCGCCCCGGGACCGCGTGCAGCTCGACTCGGTGCGGCTCATGTACGTCCACGTGCCCGCCGTCACCTGGATGTACATCGCCGTCTTCGCCTGCGCGCTCGCCTCGTTCATGTGGCTGCGCAAGCGCACCGACGGCTGGGACGTGCTCGCCGCCGCCTCCGCCGAGATCGCCCTCCTGCTCACCGGCCTCGGGCTGTTCACCGGCGCCGTGTGGGGTCGGCCGACCTGGGGCGTCTACTGGGTGTGGGACGCCCGGCTGACCTCCACCGCGATCCTGTTCGTCCTGCTCCTCGGCTACCAGGCGCTGCGCCGGTACCCGGCCGAGGCCGAGGCCCGCTCCCGCATGGCGGCCGTGCTCGGCCTGCTCCTCGTGCCCAACGCCATGGTCGTGCACTACTCGGTCGACTGGTGGCGGAGCCTGCACCAGGACGCCACCGTCTCCAAGATCGACGTCTCGATCGAGGGCCTGATGCTGTTCACGCTGGCCGTGTCGTTCGTGGTCATGGGCGTCGTGTGCGCCTGGCTGCTCGTGCACCGCTTCCGGGTCGGCTGGCTCGAGCGCCGGGCCGAGGACCACCACCTCGACGCCGCCCTGGCCGACCGTCGGGCCGACGCCGACCCGTCCGCAGGCGTCGCCGTCGGGGGTCCCCGATGACCGTGCTCGCCTTCACCCACGCCGGCTACGTCGCCGCCGGCTGGATCGCCACCCTGGCCGTGCTCGGGGGGTACGCGGCCGCCACCATCCGCAAGGGCCGGCGCCTGTCCCAGGTCGTCCCGCCCGAGGAGCGTCGCTGGTCATGAGCCCCACCGACCGCCCCGATCCCCACGCCCCGTTCGAGGACACCGACGACGTCGACGGCCTCGACCTGACGCCCCGCCCGGCCGCCCCGGCCCCGGGCGGCCGAGCCGACCGCGGCAAGCGCATCGCCGTCCTCGGCACGCTCGGCGTGCTCGTCGTCGCCCTCGTCTTCATGGCGTACCAGGGCCTCAACAACGCCACCGTGTTCTTCCGCAACGTCGACGAGGCCGTCGCCGAGCGCGACGAGCTGGGCGATCGCCGCTTCCGCCTGCAGGGCCGGGTCGTCCCGGACACCCTCCGGTCCGACGGCACGGCCGTGACCTTCGTCGTCCAGCACGCCGGCGTGCAGGCCACGGTCCGCCACGTCGGCGACCCGCCGGAGCTGTTCCAGCCCGACATCCCCGTCGTGCTCGAGGGCAGCTGGAGCGACGAGGGCGAGCACTTCGCCAGCGACCGCATCCTCGTGAAGCACGAGGAGGAGTACGAGGCGGAGAACCCCGACCGGACCGACGAGTACGTGGGCGACGGCTCGACCCTGGAGTGATCCCGTGAACGCAGCGCTCGGCACCGCGGGGGTCACCCTCGCCTTCATCGCGTGCATCGCCGGCACGATCACCATGGCGGTCGGCCTCCGCGGCCAGCGCCCGGCGCTCATCCGCACCGGCCGCACCTACGCCTTCCTCGCCCTCGCCGGCGCCGTGCTGGCGACGGTCGCCATGCAGCGCGGGCTGATCACCCGCGACTTCTCGCTCGCCTACGTGGCGAGCAACGGCTCCACCCGCACGCCGCCGCTGTTCAACGTCGCCACGATGTGGGCGGCGCTCGAGGGCTCGATCCTGCTGTGGGGCCTCGTCCTCGCCGGCTACATCGCCGTCATCGCCCACAAGTTCCGGAGCCGCCTCGAGGACCCGCTGGTCGGCTGGGCGCTGCTCACCATGCTCGCCGTCGGCATCTTCTTCTTCGCCCTGATGATGGGCCCGGCGAACCCGTTCGAGACCGTGAGCCCGGTGCCCGACGACGGTCCGGGCCCGAACCCGCTGCTGCAGAACCACGTGCTCATGGCGTTCCACCCGCCGATGCTCTACCTCGGCTACGTCGGCTTCACGGTGCCCTTCGGCTTCGCCGTCGCCGCGCTGGTCACCGGCCGGGTGGGGGAGGGGTGGCTCCTCGCCACCCGCCGCTGGACGCTGTTCGCCTGGGGCTTCCTCACCACGGGCATCCTCCTCGGGGCGTGGTGGTCCTACGAGGTGCTCGGCTGGGGCGGCTACTGGGCGTGGGACCCGGTCGAGAACGCCTCGCTGCTGCCGTGGCTCACCGGCACGGCCTACCTGCACTCGGTGATGGTCCAGGAGCGGCGCGGGATGCTCCGGGTCTGGAACATCTCCCTGCTCTGCGCCACGTTCGCCCTCACGATCCTCGGCACGTTCCTCACCCGCTCCGGCGTCATCGACTCGGTGCACGCCTTCTCCGAGTCGCCCATCGGCCCGTGGCTGCTCGCCTTCTTCGCCGTCGTGGTCGCCCTCGCCGTCGGGCTGATCGGCTGGCGGGGCGACCGCCTCCGGGCGCCCGGCCGCATCGACTCGCCGGTCTCCCGCGAGGGCAGCTTCCTCGCCAACAACGTCCTGTTCGCCGCCTTCGCGTTCGTCGTCCTGCTGGGCACGGTGTTCCCGCTCGTCGTCGAGGCGGTGAACGGCGACCAGCTCTCCGTCGGCGTGCCGTACTTCAACCGCATGACCATGCCGCTCGGCCTGCTCATGCTCTTCCTCATGGCGGTCGCGCCGGTGCTGCCGTGGCGCAAGGCGTCCGAGGAGCTGCTGCGGGTGCGGCTGTTCTGGCCGGCCGTCGCCGCCGTCGTCGTCGTGATCGCCACCGTCGTGTCCGGCGCCCGCGGGGTCGCCCCGGTGCTGGCCTTCGGCCTCGGCGCCTTCGCCGGCGGCGCCGCCCTGCGCCAGGTGGTGCTCGCCACCCGGCGCAACGGCTGGCGGGGCCTGGTCGGGCGCACCAACGGCGGCATGGTGGTGCACATCGGCGTCGTGCTCATCGCCGTCGCCTTCGCCGCCTCGCAGTCGTACAGCTCCGAGGTCGAGCTGCGCCTGCAGGAGGGCGAGACCGCCACCGTCGGCGGCCACACGCTCGTCTACGAGGGCCTCGAGACCACCGAGGGCCCGGAGAAGACCACCATCGCCGCCCGGGTGCGCGTCGACGGCGAGGTGTTCCGCCCCGCCGTGAACGAGTACGTGTTCGGCGGGCAGACCATCGGCACCCCCTCGGTCTCCGTCGGCCTGCGCGAGGACGTGTTCCTCGCGCTCCTCGACGTGCCCGAGGAGGAGGGAGATCCGGCCGTGGTCCGGGTCGTCCTGCAGCCGCTCGTCACCTGGCTCTGGATCGGCGGTGGCGTGATGGCCTTCGGCACCGTGCTCGCCGCGTTCCCCGGCCGGCGCCGCCGCCCCACGGAGCCGACGTCGTCCCCCGGCGGCCGGGCCGAGCCCGACCCCACGTCCGAGCTGGTGTGGGCCGGATCGTGAGCCGCCGCCGCATCGGGCCCTGGATCGCCGGGGCCGTGCTCGTGGTGCTCGCCGGGTTCGTCGCCGTGCTCGCCACCGGCGGCGACGACCGCGGCGTGCGCTCCACGCTCATCGGCCTGCCCGCCCCCGGCATCGCCGGCGAGACGATCGACGGCGGCAGCTACGACCTCGCCGAGCAGCGCGGCGAGTACGTCGTCGTGAACTTCTTCGCCACGTGGTGCGTGCCGTGCATCCGTGAGCACCCCGAGCTGGTGGAGTTCGACGAGCGCCACCGGGCCGCCGGCGACGCCTCGGTGGTCTCCGTGGTCTTCGACAGCCGCCCGGCGCAGGTGCTCGAGTTCTTCGAGCGCAACGGCGGGGAGTGGCCCGTGGTGGTGGATCCCGACGGCCGCACCGCCCTGGACTACGGCGTGTCCGGCGTGCCCGAGTCGTACCTGCTCGCCCCCGACGGCACCGTGCTGGTGAAGATCGAGGGCGGCGTCACCGCCGACGAGCTCGACCGCCTGCTGCGCCAGGTCCAGGGCGAGGAGCTCGAGGGGGACCACCTCGGCGACGAGCCGGAGGCGGAGGCGTCGTGAGCGGGCTCGATCGGGCCCGCTGGCCCTGGCTCGTCCTGCTCGCCCTGCTCGCCGGGGCGCTGGTGGTCGCCACCGTCGGGGACCCCGGTCCCCGCACCACCGCCGAGCGCGCCCGGGCGGTGTCCGAGTCGATCAAGTGCCCGACCTGCCAGGGCCAGTCGGTCGCCGACTCGAGCGCGCCGGTCGCCCGGGCCATCCGCACCGAGGTCGCCCGCCGCATCGAGGCCGGCGAGACCGACGCCCAGATCCGCGACTACATCGCCGGCATCTACGGCGAGGAGTACCTGCTCACGCCCCCGCGCGACGGCGTGGCCGGGCTCATCTGGTTCCTGCCCGTCGCCGGGCTCGTGCTGGCCGTCGGTGGCCTCGCGCTGGTGTTCCACCGCTGGCGGGTGCCCGACGACGTCGACGTCTCCGACGAGGACCGGGTGCTGGTCGAGCGGGCCCGCCGGGGCTCGTCGGCCGGGCCGGCGTGAGCCGCCTCGATCCCGACGAGCTCGCGGCGCTCGAGGAGGAGCGCGACTTCCTCCTCCGCTCGCTCGACGACCTCGAGCGCGAGCGGGCCGCCGGCGACGTCGAGGACGAGGACTACCGCACCCTCAAGGACGACTACACCGTCCGGGCGGCCGAGGTGCTGCGAGCCATCGACGCCGGCAGGGCCGACGACGGGCCGGCCCGCCCGAGGGGGCGGGCGTCGACGCCGGCGCCGGCAGGCCGGCGCCGGCTGCTGACCTTCGCCGCCATCGTCCTCGTGGCCGTGGTGTCCGGGGTGCTCGTCGCCCAGGCGTCCGGTCGGCGGGGGAGCGGGGGCCTCACCGGGCTCGACGTCACCGCCGCGTCCAGCCGGCTGGCCACCTGCCAGGCGCTCGAGCGCGACGGCGACCCCGAGGCCGCGCTCGACTGCTACGGCGAGGTGCTCGACGCCGTCCCCGCCAACGTGGAGGCGCTCACCTACCGCGGCTGGCTGCGGGTCCGCGAGGACGACCTCGAGGCCGGCCTGGAGGACCTGGACGCCGCCATCCAGCTCGCCCCGGAGTCGACGGCGCCCTACATCTTCCGGGCCAGCGGCCGTGCCCGCTCGGGAGACGCCCCCGGCGCCGTGGCCGACCTGGCGTCGTTCTACGGCAACGACCCGGCCGAGGAGGAGGCGGCGCTGGCCGACCAGTTCCGGGACGCCATCGTCGAGCGGGCCCTCGACGACTGCATCGCCGGCGACGTATCCGGTTCGCTCGGCGCCGAGCCGGTCCTGCGCTGCTACCGCGACGTGCTCGAGGTCGACCCCGACAACGCGGTGGCCAGCGTGTACCTCGGGTGGCTGCTCGCCCGCAGCGGCGTCGCCGACGACCTCGCCCTCGAGCGCCTCGACGCCGGCCTCGCCGCCGACCCGGGGCTCACCGCCGGCTACGTGTTCCGCGCCGCGCTGCGGGCCCACCTCGGCGACGCCGAGGGCGCCCGTGCCGACCTCGACCAGGTCCAGGCGCGCGGCGCGCCGGCGGACCAGCAGGCGGCGGCCGACCGGGTGCGCGAGGCGATCGACGCGGGCGAGGACCCGCTGCCCGGATCGCCGGGCTGACCAGGTCTCAGCGCCGGTCGGGCGGAGCGGCGTAGCGGCCGGCGCCCCAGGCGCCATCGACCCGCTCGACGCTCCACCGCGACGCCTTCTGCCACACCAGGTTCCGGTCCGGGCGCATGCCCCGTTCGACCAGCAGCTCGAGCAGGATCGGGATCACGTCGCCGTGGCTGCACACCACCGCGTGGTCGTCCGCCACCTCGTCGAGCAGCTCGGCGATCTCGGCCCGGCCGGCGCCCTCGAACAGGCGGTCGTCCTCGACGACCTCGGCGCCGAGCTTCTCGGCCAGGGGCTGGAGCGTCTGCACGCAGCGGGCCGCCGGCGAGGAGAGCAGCCGCCCCGGGGCCTCGGCCGCCAGGTCGGCGGCGATGCCCCTCGCCTGGCCCTCGCCCCGCTCGGAGAGCGGCCGGAGCCGGTCGTCTCCCGTCCAGGCGGACCGCTGGCCGGCGTGGGCGTGTCGGACGACGTGGAGCACGGGCGGACACGGTAGGCACCGGCCCGGCGCCCCCGTCAACGGGCGGTACCGTCGCCGCGTGGGTTTCTTCGACCGCAACCGCCGGGAGCTCGAGGCCAAGGGGATCGACCCCGCCCGCCTGCCGCCCGGCCAGTACGCCACCGACCGCTTCCCCGTGCTCCACGTGGGCGACGTGCCCCGCTACGCCGATGACCTGTCCGACTGGGACCTGCGCCTGTTCGGCCTCGTGGACCGGCCCTGGACGCTGCGCTTCGAGGAGCTCACGGCCCTGCCGGTGGTCGAGGAGACCTTCGACATCCACTGCGTGACCAAGTGGTCGAAGTTCGACACCCGCTGGACCGGCGTGCGCCTCACCGACCTCATGGAGCTGGTCGGCGTGCAGCCCGCGGCCACCCACCTGATCGAGCACGCCGAGTACGGCTACACGACGAACCTGCCCCTGGCCGACGTGCGCCGCGACGACGTGCTGGTGGCGTGGGCGTTCGACGGCGAGCCGCTCGAGCCCGAGCACGGCCACCCGGTGCGGCTGGTGCTGCCCCACCGCTACTTCTGGAAGTCGGCGAAGTGGCTGCGAGCGCTCGAGTTCTCCGACACCGACCGCCCCGGCTTCTGGGAGCGCAACGGCTACCACAACGACGGCGACCCGTTCCTCGAGCAGCGCCACTGGGGCGACTGAGCCCGCCGGTCGCTGTCGGACCCCCGCCGTAGCGTCGGGGGCGGGTCGGAGCGCCTGCTGCCTCGCTCCCGTCGCTGACATCCGAGGGAGCCGGTCCCGTGACCGAACGCCGCATCCCCGGCCCGCCGCGCCACGCCGAGGTGCGAGAGGCGCACGCCGTCGCCCTGGCGTCGCTGCGGGCCGTCGACCACCAGCTCGGCGAGCTGCTCGAGCGCCGCCGCGACCGCCTCGGCGAGGTCGAGCGCCTGTCCGCCCTGGTCCACCGCCACCGGTCGTGGACCACCCGCCACGGCGGCCGCCGCCCGCCGCTGGTCGACGAGCCGCCCATGCCGCCGGCGGGCGCCGACCCCAGGCCGCTCGCCGGGATCGAGCTGCGGGCGGTGTGCCTGCGCCTCCTCGCCCGCCACGGCCCCCACCGCCTGCGAGACCTGCACGGCCTGCTCCACTGCCACGGCTACACCGTCGCCGGTCCCCACCCGGTCAAGGACCTCGCCGACGCGATGGCCTACGAGTGCGAGCGCGGCCGGGCCCGCCGGGTCGAGCGGGCCACGTACGCCGCCGTCGCCGGCGCCGAGGTGCCCCGACCGAGCTGGCTCGGCGCCCCGCCGCCGGTCGGCGAGCCGTTGCCCTGGTCCGAGCCGGTGGTCGAGCCGGGCCCGCCCCTCCTCGACCCATCGGTGGCCCACGACCCGATCCTGTGGTCCGGCGGCGGCCACCCCGGCCGTCCCACCGACGACCCGCCGGACGGGTGGGACGACGACGACGACTTGGACGACCCGGACGACCCCACAGCCGGTCCCGGCGGGCCAGGCGGCGGCCCGGAGGGCGGCGACCCCAGCCACCCACCCGCCGGAAGACCCGGCCACGACCCAGCCGGCGCCGGCGCCACCGCCCCGCCCATCCCGCCGGAGGACCCACCGCCCCCACCACCTCCACCCCCACTCGTCTTCCCGGGCTTGGGGAGCGATTCGACGTCGATTCGCTCCCCAAGGTCGGTGGCGCGACCTGCGCCGGCGGGGGCGAGCGCCGGTGGCGGGGGAGAGGGCCAGCCGCCACGGGTCGCGGGTGCCGCCGCACCCGTCGCCGGGGTCAGCGGCGCAGGGCTCGGAGCTCGGCGACGACCTCCGGCAGTGCCGAGGCGAAGGCCGCCACGTCGGCCTCGGTCGTCGACCACCCCACCGACACCCGCAGCGAGCGGTGGGCCTCCACGCCCATCGCCTCCAGCACCGGCGACGGCTCCAGGCCCTCCGACGCGCATGCGCTGCCCGAGTGCGCCCGGATCCGCCGGCGGTCGAGGCCGAGCAGCACCGCCTGGGGCTCGATGTCGGCGATCCCGGCGCACACCAGGTGCGGCAGCCGCGCCGTCGGGTGGCCGAACAGCTCCACGCCGTCGACGGCGGTCAGGGCCGTCCGCAGGTCGTCGGCCAACCGCTCCTGCGCGACCGCCTCCGTCGCCACGTCGATCGAACCGAGCGCCGCCGCCAGGCCGACGGCCGCGACCACCGGCTCGACGCCGGCCCGCCGAGCGCGCTCCTGCTCCCCGCCGACGATGAGCGGTCGGATCCGCAGCCCCCGGCGGACGAGGAGCACGCCGATGCCGGCGGGGCCGCCCAGCTTGTGGCCGCTGATCGACACCAGGTCGGCGCCCAGATCGCTCAGGTCGAGCGGCACCCGCCCGGCGGCCTGGGCGGCGTCGACGTGCACGAGCACGCCGCGGGAACGGCACGCCTCCACCACCTCGGCGACGGGCTGCACCGTGCCCACCTCGTGGTTGCCGAGCTGCACGTGGACGATGGCGGTGTCGTCGTCGACCGCCGCCAGGAGCTCGTCCGGGTCGATCCGGCCGGTCCGGTCGCACCCGACCACGGCGACCGCGCCGTGCTGGGCCGCCGACAGCCGCACGGCCGAGTGCTCGACCGCCGACAGCACCTGGCGGCGGCCCCGGTCGGCGACGCCCCAGCACACGGAGGCGATCGACTCGGATGCCCCCGACGTGAAGACGACCTCGCGAGGTCGGGCGCCGAAGAACCCGGCGACCTCCTCTCGCGCCTGCTCGAGCGCCACCCGAGCCGCCATCCCCGGCTCGTGGATCCGGGACGGGTCGCCGAACGGCGCGTCGAGCGCCGCCACCATGGCGGCCCGGGCGGCCGGCCGCAGCGGCGACGAGGACGCGTGGTCGAGGTGGTGGCCGAGCGACACGGGAGCGCCGGTCAGGAGGCGGAGGTGACCACGGTGACGCAGGTCTCGGAGCCGAGCGCCTGCGTGGTCTCCGTGGCCGGGCGGGTGTCGCCGTACAGCGACGACAGCATCCCCTTCACCAGCCCCCGGTCGACGGCGCAGATCACGGGGTGCTCGATGGCGGCGTCGCCGAAGGGGCAGTGCTGGGCGACGATGCGCAGCTCGTCGCCCTGCTTCTCGGCGTGGGCGGCGAAGCCGTGGGCGGTCAGCGCGTCGGCGACGGCGTGCAGCGCCGAGCGGAACGACCGCTGGGCCGATTCGCGGGACCCCATCGACGCGGCCAGCGCCCGGCCGTACTCGATGCCGACCTCCTCGGCCATGCGGGCGGCCACGTCGCCGGGCAGCAGCGCCAGCGACTTGCCCAGCAGGCTGACCAGCAGGTCGTCGTGGCGGACCGGCAGCTCGATCGGGTTCTCCGCCGGCGCCGCGGTGTAGCGCTTCGACGGCCGGCCGGCGCCGCCTCCGGGCGACCGGGACGTCGAGACCTCGAGGTACCCGCCCGCCGCCAGCTTGTCGAGGTGGTGGCGGGCGACGTTCGAGTGGAGCTCGAAGCGCTCGGCCACGGCCGAGGCGGTGGCGCCCTCGGGCTGGTCGCGCAGCCACAGGTAGATCTCGCGGCGGGTCGGGTCGCCGAACGCCGACGTGATCGCCGTGACCGCCGACGAGAAGTCGGCGGCGCTCAGCGGGGTGGGTGGGTCCGCGGCCACGTCGGTATTCTACCTACGCGCGTAGGGGAAATCCCCTGCCCCAGCCACCCCCACCGGAAGGTCCGCCGTGCCCACCGAAGCTCAGATCATCGATGCGCTCCGACCGGTCGAGGACCCCGAGCTGCACCGCAGCATCGTCGACCTCGGCATGGTCCGCCAGATCCGCGCCGACGGCGCCCGGGTCGGCGTCGAGGTCGCGCTCACGGTGCCCGGTTGCCCGCTGCGCAACGAGATCCAGCGTCGGGTCGGCGAGGCGGTGCACGCGCTCGACGGCGTCGACGACGTCGAGGTGACCTTCGACGTCATGTCCGACGCCGAGCGGGCCAAGGTCCGCGAGCTCATGGTCGGCGACCCGTCCTCCACGGCCGGCAGCCAGGCCGCCCACGGCCACGCCGAGGGCCGCGCCATCCCCTTCGCCGATCCGGCCTCGAAGACCCGGGTCCTGCTCATCGCCTCGGGCAAGGGCGGCGTCGGCAAGTCGTCGGTCACCACCAACCTGGCCGTCAGCCTCGCCAAGCGGGGCAAGAAGGCCGCCGTGGTCGACGCCGACGTCTGGGGCTTCTCCATCCCGCGCATGCTCGGCATCGACCGCCCGCCGGTCGTGATCGACTCGATGCTGATCCCGCCGGACGCCCACGGCGTGTCGTGCATCTCCATGGGCTTCTTCGCCCAGGAGGATCAGGCCGTCATCTGGCGCGGCCCGATGCTGCACAAGGCGCTCGAGCAGTTCCTCACCGACGTCTACTGGGACGACCCCGACTTCCTCGTCGTCGACCTGCCTCCGGGCACCGGCGACATCTCGATCTCGCTCAGCCAGTTCCTGCCCCGGGCCGAGGTCTACGTCGTCACGACCCCGCAGCCGGCCGCCCAGAAGGTCGCCCAGCGGGCGGCGTTCATGGCCGAGAAGGTCCACCTCGAGGTCAAGGGCGTCATCGAGAACATGTCATGGTTCACCGGCGACGACGGCACCCGCTACGAGCTGTTCGGCGCCGGCGGCGGCGACGAGCTCGCCCAGCGGCTCGACGTGCCGCTGCTCGGCAAGGTGCCGCTGGTCCCGGCGCTACGGGAGGGCGGCGACACGGGCCGGCCGATCGTGGCCGCCGAGCCGCAGTCCGAGGCGGCGGCCGCCTTCGACGAGATCGCCCGAGCGATCATCGAGGACCTGGCGCCCACCAAGCGCTTCCACCCCGAGCTGAAGATCACCTGACCCGGCGGGCGGCGAGCTCCCGGATGACCTGCACGAGCGGCTCGGCGTCCCCGTTCTTCAGCCGGAGGGGGACGTCCCACCGATCCATCTCCGTCCGGGCGAACTCGCCGGCGACGGCGCTGTAGGCGACGATCCCGACCTCGGGGCACTCTTCGCGCAGCACCGGGATGACCTCGAAGCCGCTCATGCGGGGCATGAGCAGGTCGAGCACGATGGCGTGCGGGCGCAGCGAGCGGCACAGGTCGATGGCCTGCTGGCCGTCCTCGGCCTCGCCGACCACCGTGATGCCGGCCTGGCGCAGCTGCAGCTTGAGCAGCAGGCGGATGTCGACCTCGTCGTCGGCGACGACCACCTCGATCTCGTCCGGGGGCGTGGTCATGCGCGGGGGAGGGTCAGCCGGGTCACGACGGCGTCGCCCTCGTCGACGATGGTCACGTCGCCACCGTCGAGGCGGGCGAGCGCCCGGGCGACGGGGAGGCCGATGCCGAGGCCGGCGGCCCGGGTCACCGCCTGCTCGCCCCGGAAGAACAGCTCGAAGCCGAGCTCGAGGTCGGGGACGGGCCGGTCGACGGGCGTGGTGGTCTGGACGGTGACCGTGCGCTCGTCGGCGTCGAAGCTCAGGCGGGGCGTGTCGTCGGCGTAGCGGTGGGCGTTGTCGACGAGGTGCCCGACGGCGTCGCGCACGGTGCCGGGGTGGCCGAGCACCGGTGCCTGGGGCCGCCCCTCGACCTCGACGCGGGTGCCGGCGACGGCGGCGTCGACGAGCGGGGCGAGGTCGACGGGGCCGGGCGGGTCGACGGGCTCGGCGGTGTAGAGGCCGCCGGCGATGAGCAGGTCGTCGAGCAGCTGCTCGGCCCGACGGGCGTTGCGCACCAGGGCCGGGACGATCACCTCGCGGCGCTCCTCGTCGGTCGCGCCCTCGAGCAGGTCGGCCAGCCCGCGGATGGTGGTGAGGGGCGTGCGCAGCTCGTGGCCGACGACGTGGATCACCCGGTCGCGGACGAACTCCAGGTCGTCGGGTCCGAGCGCGGTCATGGCCGGGCCAGCGTAGCCAGCCGATAGGTTTGGCGGCCCCAACGGAGACGATGCGAGGTGCGAGCAGTGGACGTCCGGATCGGCGTGACCTACACGGCCAAGGAGATCGACCTCGAGCTGGCCGACGACACCGACGCCGACGCCCTGCAGCGCGACGTCGACGCCGCCCTCGCCGGCGACGGCGGCGTCTTCTGGCTCGCCGACCGCAAGGGCCGCCGCATCGGGATCCCCACCGACAAGATCGCCTACGTCGAGATCGGCAGCCCCGACGCCGCCCGTCGCATCGGCTTCGGGGGCTAGCGCCCGACCGTGACCGGTCTGCTCGACCGCCGGCTCCTGTTCGTCACGGGCAAGGGTGGCGTCGGGAAGACCACGATCGCCGCCGCCCTGGGCACGCTGGCCGCCGAGCACGGCAAGCGCACGCTCGTCTGCGAGGTCGACGCCAAGGGCAACCTCGCCGACTTCTTCGAGGCCGGGCCCACCGCCTTCGCGCCCCGCCAGGTCTCCGAGCGGCTCTTCGCCATGTCGATGGACACGGAGGAGTCGCTCAAGGAGTACCTGTCGCTGCAGCTGAAGGTGCCGGTGCTGGCCCGCATCGGCCCGCTCGCCCGCACCTTCGACTTCGTGGCCACGGCGGCGCCCGGGGTGCGCGAGATCCTCACGGTGGGCAAGCTCACCTGGGAGGTGCGCGAGGGCCACTACGACCTGGTCGTGGTCGACGCGTCGGCCAGCGGGCACATCGTCGGCCAGCTCGCCGCACCCGACGCCATCAACGAGCTGGTGCAGGTCGGCCTCGTGCGCGACCAGACCGGCTGGATGCTCGACATCCTCGGCGACCCGGCGCGCACCGGCGTGGTGATCGTCGCCGCACCGGAGGAGATGCCGGTGCAGGAGACCATCGAGCTGGCCGAGCGCCTGCGCGAGGAGACGGTCGTCGACCTCGCCGCCGTCGTCGTGAACCGGGTCCTGCCCGAGCTGTTCAACGAGGCCGAGGAGGAGCTGTTCGACCGGCTGCGCGCCGACGACGCCCTGGTCGGCCGCCTCGCCGACGCCGCCGGCGGACCGGTCGGTCCGCTGCTCGAGGCCGCCGAGCTCGCCGTGAGCCTGCGCCGCAGCCGGGCCGGGCACCTGCAGAAGCTGCGCCGGGAGCTGGCCGGGGTCGAGCTGCTGTACGTGCCGTACCTGTTCCAGCGCACCCACGGGGTCCGGGCCACCGCTCGCATCGCCGGCCACCTGGGCGAGGAGCTCGGGTTCTGATGGCCACCACCCGGCGGCGGCGCCAGCCGTCCAGCTCGTTGGAGCAGCTGCTGGCCGCCAAGGAGGTCGTGATCTGCTGCGGGTCCGGCGGCGTGGGCAAGACCACGACCGCCGCGGCCGCCGGCGCCATGGCGGCCGCCGAGCTCGGCGGCAAGGTGCTCGTCGTCACCGTCGACCCGGCCCGTCGACTGGCGAGCGCGCTCGGGCTCGAGTCGTTCGGCAACGTCGAGACGCAGGTGCCGGCCGAGGCCTTCGCCGCCGCGGGCGTCGAGTGCCGCGGCGAGCTGTGGGCGGCGATGCTCGACACCAAGCGGTCGTGGGACGACCTCGTGCACCGCCACGCGCCCGACGCCAAGACGCGCGACGCCATCCTGCAGAACCCGCTCTACGAGAACATCACCGGCCGGTTCGTGCAGAGCCACGACTACATCGCCATGGAGCGGCTGCACGAGATCCACGCCTCGGGCCGCTACGACCTGGTCATCGTCGACACGCCACCCACCCGCAACGCGCTCGACTTCCTCGAGGCCCCGGAGCGGATGGCCGACTTCTTCTCGTCCCGGCTCCTGCGCTGGCTGACCGTCCCGTACCGCTCCCGGCTGGTGAGCGCGGCGACGAAGCCCTTCTACCGAGTGGCCGACACCATCCTCGGCTCGGCGTTCCTCGAGGACATCGCCGAGTTCTTCCTCCTCTTCCAGACCATGTACGACGGCTTCGTCGACCGCGCCCGGGCCGTGCAGCGGGTGCTCGAGGACAAGCGCACCACGTTCGTCGTGGTCAGCACCCTCGAGTCGGCGCCGCTCCGGGAGGCCGAGTTCTTCATGGAGGCGCTCGACCAGCGCTCGTTCCACCTGGGCGCCGTCGTGCTGAACAAGGTGCTGCCGTCGTACCTGCTCGACGCCGACGCCGCCGGTGCGGCCACCCGGCTGTCCGCCGACCCCGCAGCTGCCGCGGCGGCGCTCGACGGGCTCGGCGAGCCGGACGCGGTCGAGCGGGTGCTCGAGGAGGTGGCCCAGAGCTTCCTCAACTTCCGCGTCGTCGCCAGCCGGGAGGCCGAGCAGCGGGCCGAGCTGGCGCGCACGCCCGACGTGCTCGCCACCGTCCCCTACTTCGACGCCGACATCCACGACCTCGCCGGGCTCCTCCGCCTCGGCGACCAGATCTGGCGGTGACCCCGTGGCCTCCCTGATCGAGCTCGCCCGGACGCTCACGCCCCTCGACGTCCCCGAGACCCAGCAGCTCCAGCGCCTGGCCGCCTCGTGGGGGCTGCTCGCCGACTTCTGCTTCTCCGACCTGTTGCTGTTCACCCCGGTGGGCGACTTCGAGGGCGGCGAGTTCGTGGTGCTCGCCCAGGTCCGGCCCACCACCGGCCAGACCGTGTACCGCGGCGACTGGGTCGGCACCCGCCTGAGCGCCGACGAGCGCCCGCTCGTGGCCCGGGCGTACCGCAACGGCGAGATCATCGAGGGCGAGATCCACCTGTCCGTGGTGCGCGAGCGGGTGCGGGTGCTGTGCGTCCCCGTCCGGCGCGACGGCAAGGTCATCGGCGTCCTCACCCGGGAGGCGGCGCCGTCGATCGGGCGCCAGCACGGCGAGCTCGAGCGCACCTACCTCGACATCTTCAACCGCTTCGCCCGCATGATCGCGAGCGGCGACTTCCCCTACGAGGACAAGGACGACACCGCCGAAGCGCCCCGGGTGGGCGACGGCGTGCTGCTGGTCGACCCCCAGGGCCGGGTCGAGTACGCGTCGCCGAACGCCGTGTCCGCCTTCCACCGGGTGGGCGTCCACGCCAACGCCGAGGGCAAGCGCTTCGGCGAGCTCGGCCTCGACGAGAGCCCGATCCGCACCGCCTTCCACCGCCGCCAGCCCACGGTGGAGGAGGTCGAGCGGGGCAACGAGGTGACGGTGGTGTTCCGGTGCCTGCCCATCACCGACCGGGGCGAGATCTCCGGGGCCGTGGTGCTGGTGCGCGACATCTCCGAGCTGCGCCGCCGGGACCGGCTGCTGCTCTCCAAGGACGCCACCATCCGCGAGATCCACCACCGGGTGAAGAACAACCTGCAGACGATCTCGTCGCTGCTGCGCCTGCAGGGCCGGCGCCTCGACTCGCCCGAGGGCAAGGCCGCCATCGAGGAGTCGGCCCGGCGCATCCGCTCGATCGCCCTCGTGCACGAGATCCTGTCCCGGGAGGCGGGCGACGACGTGCCCTTCGTGGAGATCGCCCGAGAGCTGTCGCGCATGGTCGACGAGAGCCTGATGAACCCCGACCGGCCCTTCCGGGTGCGCTTCGAGGGGGAGGCGGGCACCGTCCCGGCGGCGCCGGCGACGTCGCTGTCGGTCGTGCTGAACGAGCTGCTCCAGAACGCCGTCGACCACGCCTTCCCCGACGGCGTCGATCTGGCGGCGGAACCGGGCGAGGTGCAGGTGCGCCTCGAGCGCACCGAAGGCACGCTGCGGGTCACGGTCACCGACAACGGCGTCGGCGTGCCCGGGGACTTCGAGCTCGACCGCTCCACCGGGCTCGGCCTGTCGATCGTGCGCACCCTGGTCGAGACCGAGCTGGCCGGGGAGATCACGATCCAGCGGGTGTCGGAGGACTCGGCCCGCCACGGCACCGAGGTGTCGGTGGTCGTGCCCACCAACCGGTTCTGAGCCCGGACGCGCGACGACCTCCCCGCAGGGAGGTCGTCGAGGAACGCCGTCGGCGGGCCGGTGCGGCCCGCCCGGAGCTCAGGCGGAGCGCTGCTGCTTGGCGCGCTGCTGGCGGGCGCGGCGCATCTGGCGACGCTCCTCCTCGGAGGTGCCGCCCCAGACGCCGCTGTCCTGGTTGGTCGTGATGGCGTACTCGAGGCACAGGCCCTGCACGTCGCAGGTCCGGCACACGGCCTTGGCGTTGGCGATCTGATCGAGGGCGGGACCGGTGGTGCCGACCGGGAAGAACAAGTCGGGGTCGGTGTCCCGGCACTCGGCGAACTGGCGCCACTCGTCTCGTTCGAGGGTGACGGGGATCGAGCGCGACGTGGTCAGGGCCACGGGGCCTCCAGGTGGGGTCGGGTGCGCGGCTGGGTGCGCACTCTTGTGACGGCGTTCACATGCCTCTGCGGACCGCTGGGATCTCACAGGGCCGTCAGCCAGAGTAACGTCGAAACCGAGCGTTCACAAGGGTTTCGTGGGAGGTTTCTGGTCCGTCTGACCAGTTCGACTGATTCGGCCGCGCCGCTCGTGTACGCGCACCGGGGCGCCTCCGCCGATGCACCGGAGAACACGGTGCGGGCCTTCGCCCTGGCCCGCGAGCAGGGGGCCGACGGCGTGGAGCTCGACGTGCGCCGCAGCGCCGACGGCGACCTCGTCGTCCACCACGACGCCGCCCTGGCCGACGGCCGGGTGATCGTGCGGACGCCGACGGCCGAGCTGCCCGGCTCGGTGCCGTCGCTCGCCGAGGCCCTCGACGCCTGCGAGGGCCTGGTGGTCAACGTCGAGATCAAGAACAGCCCCTTCGACCCCGACCACGATCTCGAGCGCACCCTCGCCGACGACGTCGTGGCCCTCCTCCGCGACCGGGGCGGGCGCGACGAGGTGCTGGTGTCCAGCTTCGACCTCGCCACCGTCGACCGGGTGCGGGCGCTCGCCGACGTCCCGACCGCGTTCTTGACCTACATCGACCCGGTGGGCGCCGACGCCGTCGTGCTCGCCGCCGATCGCGGCCACGTGGCGATCCACCCCCACGAGGGCACCGTCGACGCCGCCTTCGTGGCCCTCGCCCACGGCGCCGGCCTGGCCGTCAACGTCTGGACCGTCGACGACCCCGACCGCATCCGGGCGCTGGCCGACGCCGGCGTCGACGGGATCGTCACCAACGTGCCGGCGAAGGCGAGGGAGGCCCTGCGGGCAGCACGAGGTTGAGCGCGTCGCGGCGGTGCTCGAAGCGGAACTCCTCGCCCTGGCCGAGGAAGTCGCCGTCGACCTGGTAGGGGAGCGGGCCGTGGCCGGTGACGTCGAGCTCGGCCAGGTCGTGGGCGAGCAGCGCGTGCTTCGACGAGCGCAGGTGCCGTCCGGAGCCGAGCGCCGAGCCGATGAGGCCGAGCACCTTGGCGAAGGCCATGGTCCGCACGACGACGACCGACAGGCCGGTGTCGAGCGTCGCCTCCGGCGTCAGGTCGAGGGGCCGGTTGCCGAGGAACGTGTAGGGACTGGTGTTGAGGACGATGGTGAAGTAGCCGTCGTCGACCGTGCGGCCGTCGGGCAGGCGCACCGCCATGCGGGGCCGTGACGTGTCGTAGTGGCGGAACCAGGTGGAGAACCCGGCGTAGATGAACAGCGGGTGCCCGGCGTAGCGCTTCAGCGAGGAGCGGCGCTCCACCTGCTCGACCACGGCGGCGTCGAAGCCGAGCCCGGTGTGGAACAGGAAGCAGCGGCCGTTCACCGCCCCGAGCCCGACCCGGCGGATCGAGCCCTTGGCGAGGGCGTCGAGCAGCACGCCGGTGGACTCGATGGGGTCGTTGGGCAGGCCGATGGTGCGGGCGAAGACGTTGGTCGACCCGCCGGGCAGGACGCCGAGCGCGGTGTCGGTGTCGAGCAGCCCGTTGGCGGCCTCGTTCAGCGTGCCGTCGCCGCCCATCACGACGACGACGTCGACGCCCTCGTTGGCCGCGCCCCGGGCCAGCCGGGCGGCGTGGCCACGCCGGCTCGTCTCCACCATCTCGACGTCGTGGTCGGCCGAGAAGGCCTTGCGGATCACCACCATCGAGCGCGCGGTGACCGAGGACGCGAAGGCGTTGACGATCAGGAGCACGCGCACGCCCATGTCCTAGTGCAATTCGACCAGCGCGCGAGCCCGGTGCTTGACTCGCCGCCATGGCTCTCAACGTGGTCGTCTGCGTGAAGCAGATCCCGGACCCCGCCGATCCGGCGAGTCTGGACGCTGACTTCACCCTCAAGCGCGATGTCAAGCTCATCCTGGACGAGTCCGACTCCTACGGGGTCGAGATGGCGCTCCAGCTGGTCGACGCGGCGGGCGGCGGCGAGGTCACCCTCGTCTCCGTGGCGCCGAACGGCGAGGTGTCCGGCCTGCGCACGGCGCTGGCCATGGGCGCCGCCAAGGGCGTGCTCGTCTCCGACGACGCCCTCGCCGGCTCCGGCTCGCTCGAGACCGCCAAGACCCTCGCCGCCGCCATCGGCAAGGCCGGCGAGTACGACCTGGTCCTCGCCGGCGTCGAGTCGTCCGACGGCTACACCGGCGTCGTCCCCCAGATGCTGGCCGCCCAGCTCGGGCACCCGATCATCTCCTTCGCCAAGTCGGTCGAGGTGGCCGACGGCAAGGTGAAGGTCGCCCGCCAGACCGAGACCGGCTCCCAGGACGTCGAGGCCTCCACCCCCTGCGTCGTCTCCGTGACCGCCGGCGTGGTCGAGCCCCGCTACCCCTCCTTCAAGGGCATCATGGCCGCCAAGTCCAAGCCGGTCGACACCCTGTCGCTCGGCGACCTCGGCCTCGACGCCGGCCAGGTCGGCTGGGACGGCGCCCGCCAGGAGATCACCAACGTCGAGGACGCCCCGGCCCGCGAGGCCGGCGAGATCGTCGAGGACGACGGCGAGGGCTTCCAGAAGATCGTGGCCAAGCTCGAAGAGCTCAAGGTCATCTGAGTCCGACGAAGACGAACGAGAGGAAGAACGACATGGCTCTCCCCAAGGTGTGGGTCTTCGCCGAGACCGACGAGTCCGGTGCGCTCACCGGGCTCACCAAGGAGCTCCTGACCAAGGCCCGCGAGCTGGGCGACACCGTCGAGGCGTTCTACGCCGGTGACGGTGCCCAGATCGCCGAGGCCGCCGGCGCCTACGGCGCCACCACCGTGCACGCCACGGGCGACGTCGGCGACAAGCTCGTCGGCTCGGTCGCCGGCGCCGCGCTGGCCGCCGCCTGCGAGGGCGTCGACCTGGTGCTCGGCGGCACGAGCTACGACGCACGCGACGCGTTCGCCGTCGCCGCCGTCAAGCTCGACAAGCCGGTGATCTCCAACGTCACCGCCATCGACCTCGAGGGCGACGGCGTCACCACCACGGTGCCGATCTTCGGTGGCGAGAAGCTGGTGAAGACCACGTTCACCAGCGGCGGCCCCCGCCTCGTGCTGGTGCGCCCGAAGTCCTACGAGGCCAGCGAGGCCGGCGGCGGCGCCGCTTCGGTGAGCGAGGCCGCGATCCCGGGCGACGCCCCGGCGGCCACCGTGCTCGCCACCCACGTCGAGGAGCGGCGGGCCCGCAGCTCGACTCGGCCCCGATCGTGGTCTCCGGCGGGCGCGGCCTCGGCGACCCTGAGAAGTTCGAGCAGTACATCGAGGCCCTCGGCAAGAAGCTCGGTGCCGCCACCGGCGCCACCCGTGCCATCGTCGACGCCGGCTGGGTGCCGTACAACAAGCAGGTCGGCCAGACCGGCAAGGTGGTGAAGCCCAACGTGTACATCGCCGCCGGCATCTCCGGTGCCACCCAGCACCTCGTCGGCATGAAGGGCTCGAAGAACATCATCGCCATCAACAAGGACCCCGAGGCCCCGATCTTCTCGGTCGCCGACCTCGGCATCGTGGGCGACGTCCACAAGGTCCTGCCGGCCCTGCTCGAGGCGCTCGACGCCAAGGGCTGAGGCCACCCGCCGGCACCGCCGGCGACCCGAAGAGAGTCGAGCGACGGCCGCCCTCCGGGGCGGCCGTCGCCGTTTGCGACCGCGTGCACGGATAGCGCTCACCGTGGCAGCAACCGCACGGTCCGTCTTGTGACGTGTTGCGTTAACATGTCCACTTTTCGTGATCAGTTGATGTGGACCTGAGGCTCCTGAGGCTCAGGGGGCTCCTGTAACCCGCTGAGCAGGACTTTCGCGACGTCGCGTGCCTCTGCGCTCACGTCGTGGGTTCGCGCGCTCTGTGGGCGTCCCCGCACGATCCCGAATCGTCACGTTGAGCGGTCCACCACCCACAGGGATTGATGGGGTTTGCGGGCGGTGCCACCGACGTCGGACCGGCGTACGGGGCCCCGCGAAGACCCAATCGATGTAGCCACGAGGGACCCCCAGATGCCCAGCTCGACGACCTCCACCATCGCTCCCGTCACGGGTGAGTCGCTCCACCGCCGAGGCCTCACCGGCCGCGGCGTGGGCATCGCCGTGATCGACAGCGGCGTGACGGCGCCCGACGAGTTCACCGACCGCCTCGTGATCGGCCCCGACCTCACGGTCGACGGCGGCACCGAGGACCACGGCCTGGATCGCACCGGCCACGGCACCCACCTCGCCGGCATCGCCGCCGGTGCCCGCACCGGCGTGGCGCCCGGCGCCCACGTGGTGAGCGTCAAGGTGGCGGGCAAGGGTGGCGAGACCGACCCCATGGCCGTCGTCGCCGCCATCGACTGGGCCGTCGCCAACCGGCGCCAGCTCCAGCTCGGCGTCATCCTCCTCGCCTTCGGCGCCGACCAGCTCGACGGCCGCGACCCGCTCGCCGAGGCCGTCGCCCGGGC
>JBKHXT010000095.1:0-11837 GCA_046565885.1 Acidimicrobiia bacterium
AGCAGACCTGGGGGAGCCCGGCCCACCGCGACCCCGAGGCCGCCGCCGAGCGGGCCCGGCGGGAGTGGAACCGGGTGCGCAACCCCGCCGGCGTGGGCCGCCAGATCGTGGCCATCAACGTCTCCGGCAGCCGCACCGAGGCGCTCGGCCGGGTCACCGTCCCCTTCACCGTGATCCACGGCTCCGCCGACACGCTCGTGACCCCGAGCGGCGGCCAACGCACGGCCGAGGCCGTGCCCCACGCCGTCCACGTCGAGATCGACGGCATGGGCCACAACCTGCCCCGGGCGCTGTGGCCGCGGATCATGGACGAGATCGACGCCACCGTCGACCGCACCCGCGACGCCGACCCGGCGCTGCACACCGACTGACCCCACGACACAAGGACCTGCACCGCCACCATGGGACCCCTCCAGGGAATCACCGTCCTCGAGATCGCCGGCATCGGGCCGGGCCCGTTCTGCGCCATGCTCCTCGCCGACATGGGCGCCGACGTCATCCGCGTCGACCGGGCCGCGCAGGTGATGGGCGGCGACCCCGAGACGCCGCCGGCCGACGTGCTGAACCGCGGCCGCCGGTCGATCGGCGTGGACCTCAAGAGCCCGGAGGGCGTCGAGGCCGTGCTCGCGCTGGTCGAGCAGGCCGACGTGATCATGGAGGGCTTCCGTCCCGGGGTCGCCGAGCGCCTCGGCATCGGCCCCGAGGAGTGCAAGGCCCGCAACCCGAGGATCGTGTACGGCCGCATGACCGGCTGGGGCCAGGACGGCCCCTACGCCCAGGCCGCCGGCCACGACATCAACTACATCGCCCTCGCCGGTGCCCTCGACCCCATCGGCCGCCGGGGCGAGGCCCCCGTCCCGCCGCTCAACCTGGTCGGCGACTTCGGCGGCGGCGGCATGTTCCTCGCCTTCGGCATCGTCTGCGCCCTGCTCGAGGCCCAGCGCTCGGGCGAGGGCCAGGTCGTCGACGCCGCCATGGTCGACGGCGCCGCGGTGCTCACCACGATGTTCCACGCCTTCCGGGCCATGGGCATCTGGAACGACGAGCGGGGCACCAACCTGCTCGACACCGGCGCCCACTTCTACGACGTCTACGAGACCAGCGACGGCGGCTACGTCTCCATCGGCTCGATCGAGCCGCAGTTCTACGCCGAGCTGCTGCGCCTGTCCGGCCTCGAGGGCGAGGAGCTGCCGCACCAGATGGACCGCAGCCAGTGGCCGGCCCTGAAGGCACGGGTGGCGGAGATCTTCAAGACCAAGACCCGCGACGAGTGGTGCGAGATCATGGAGCACACCGACGTGTGCTTCGCCCCGGTGCTCAGCCTCGGCGAGGCGCCCCAGCACCCGCACAACGTCGAGCGCGGCACCTTCGTCGAGGAGCACGGCGTGGTGCAGCCGGCGCCGGCGCCGCGGTTCAGCCGCACGCAGGCGACCATCCAGCGGCCGCCCGCCCACGCTGGCCAGCACACCGACGAGGTGCTGGCCCAGTTCGGCTTCGACGCCGACCGCATCGCCAAGCTGCGCGAGGTCGGCGCCATCCGCTGACCGCCGGCGGCCAGACTCGGCGCATGGCGACCCTGGTCTCCTTCCACGCCCACCCCGACGACGAGTCGATCGCCACCGGGGGCACGCTGGCGCGGGCGTCCGCCGAGGGCCACCGGGTCGTGCTCGTCTTCGGCACCAGCGGCGAGCGCGGCGAGGTCGCCGACGGCTTCCTCGACCCCGGCGAGGCGCTGGGCGAGCGGCGGGAGCGGGAGACCCGGGCGTCGGCCGAGGTGCTCGGCGTCCACCGGGTCGAGTTCCTGGGCTACCAGGACTCGGGGATGGTGGGCGAGGCGACCAACGACGACCCGCGCTGCTTCTGGCAGGCGGATCCGGCCGAGGCCGCCGAGCGCCTCGCCCGGATCCTCGCCGAGGAGCGCGCCGACGTGCTCACCGTCTACGACGACCACGGCGGCTACGGGCACCCCGACCACATCCAGGTCCACCGGGTGGGGCACCGCGCCGCCCGCATCGCCGGCACGCCCCGCGTCTACGAGTCGACCCGCGACCGCGACCACCTCCGGGCGCTGATGGAGGAGGCCGCCGCCCATGAGCCGGAGCTGGCCGACGAGCCCGAGGCCCGCGGCGAGGACGACTTCGGCTCGCCCGCCGAGGTGATCACGACCCGCGTCGGCGTGAACCCGTGGCTCGCGCAGAAGCGGGCCTCGATGGCGGCGCACGCCAGCCAGATCCCCGAGGACAGCTTCTTCCTCCGCATGCCCGACGAGGTCTTCGCCCGGGCCTGGGGGACCGAGTGGTACATCCGGGTGGTCGGCGAGCCGGCGAACGACGCCGACGACTGGCTCGTGCCCGGCAGCTCGTGACGGTGGGGCCGCTTGGGCCCACCGGGGGATCGGCCGCGAGGATGGGGCCGTGACCGTCATCAAGATCAACGCCATCACCGTCCCCGAGGGGTCCGGCGACGAGCTGGCCCGCCGCTTCGCCGCCCGTGCCGGTGCCGTCGACGGCCAGCCCGGCTTCGAGGGCTTCGAGCTGCTCAAGCCCACCGACGACCGCACCACCTGGCTCGTGGTGACCCGCTGGGCCGACCAGGAGTCGTTCGACGCCTGGGTGTCCTCGCCGGGCTTCGCCCACGGCCACCGCGGCGCCGATCGCCCCACCGAGTCGGGCGCGCCCGTGTCGGTGTCGTCGGAGCTGTGGAGCTACGAGGTGGCCGGCGGCTCCGCCGGTGCCGGCCAGCCCGCCGGTTGATCCACGACCTCCACGAGGGCCTCGCCTGGTTCGTCGTCCTCGCCAACGGCGCCGTGGGCCTGTGGGCCCTCGGCGCCCACCGGTGGGAGGGGCTGCGCACGCGTGCGCTGTGGATCGCCACCGTGGTGGCCCAGGCGAGCATCGCCGTGCAGGTGGTGCTCGGCGTCATCCTCCAGGCGCGGGGCAGCGAGCACCTCGACCAGTTCCACGCCTTCTACGGGTTCGTGGCCTTCGCCACGGTGGGGATCATCTACAGCTACCGCAACCAGCTGCGCCCGCACCGGTACCTGCTCTACGGGGGCGGGGGCCTGTTCCTGATGGGCCTCGCGCTGCGCTCGATGCAGTTCTCGAGCTGAGCGCCCTCCCCGGGGTGCCGCGGAGCGGTCGGTAGGTTCGCGCCGTGGTCGCCGTCGCCGCCGTGCTGCTCGTGGTCGCCGTCGCCCTCGGCGTGGTGCTGGTCCGCACCCGCTCGCGCGTCGACGAGGTCACCGAGGACCTGGCCGCCACCGCCCGGGCCCGGGACGAGGCCGATGCCGCCCGGCGCGGCGCCGAGGCCGATGCCGCCGCCGCCCGCCGCGAGCGCGACGACGCCCTCGAGCGCGAGAAGCGGGCGCGCCGCGAGGCCGCCGACGTCGCCAAGCGGCTGAACGAGGAGCGCGAGGCCCGCGCCGCCGCGGACGAGGCCCGTGCCGCCGCCGAGCTGGCGGCGGCGAGCCGCGACGACGGCGACGTCGCCGAGCTGTGGGCCCTGGCGCTGGCCGCCGTCCGGCGCACGTGGGAGGTCAGCGTCGCCCCGTCACCGGGGATGCCCTCGCCGCTCGACGGCGCCGACGATCCCCTGCGCGCCGCCATCGAGGTCGAGGTCGACGCTGCCCGCGAGGAGGCGGGCGCCACCATCGACCTCGAGTGGGAGGGCGACGCGGTGGCGCCGCCGGCGGTCGCCCTGCGGGCGCTCACCATCGCCCAGGAGCTCGTGGCGCGCCTCGCCAAGACGAGCGAGCAGGCGGTGCTGCGGGTCGTCAGCGACGACGGCCAGGTGGTGATCGAGGTGGAGGGCGCCGACGCCGAGGGCCGGTCGGTCGTGCCCGACGACGTCGCCGCCGAGCACCTGGTGGCGCCCGGCCGCTACGAGCTGCGGCCCTGAGCCCGGGCTAGAGCCGCACCACGGGGCAGGTCAGCGTGCGGGTGATGCCGCTGATCAGCTGCACCTTCGACACCACCATGCGCCCCAGCTGGTCGACGTCGTCGGCCTCGGCCCGGGCGATCACGTCGTAGGGGCCGGTGACGTCCTCGGCGGTGATGACGCCGCTGATCTCACCGACGGCGGAGGCCACGTCGGCGGCCTTGCCGACCTCGGTCTGGATGAGGATGTACGCGCTGACGGCCATGGGCGGACTGTAGACGCGGCTCGGGCCCGCCGTGGCGGGCCCGAGCGGGGGAGCGTGGGCGTCAGGCCGACAGGGCCGGCTGGTCGGCCCGGTGGCCGCCGCCGGTGCCGACGTCGACCTTGCGGGGCGTCGCCGTCTCGGCCACGGGGATGCGCAGCGTGAGCACGCCGTCGGTGACGTCGGCCTCGACCCGGTGCGGGTCGAGCATGTCGCCGAGCATGAGCTGGCGCACCAGCTCGCCGTGGCGCCGCTCGCCGACGATGCGCTCGTCGTCCTCGCCGAGGTCGGCCTGGCGGGTGGCCCGCACGGTGAGGACGTTGCGCTCGACGGTGACGTCGACGTCCTCGGGACGGACCCCGGGCACGTCGAGCTGGGCGATCACGTGGTTGCCGCGGCGGTAGGCGTCCATCGGCATGGTGGCGGACCGGGTGACCGAGCGATCGAGCTCCTCGGCCAGGCGGTCGAACTCGCGGAACGGATCGAAACGGAGCAGCACGGTCGTACCTCCTCACGTCGCTTCTGCTGTTCCTTCCGAGAAGGTAACAGGAAACCTGAGCGTTGACAACTCAACTCTCGCACCGTACCCGACCACGACGATTGGGAAGGAGGTGGGGCCGTGGGGGGCGAACTCCGAGGGCATGGACGCGCACCACCGCCTGGCGAACCGGGTCGCCGAGGAGCAGGACGACGTGCTCGGCACGATCCAGCTCATCGACGGCGACGACCGCCTCGAGGACCGGCTCTACGAGCAGCTCGTCGACCTGCTGGTCGAGGGGATGTTCCTGGACCTGCGCGAGGAGTACCTCGACGGGTCGATGGGGCGCGACGAGTACGTGAGCGTGCTGTCCGAGCTGGCCGAGCGCTGCCGGCGTGCCGGCCTGCTGCCCCTGCCGTCGCGCGGCGCCTGATCAGCCGGTCCCGGGAGGGATCCTGACGCGACGGAGCCCCGGCCAATCGGCCGGGGCTCCCTCGCGTGCGGGCGGGTGCGCCGCTACTCGCTGAGGCGCTTCTCGAGCTGCTCGAGCTTGGCGCGCAGCGTCTCGGGGAGGCGCTCACCGATGAAGTCGAAGTGGGCCTCGATCAGCGGGATCTCCTGGCGCCACGACTCCTTGTCGACGGCCAGCAGCTCCTCGAGGACGGCCTCATCGGTGTCGAGGCCCTCGGTGTCGAGCGCGTCGACCGTGGGCACGATGCCGATGGGCGTCTCCACGCCGTCGGCCTCGCCCTCGAGGCGCTCGAGCACCCACTTGAGCACCCGGCTGTTCTCGCCGAAGCCCGGCCACAGGAACGAGCCGTCCTCGCCCCGGCGGAACCAGTTCACCCAGAACAGCTTGGGCAGCTGGGCGCCCTCGCGCTGGCCGATGTCGAGCCAGTGCTGCATGTAGTCGCCGGCGTTGTAGCCGATGAAGGGCAGCATGGCGAAGGGGTCGAAGCGGACCTCGCCGACCTTGCCGGCGGCGGCCGCCGTCTTCTCCGAGCTCATGATCGAGCCGAGGAAGACGCCGTCGTCCCACGTGGGGGCCTCGGTCACGAGGGGCACGTTCGTGGCCCGTCGGCCGCCGAACAGGATCGCCGAGATCGGCACGCCCTTGGGGTCCTCGAACTCGGGGGCGATCACCGGGCACTGCGACGCCGGGGCGGTGAAGCGGGCGTTGGGGTGGGCGGCGGGGGCGCCGGACTCGGGCGTCCAGTCGTTGCCCTTCCAGTCGATGAGGTGGGCGGGCGGCTCGGAGAGGCCCTCCCACCACACGTCGCCGTCGTCGGTCTTGGCGACGTTGGTGAAGATCGAGTTGGCGTCGACGGAGCGCAGCGCGTTGAGGTTGGTCTCCTCGCTGGTGCCCGGCGCCACGCCGAAGAAGCCGGCCTCGGGGTTGATGGCGTAGAGGCGGCCGTCGTCACCGAACTTCAGCCAGGCGATGTCGTCGCCGACGCACTCCACCCGCCAGCCGGGCAGGGTGGGCACGAGCATGGCCATGTTCGTCTTGCCGCACGCCGACGGGAAGGCGGCGGCCACGTACTTGGCCTCGCCCTGGGGCGGGGTCACCTTGACGATGAGCATGTGCTCGGCCATCCAGCCCTCGTCGCGGGCCATGGTCGAGGCGATGCGCAGGGCGAAGCACTTCTTGCCGAGCAGGGCGTTGCCGCCGTAGCCGGAGCCGTAGCTCCAGATCTCGCGGGTCTCGGGGAAGTGGCAGATGTACTTATTGTCGGCGTCGCAGGGCCACGGCACGTCGTCGCGCTCGTTGCCGTCGGCGTCGACCAGCGGGTAGCCGACCGAGTGCAGGCACCGGACCCAGTCGCCGTCGCCGAGGACGTCGAGGGCGCCCTGGCCCATGCGGGTCATGATCTTCATGTTCACGGCCACGTAGGCGCTGTCGGTGAGCTGCACGCCGATGTGGGCGATGGGCGAGCCGAGCGGGCCCATCGAGAAGGGCACCACGTACATGGTGCGGCCGCGCATGGCGCCGCGGTAGAGGGCGAGGACCTCGTCCTTCATCTCCGCCGGGGCCCGCCAGTTGTTGGTGGGGCCGGCGTCGATCTCCTGCTCGGAGTTGATGAACGTGCGCTCCTCGACGCGGGCCACGTCGGCCGGGTCGGAGTTGCACAGGAACGAGTTGGGGCGCTTCGACTCGTCGAGCCGGGTGAACGACCCCTGCTCGACCAGCAGGCTGGTGAGCCGGTCCCACTCCTCGTCGGAGCCATCGCACCACTCGATGGCGTCGGGCTGGAAGACCTCCGCCCACTCGTCCACCCAGGCCTTGAGCTTCTCGTTGGTCGTCGTTGCGGCCATTCGTCTCGCCTCCGTCGCGCCGTTGCGACTTCTCTCGAGGGTTCCAGCTCCGTGCCCGGGGCCCGGCGCTAGATCCCGGTCCTGAGCGGCACGTCCTCTTGGGGGAAGCGAGGCGTGCCCATGTCAACTTCCGAGCCCAGCCGGAGGCCGGTGGCGCGCTCGCGGTCGTCGACGTCGAAGACGACCCGCTGGCCCTGCCGCAGCATCCGGAACACCGATCCGTCGAGGGCCCCGGGCGCCAGGTCGTACTCGCGCAGATCGGCGTCGGCGATGATCACGCCGTCCCCGGATCCGGGATCGTACGACTTGATGACACCCTGCACGCTGGCTCCTGGTGATGGTCGGTGTGAACTGGGTTCGATCACCCTACTGGGGGGTCACTCCCATGGTCACAACGGGCGGTGCGCCGGTCGAGGGCCCGAGGTCACGAGCGGGCCGGGATCCGGCGTCCGGTCGGCGCGCCGGGGCATCGGTAGGGTGCCGAGCCGATGACGACCCTCGACCGCCTCGGTGCCGCCGAGCTCGGCCGCGCCATCGCCACCTTCGGTGAGGCGCTGTCGCAGCACCAGGACGCCATCAACCGCCTGAACGTCTACCCGGTCCCCGACGGCGACACGGGCACGAACATGCGCCTCACGCTCACGTCGGTGGGCGAGGCCGTCGCCGGCGTCGAGGGCGGCGACATGTCGGCGATCTGCAAGGCGATCGCCCACGGGTCGCTCATGGGCGCCCGGGGCAACAGCGGCGTCATCCTCTCCCAGCTCCTGCGGGGCATGACCGAGGTGATCCGGGAGCACGACGCCGTCGACGGCCCGGTGCTCGCCGCGTCGCTGTCCCGGGCGTCGACGCTGTCCTACGAGGCGGTGCAGCGCCCGGTGGAGGGCACGATCCTCACCGTCGTGCGCGAGTCGGCCGAGGCGGCGCAGGCCGCGGCCGGCGAGGGCGTCCCGCTGGTCGACGTGCTCGCCCGCACCCGCGACGCCGGCCAGGTCTCCCTCGATGGCACCCCCGAGCTGCTGCCGGTCCTGAAGGAGGCCGGCGTGGTCGACGCCGGGGGCGCCGGCTTCCTGCTCCTGCTCGACGCGCTCCTCCACGTGGTCGACGGCCGCGACGTGCCGGCGCCGCCGGACGCCCCCGCCGGCGCCGCCGACCGGGTCAAGGGCGCCGCCGGCGCGGCCACGCCCGAGACCGGCAAGCACGTGTCGGAGCTGCGCTACGAGGTCATGTACCTGCTCGAGGCGCCCGACCAGGCCATGCCCGCCTTCCGCGAGGTGTGGGCCGGCATCGGCGACTCCATCGTCGTCGTCGGCGGCGACGGCATCTACAACTGCCACATCCACACCGACGACATCGGCGGCGCCATCGAGGCGGCCATCGAGATCGGCCGGCCGCGCCAGATCCGGGTCACCGACCTGCTCGACGAGCTCCACGAGGTCGAGGAGGAGCGCTGGGTCCTCGAGGCCGAGGCGCCGCCCGAGCCCGAGCCCGAGCCGGTGCCCTGCGGCGTCGTGGCCGTGGCCACCGGCGACGGCATCCGCCGGGTGTTCCTGAACCTGCGGGTCCAGCAGGTCGTCACCGGCGGCCAGTCGATGAACCCCTCGACGGCGCAGCTGCTCGAGGCGGTGGAGGCGGTGCCGGCGCCCGAGGTCGTGGTCCTGCCGAACAACAAGAACATCATCGCCGTGGCCGAGCAGGTCGACGCCCTCACCGACAAGACGGTGCGGGTCCTGCCCACCCGGTCGATCACCGAGGGCTTCGCCGCCCTGCTGGCCTACGACCCCGAGGCCAGCGCCGACGAGAACGTCGGCGCCATGCGCGAGCACGCCGAGGCGGTCGTGCACGGCGAGGTCACCCAGGCCGTCCGCGACTCCACGTGCGATGCCGGCCCCATCGCCGAGGGCGACTGGCTGGGCATCAGCCGCCAGGGCATCGAGGTCGTCGGCCCGGAGCTGGGCCAGGTGTGCTGCGACCTGCTCGACCACCTCCTCGGCGGCGGCTCGGGCACGGGCTTCGAGCTGGTCACCGTGATCGAGGGCGACGGCGCCTCGCCGGGCTGCACCCGCCACGTCACCGAGTGGCTGGCCGAGCACCACCCCGACGTGGAGGCCGAGGTGCTGCACGGCGGCCAGCCGCTGTACCCGTACCTGTTCGGCATCGAGTAGCCCGCCGCGCCCGGCGGCACGTGGGATCCGTCACCACGCGCATGATCCACCAAGCGCGCGGGTCATGGATGCAGCATGGAGCTCACCGCCACGATCGACGCCACCACCCGTGACCTCGCCGACACGGTCGACCGCATCGCCGAGCTGGGGGCGGCGCACGTCCCCGCCCCGGTCGATGCCCTCGTCCTGCGGGTCGGCGCCGTCAACGCCGAGGCCATCCGCCAGGCCGGGGTCGTGTCCGTCACCTCCCTCGAGGCGGTGCGCGGCCTGACGACCGTGGCCCGCACCGGCGCGTCGCAGCTGGCCGACGCCGCCGTCGACGCCACGGCGGACGCGGCCGGCGAGATCCGCCGCGACCTCGGCGCCGTCGGCCGCGAGGCCGAGCGCGTGGGCGACCGCATCGGCGCCCGGGCCGAGATCGCCGCGACCGACGTCGTGCGCGAGGCCGACGCCGCCACGGCGAAGACCGCCCGGACCGGGGCCCGGACGCCGGACGAGGCCTACGAGCGCTGGTCGAAGGGCGAGCTCTACGAGAAGGCCCAGGAGCTCGACATCGAGGGTCGCTCGGGCATGTCGAAGGCCCAGCTCGTGCGGGCGCTGCGCTCCGCCTGATCAGCGCAGGCGCGGGCCCTGTCAGCGCCCGCGGGCATGATCGGGGGGTGGACCCCCGCCCGCTGCGCTCGCTGACGCGCATCGACGTCG
The DNA here is from genome assembly GCA_046565885.1 of Acidimicrobiia bacterium. Classification (GTDB taxonomy): domain Bacteria; phylum Actinomycetota; class Acidimicrobiia; order Acidimicrobiales; family Salinilacustritrichaceae; genus Salinilacustrithrix. Next base: position 9,797 of record JBKHXT010000095.1, read on the forward strand.
CCCGGCTCGACGGCATCGGCCCCAAGCGCGCCGATGCGCTCCGGTCGGTGGGGATCGAGACCGTCTTCGACCTGCTCACGCACTACCCGCGCCGCTACATCGACCGCACCAAGGAGGCCCGCATCCGCGACCTCCACGTGGGCGAGGTCGCCTCCGTCCTCGCCCGGGTCGAGCGCATCTCGTCCCGCCCGCTCGGCGGCAGGGGGCGGGGCCGGCGCGTCATGGTCGAGGCGTGGGTGTCCGACGGCAGCGGGCGGATGAAGGTCACGTTCTTCAACCAGGCGTGGCGGGAGAAGCAGCTCAGCCCGGGCACCGAGGCGGTGTTCTGGGGAAAGCTCGAGGACTTCCGGGGCACCAAGCAGCTGACGAACCCGGTGGTCGACCTCGTGGGCGACCAGACCGGCCAGGTGGTGCCCGTCTACCCGCAGTCCGAGAAGGCGCGGATCACCACCGAGGACGTGCGCCGCTGGGTCGAGGAGGCGCTGCGCCGCACCGGCGACCTGCTCGACCCGGTCCCCGAGGACGTGCTCGACCGGCTCGACCTGATCGACCGGACCCTCGCCCTGAACCTCGTGCACCAGCCCGGCGACAGCGTCGGCGCCTACGTCGCCGCCCGCAAGCGGCTCATCTTCGACGAGCTGCTGCGCCTGCAGCTCGCCCTCGTGCTGCGCAAGCGCCACCTGGAGACCACCACGGTCGGCGTCGAGCACGACCTCGGCGGCGAGCTCGTGCGCCGCTTCCACGACGCCCTCCCGTACCCGCTCACCGGCGCCCAGCAGCGGGTGATCGGCGAGATCGAGGGCGACCTCGCCCACCGGGTCCCCATGCACCGGCTGCTGCAGGGCGACGTCGGCGCCGGCAAGACCGTGGTGGCCGTCTCGGCGATGCTGGTCGCCGTCCAGGGCGGCCACCAGGGCGCGCTCATGGCGCCCACCGAGGTCCTGGCCGAGCAGCACGCCCTCGGCATCCGCGACCTGGTCGCCGACCTGCGGGTGGGGGACGAGGGCGCCCTGTTCGACCGGCCGCTGCGCGTCGAGCTGCTCACCAACCGGGTGCCGGCCGGCGAGCGCCGGAAGATCACCGAGGGCCTGGCCGCCGGCGAGGTCGACATCGCCATCGGCACCCACGCGCTGCTCTCGGCCGACGTCGACTTCGCCTCGCTCGGCGTCGTGGTCGTCGACGAGCAGCACCGCTTCGGCGTCGAGCAGCGGGCGGCGCTGCGCGACAAGGGCCGGGGGGCGGTCCCCGACGTGCTCGTCATGACCGCCACGCCCATCCCGCGCACGGCGGCGATGACCGTCTACGGCGACCTCGACGTGTCGATCCTCGACGAGCTGCCGCCGGGCCGGACGCCCATCGAGACGTCGTGGGCCCGCTCCGAGGAGCAGCAGGCGGCGGTCTGGGAGGAGGTGCGCCGGGAGGTCGCCGACGGCCGCCAGGCCTACGTCGTGTGCCCGCTGGTCGAGGAGTCCGAGAAGCTCGAGGTGTCGTCGGCCACCGAGACCTACGAGCAGCTGCGGGCCGGCGAGCTGGAGGGCCTGCGGGTGGGGCTGCTCCACGGGCGCGTCCCGCCGGCGGAGAAGGAGGAGACGATGCGCCTCTTCCGCGACGGCCGACTCGACGTGCTCGTGGCCACCACCGTCATCGAGGTCGGCGTCGACGTCCCCAACGCCACCGTCATGGTGATCGAGGACGCCGACCGGTTCGGCATCGCCCAGCTGCACCAGTTGCGGGGCCGGGTGGGCCGGGGTGCGGCCGTGAGCTACTGCTTCCTGCTCGGCGAGACCCAGACGCCCGACGGTGTGGCCCGCCTCACCGCCCTCGTCGAGTCGACCAACGGGTTCGAGCTGGCCGAGGTCGACCTCGAGCTCCGGGGCGAGGGCACCATCCTCGGCACCCGGCAGAAGGGGCGCTCCGACCTCAAGCTGGCGTCGCTGCGCCGCGACAAGGACCTCGTCCGCCAGGCCCGGGACGCCGCGTTCGCCATCACCGAGACCGACCCGCTCCTCGCCGACCACCCCCTCCTGCGCGACGAGGTCCG
>JBKHXT010000096.1:0-8333 GCA_046565885.1 Acidimicrobiia bacterium
CACGGCTGAGAAGGCCTACGGGCGCATCCCCGCCACCTCTCCCGACGTGGCGGTGCTCGACGTGCGCCTCCCCGACGGCGATGGCATCGAGGTGTGCCGGGAGATCCGGTCCAAGCACCCGGAGATCGCCTGCATCATGCTCACGTCCTTCTCGGACGACGACGCCGTCTACGCGTCGATCATGGCCGGTGCCGCCGGGTACCTGCTCAAGCAGGTGCGGGGCAGCGACCTGGTGGACGGCATCCGACGCGTCGCGGCCGGCGAGTCCCTCCTCGACCCACAGGTCACCACGCGGGTGCTCGACCGCCTTCGCCACCGGGAGGGCGACGACGAGCTCGCCTCGCTCACGGACCAGGAGCGCCGCATCCTCGGGCTCATCGCCGAGGGCCTCACCAACCGGCAGATCGGCGAGCGCCTCTTCCTGGCCGAGAAGACCGTCAAGAACTACGTCTCCAACATGTTCGCCAAGCTCGGCATGCACCGCCGCACCGAGGCCGCCGCGTACGCCGCCCGGCTGGCCGAGCGCCGCGAGCACGAGCGCCAGGTCTGACCCGACGACGTCGGTGTGGGTTGTCGAGCCGTAGCGGCTCGAAACCGCACAGAGACGCCGCTGGGTCGCCGACACCCGCGGCGGCTAGAACGGCTCCAGGGACGATCCCAGGGGGTTCTGGCATGAGCGACGTCGATCTGGTGGTCCGCGGCGGCACCGTCGTCGACGGCAGCGGCGCACCCGGGCGCACGGCGGACGTCGCGGTGCGCGACGGCGTCGTGGTGGCAGTGGGTGAGGTCGACGAGCGCGGCCGCCGGGAGATCGACGCCGACGGGCTCCTGGTCACGCCCGGCTTCGTCGACATCCACACCCACTTCGACGGCCAGGCCACGTGGGACCCCGAGCTGCGGCCGTCGTCCCAGCACGGCGTGACCACCGTGGCCATGGGGAACTGCGGGGTGGGCTTCGCGCCGGCCCGCCCCGAGAAGCACGAGTGGCTGATCAGCCTGCTCGAGGGGGTCGAGGACATCCCCGGCACCGCTCTCGCCGAGGGCCTCACCTGGGGCTGGGAGTCCTTCCCCGAGTACCTCGACGTGCTCGACCGCCAGACCCGCACCGTCGACGTGGCCGCCCACGTGCCCCACGCGGCGCTGCGCACCTACGTCATGGGCGACCGGGGCGCCGACCACACCGAGCGGGCCACCGCCGAGGACATCGAGGCGATGAGCCGCCTGTGCGAGGCCGGCATCCGGGCCGGCGCCCTCGGCTTCACGACCAGCCGCACGTGGGTGCACCGCACGAGCACGGGCGAGTCCATCGGCACGCTCACCGCCGCCACCGACGAGGTGCTCGGCATCGCCGACGCCCTCACCCGGGCCGGCACCGGCGTGATCCAGCTGATCTCGGACGCCTACCAGTCCGACGACGACGACCTGGTCGCCCGGGAGCTGGAGCTGCTCGGCGAGCTCGCCCTCAAGGTCGGCCGCCCGCTGTCGTTCACCGTCCAGCAGAACGACGACACGCCGGACCGGTTCCGCGAGCTGCTCGCCGCCATCGCCGGCTGGGTCGAGGCCGGCGCCGACGCCAAGGCCCAGGTGGCCGTCCGCCCGATCGGCGTGCTGCTCGGCCTCACCGCCTCCGCGAACCCGCTGCTGTTCTGCCCGAGCTTCCACCAGCTGCCCGCCGATCGCAGCGCCCGCCTCGCCGAGCTCCGTCGGCCCGAGGTGCGCGAGCGCCTGCGCCAGGAGCACGCGGCGGCCGGCGAGCACCTGCGGGGCTTCCCGCTCATCATCCACTCCGGCTGGGACCGCATGTACCCGCTGAGCGACCCGCCGGACTACGAGCCCACGCCCGAGCGCAGCGTCGCCGGCATCGCCACCACCCAGGGCGCCGAGCCGTTCGACGCGCTGTACGACCTGCTCACCGGGCCGTCCACGAACGGCGAGGGCACGACGCTGCTCTACGTGCCGCTCATGAACTACGCCCGGGGCAGCCTCGACGACGTCCACGAGATGCTGACGTCGCCGCACGCCATGGTCGGGCTGTCCGACGCCGGCGCGCACTGCAACGCCATCTCCGACGGCTCCATGCCGACCACGGGCATCACGCACTGGACGCGCGACCGCACCCGGGGCCCGAAGCTGACGCTCGAGCACATGGTCCACCACCAGACCCAGCGCACCGCCGCCCACGTCGGCTGGCACGACCGCGGCGTGGTCGCCCCCGGCCACCTCGCCGACCTCAACGTGATCGACCTCGACCGGCTGGCGCTGCGCCCGCCGCACATCGCCGCCGACCTGCCGGCGGGCGGCACCCGCCTGCTGCAGGAGGCGGTCGGGTACGTGGCCACGATCAAGCGGGGCACCACGACGGTGGCCGATGGCGAGCTCACGGGCGAGCGCCCGGGCCGGCTCCAGCGGGGGCCGCAGGCGGCGCCGGGGGACTGACGGCGCTGCTCCTCGGGTACGTCGTGGGACGACGGACTCCCACCCCCACACAGGAGCACGCACCGTGAAGATCACCAAGGAAGTCGAGGAGCTGAACGAGGACCTCCAGGTCCGGCTCACCTCCCTGCTCGACCTCGAGCTCACGCTCAAGCACGTCCACTGGAACGTGGTCGGGCCCAACTTCATCAGCGTCCACGAGATGCTCGACGACTTCGTCGCCAAGGTCCGCCCCATGGCCGACGAGGTGGCCGAGCGCATCCGCACCCTCGGCGGCGTCCCCCACGGCACGCCCCAGCGGATCGTCGACACCCGGCACTGGGAGGAGTACCCGGTGGGCCGGGCGATGACCTTCGAGCACCTGAAGGCGCTCGACGGCGTGTACACCGGCATCGTCGAGGACCACCGCAAGGTGATGGAGAAGGCCGCCGACATCGACCCGGTGACCGAGGACCTGCTCATCGGCCAGGTCGCCGAGCTCGAGCTGATGCAGTGGTTCATCGACTCGTTCCTCGAGAACGACGGGAAGCCCGCCAAGACCTGATCCAGACCGCGCATGGGCGTCGGCGGCCGGCCCTCGGGGCCGGCCGCTGGCGCGTGTGGCCCGCGGTCGGTCGAGCCGCTACCCTTCGATAACGACCGTTATCACCCTTGGGGGACCACGCCGCCATGAGCGACACCGCCGCACCGGAGACCGAGGCGCACCCGGTCAGCCGCCCGCCCGTCTCCGACTGGGCCACGGACTTCGACCACACGCACCCCGACTACGCCGCTGCCGCGCCCCAGATCTGGGACGACCTGCGGTCCCGCTGCCCGGTGGCGCACACCGAGCGCTTCGGCGGCGCCTGGCTGCCCACCCGGGCCGCCGACGTGCGCGCCGTGGCCGAGGACACCGAGCACTTCACCAGCCGCAGCGTGATCGTGAGCGACTTCCGCCCGCCGCCCGAGCTGGCGCCGCAGGGCTTCGCCCCGCCCATCACGTCCGACCCGCCGTTCCACCAGGACGCCCGCCGGCTGCTGCTGCCGCCCTTCTCGCCCAAGGCGATCGCCGCGTGGGAGGACACCACGCGCCAGACGTGCCGCGAGCTGCTCGACCAGATCGAGGCCGAGCTGGCCGACGGCGACGGCACCACCGACGCCGCCGTCACCTACACGTCCCACATCCCCGTGCGGATCATCGCCAAGATGCTCGACCTGCCCGAGGAGGACGGCGACCGCTTCCGCGTCTTCATCAGCCGCATCCTCGAGACGCCGGGCCAGAACGGCGAGATCGATCCGGGTGAGACGCTCCAGGCGTACCTCGTCGAGAAGATCCGCGACCGCCGCGAGGAGGGCCGCCGGGGCGACGACCTGGTGTCGTACCTGCTCGACGTCACCGACGAGGACGGCAACCACCTCTCCGACGAGCACATCTTCGGCACCATCGCCCTGCTGCTCATCGCCGGCATCGACACCACGTGGTCGGCCATCGGCGCCAGCCTCTGGCACCTCGCCCAGCACCCCGACGACCGGCGCCGCTGGGTCGAGGACCCCGACGTGCGCCAGTTCGCCGTCGAGGAGTTCCTCCGCTTCTACGCCCCGGTGACGATGGCCCGCCTGGTGGCCGAGGACACCGAGATCGGCGGCTGCCCCGTCTCGAAGGACGACTGGGTGCTGCTGCCCTTCCCGGCGTACAACCGCGACGGCGAGGCGTTCGAGCGGGCCGACGAGTTCGTCATCGACCGGGCCCGCAACCGGCACTCGGCGTTCGGCCTCGGCATCCACCGCTGCCTCGGCTCGAACCTGGCCCGCATGGAGCTCACCGTCGCCCTCGAGGAGTGGATGGACCGCTTCCCCGACTTCGAGCTGTCCGAGCCCGAGACCGTGCGCTGGTCCACCGGCCAGGTGCGCGGCCCCCGCTGCCTCCCGGTGCGCGTCCTCGGCGGTGCGTCGTGAGGATCGACTACGACCGCGACGCCTGCCAGGGCCACAACCGCTGCTACTCGCTGGCGCCGGAGCTGTTCGACGTGGACGACGAGGGCTACGCCGTGCTCCTCGTCACCGGCGACGTGCCGCCCGAGCTCCACGAGAAGGCGCGGCTGTGCGCCGACAACTGCCCCGAGTTCGCCATCGAGGTCGTGGAGTAGCGGTCGCCAGCGCTAGGGCGCCGGCGGCAGGTCGCCGGTGCCCGGCTCGATGCGCACCTCGGTGACGGTGTTGGCGCCGACGCCGGTGACCACGAAGCGCCAGCCGGCGACCTCGACGGCGTCGCCCGGCGCCTCGGGGATGCGCTGGAGCTCGCTGAGCACCATGCCGGCCACCGTCGTGAACGGGCCCTCCGGCACGGCGACGCCGATGTCGGGGAGGTCGTGGATGGGGAACCGCCCGGGCACGACGATGACGCCGCCGCCCATGCGCCGCACCGACAGCACGTCGCGGTCGGTCTCGTCGTAGATCTCGCCGACCAGCTCCTCGACCAGGTCCTCGACGGTCACGATGCCCTCGGCGGCGCCGTGCTCGTCGACGACCACGGCCATCTGGGCGTGGCGGCGCTGCATCTCGCGCAGGGCGAGCAGCACGCCGGCGGTCTCGGGCAGGACCATCGCCGGAGCCGCCGCCGCCCCGACCGTGCGGCTCGGGTCGTCGGTGAGCAGGTCGCGCAGGTGGACGATGCCGACGACGTCGTCGAGGGCGCCGCCCCGGCCGACCGGTGCCCGGGAGTGGCCGCTGCCGGCCAGCGCGTCGACCACGTCGACGCAGCGGTCCTCGGCGGCGAGGGTGAAGACGTCGGGGCGGGGCCGGTGCACCTCGCGCAGGGTGCGGTCGGCGATCTCGAAGGCGCCGTCGATGATGCGGCGCTGCTGCGGGGTGAAGGAGACCTGGGCGGCCACGAGGTCGCGCAGCTCCTCGGCGGTGACCTCCTCGCGCTCGCGGTTCGGGTCGCCGCCGAGCAGGCGGACCACGACGTCGGTGGAGCGCGAGAGCAGCCACACCACGGGGCGGGTGGCGGTGGCGGCGGCGGACAGCGGCCGGGCCACGAGCAGGCCCCACGGCTCGGCGCGCTGCATGGCGATGCGCTTGGGCGCCAGCTCGCCGAACACGAGCGTGAAGTAGGCGAGCACCAGGGTGACGACGACGATCGAGAGCGGGCGGGAGGCGCCGCCGAGGAACGACAGCGGCTCCTCGAGCGGCTCGGCCAGGCTCACGGCTGCGGAGGCCGAGGCGAGGAAGCCGGCGAGCGTGATGCCGATCTGGATGGTGGCGAGGAACCGGTTGGGGTCTCGGGCGAGGGCGGCGAGCGCCCGCCCGCGCCCCGACTCGGCCTCGAGCCGCTGGAGCTGGCCCTCGCGCAGCGAGACCAGCGCCAGCTCCGATCCGGCGAACACGGCGTTCAGGACCACCAGGAGGGCCACCAGCGCCAGCTGGGGCAGGACGTCGCTCACCCGGTGGAGGGTACGGCCCGGTCGATCTCGATGAAGATGCACTCGCCCGGGCAGAGCTCGGCCGAGTCGATGACCCGCTGCTGGAAGTCGGGCGCGACGGGCACCATCGAGCCGGCGCCGCCGGGGTCGTTGCCGATGTCCATGCCGTCGCGCACGTAGGCGATGCCGTCCTCGAGGATGACGAAGATCTCCGGGCAGTGGTCGGTGCACAGGCCGTCACCGGTGCAGAGGTCCTGGTCGATCCACACGTGCATGCGGTGCCAGCCTGGCGGGCAGCGGCCCAGGCACAAAGTCGCCCTAGGGTCGGGGAGGTGATCCACGCCGACGAGATGGCCACCGTCTGGGTCGTGCGGGGCGGCCCCCGCGATCGGCTGGTGAAGCCGTTCCTCGACGACGGCGAGATCGGCGTGGTGTTCCCGCAGTTCCCCGACGGCCGCGACGTCGACCGGGCCAAGGCGCTCAAGATCCTCGGCGTCGGCCTCGACGACGAGCCGACGAAGCACCAGGAGCACGACGCCGCCCTGTTCCTCAGCTTCGTGCGCCGCATCAAGCCCGGCGACCTCGCCCTGCTCGTCGACCCGGTGGCCGGCGGGTTCGCCTGCGGCGTGGTGACCGGCGACTACCGCTACCGCACGGATCTCGACGCCGACCGGGCCCAGCACCGCCGACCGGTCGAGTGGCGCCGCCGGCTCCCCTTCGCCGCCCTGCCCGACCGGCTCGACCACCTCCCCGACCAGCGGGCCCCGCTGGAGGACGTGCCCGACGGCCGCCTGCGCGACCTGGCGCTGCAGTGCAGCGAGCTCCGCCTCGGCGACGACCCCTTCGACCGGCCGCACGTGGCGCCGCCCCGCCGGCGCACGAGCTCGGGCACCGGGGCCCCGAGGCGGACGCGGACGCCCGCCCCCAAGCGGCCGTCGCAGGCCACCCGCGCCGAGCGGCGCTGCACGGTGTGCCTGGTGACCAAGGCCGAGGACCTCTTCGACGACGGCGACGTCTGCCGCGACTGCGCCTGACCCCCATGCGCCGCCGATCGGGGCTCGTCGTCCTGCTCGCCCTCGTGGCGCTGGGTGCGGCGCTCGCCGGCGCGGGCGGCGACCGGACGGCCGGCGCCCAGCTGCTGGAGACCACGACCACGATCGAGCCGACCACCACCACGACGTCCCCGTCGCCCGAGACGACGATCCCGACCACCACGGCGCCGCCCACCACCGAGGCGCCGGCGACGACCGCCACCACCTCGCCCCCGACCACGGCCCGGAGCACCGCCACCACGGCGGCGCCCACCACGGCGCCGGCCACCGTCCCGCCCACGTCGCTCCCCGAGGCGCCGACGCCGTCGCCCACCGCCCCGCGGCCGGAGCGGATCACGGTCACCCAGGAGACGCCCGACCTCACCGGCGTGCTCGTGCTGTGGGCGCTCGGCATCCTCGGCGCCGTCGCCACCCTCGCCGTCTCCTGGTGGCTCCGACGCGCCTAGGACCTACTGGTCCTCGAGCAGGTGGCGGAGCTTGGCCCGCAGGCGCTGCACCGTGTTGTCGACGAACTTGTCGGTGCGACCCATCTCCTCGGCGATCTCGCGGTACTTCTTGCCGCTGAGCAAACCGACGAGCACGAGTGCCTCGTTCTCCGAGAGCCGGTCGGGCTCGTCCTTCCCGCGCCGGGTGCTCTTGCCGTCGTAGTGGGTGCGCAGCAGCTCGTGGACGGCGTCGTGGCCGTGGGCCTCGATGAGCCCCTCGATCTCCGACAGCCCGAAGGGCATGCCGCCGCTCGTGTCCATGTCCATGCGCTCGACCGCCGAGCGCTCGTGGCTCACCGACGGCAGCTGCACGCCCGTGCTGCGCTGGTCGTCGTCGTGCTCGGCGTCGTGGTGGGCGATGCGATCCGAGTCGTTCAGCGGCGAGTGCTTCATGCGGTTCGCCGCCTTCACCGCGGTGATGACCTGGCGCTGCATGCACGTGCGGGCGAAGCTCGGGAACGTGGCGCCGGCGCCGCCCGTGTAGTCGCGCACCGCCTTCCAGAAGCCGATCATCGCCTGCTGGCGCACGTCCTCCTGGTCGCCGCCCGGCACGAAGTACCGGCGGGCCACGGACATGATCAGTCCCTCGTGCCGGCGGAGCAGCTCGTTCACGGCGTCGCGGTCGCGCTCGCGCTGGAACGCCTCGACCAGGCGCTCGTCGTCGGCGTCGCGCACCGGGGTCCGGACCCGCCGCCTCGCCTCGGTCTCGGAGCGGTCGTCGGCCACCTCAGCCCTCGTAGCGCAGGTGCTCGTGCACGGCGCCCGGGTGCTCGGCGTCGACCAGCTCCCACCCGGTGGCGGCGCACCACCGCGAGACGCGGTCGGACAGGTCGTCGACGTCGAAGGGCTTGGTGATGTAGTCGTCGGCGCCGCCGATGACGCCGCGGATGACGTCCTCCTGGCCGGCGAGGGCGGTGAGCATGACGTAGACGGTGCCGTCGGCGGCGGCGCCGTGGCCCCGC
>JBKHXT010000097.1:0-6724 GCA_046565885.1 Acidimicrobiia bacterium
GCGGAAGAAGCGGTAGCACGCCCGTGCAGTGGGTCGTCACCACCGGTCGCAGCGTCGACGAGGCCCGGGCGCGCGCCCTCGACGCGCTCGGCGTCGACGAGGCCGACGCCGAGCTCGAGGTGCTGGCCGAGCCCAGCAGCCGGCTGTTCGGCCTGCGCCGCACCGAGGCCCGGGTCCGGGCCCGGGTGAAGCCGACCCGCCCTCGCCCCACGGTCGACCGCCGCAACCGGCGCAAGCCCACCGGCGGCGGCGGGGGACGGCGCCGTCGCGGCGGTCGCCGCACCGACGAGATGGTGTCCGCCGCCCCGGACGGCGGCCGCGATGATGCCGACGACGCCGACACCGGCACGGACACGGGGCGCCCGGCCGCCGCTGATCGCCCGCCCGGCGGCCGTCGCCGCCAGCGCGGGGACCGGCCCCGCCCGGCCGAGGCCCCGGCGCCCGCCGATGAGGCCGCCCCGACCGACCAAGCCGATCTCCCACCCGACCCCGAGCCGGCCCCCGAGGCCCCGACAGGAGCACCCATGAGCGACATCACCCTCGACGAGCAGGAGCCGACCGCGGTCGACTTCGTCCGCGGCCTGGTCGAGGCCTTCGGCGTCGATGGCGAGGTGGAGGCCACCATGGCCGACGACGAGCACCTCGAGATCGCCGTCACCGGCGACGACCTCGGCCTGCTCGTCGGCCCCCGGGGGCGCACGCTCGAGGCCGTGCAGGAGCTCACCCGCACCGCCGTCGCCCAGCAGCACTCGGGCCGGCTGCAGGGTCGCCTCCGGGTCGACGTCGCCGGCTACCGGGCCCGGCGCAAGGACGCCCTCGAGCGCTTCGCCCGCCAGCAGGCCGAGCGGGTCAAGGAGACCGGGGTCAAGGTCGCCCTCGAGCCGATGTCGCCCCCGGACCGCAAGACGGTCCACGACGTCATCAACGACATCGACGGTGTGCGGACGACGAGCGAGGGCGAGGATCGCCGCCGCCACGTCGTCATCCTCCCCGACTGACGCGCCGTCTGGCGCCACGGCGACGGAGGTTGGTCACGGTGGTCACACCCCGCCTGACCAGCGCCTTCGCGCCCTCCCCCGGCCGTCCGTGGCGCCGGTGGAGCTGTGCGGAGCGCGTTGGTACGGTGACGGCGCCCAGCCGCAGGTGCTCGGGCGCCGCTGCCCGATGACCGACCCCCTGCTCACGATCGAGGACGCCACCCGGGAGTTCCGGGTGAGCCCCAAGACGATCCGACGTCGCCTCGCGGCCGGGGAGATCGAAGGGGCCTACAAGCGACCCGGCAGCCGGGGCCCCGAGTGGGTGATGCCCCGCACCTCGCTGGCCGGGGCCGGCTTCGTGGAGCGGTCCGGCGTCGGCACCGTGGCCGAGGTGCCCGCCGACGACGATCGGCGGGCCGACTACTGGGAGCGCCGGGCCAAGGATGCCGAGGACGCCCTGGCCGCCCGCACCGGCCCGCTGCCGAAGCCGGTGGTGCCCGAGCGGCGTCGCCGCGCCGGCGTGCTCGGTCCGGTCGCGGTCGCGGCGACGGCCGTCATCGCCCTGGTCGCCGTGGCGGTGGTCCTGCTCGCCGGCGGCGACGATCCGGCACCGGAGGCGGCGGACGCGGCGGACAGCGCCCGCGGGGTGCTGAGCTCGCTGACCGAGCCGGGCGACGAGGTCGGCTTCCTCGGCCCGGTCCAGGCGGACGTGCTGCCCCCCGATCGAGCCGGGGTGCCGGTGCGCGAGGCGGAACCCGACGGCCCCCGCTACCTGGTGGCCGTGGTCGAGGGCGATGAGGCGTCCCCGCAGGTCCAGCAGCTGGCGGCGAGCTCGTCCACGGTCCTGCGGTTGCCCCAGGCCGACGGCTGGTTGCTGGTGTTCGACACGGGCGAGGCCCCGGCGTGGGCCGATCCGGCGGGTGCGGGCGACGGCGAGCCGGCGCCGGCGGCCGGGTCGGACGGCGCAGGTGATCCGGGCACCGAGGCCGGCCAGGGCCCCGCTGGCCCCGTCCCCTCGACGACGGCGCCCCCGGCGGACGATCCGGCGCCGTCGTCCGGCGCCGCCTCGGGTGGCGACGAACCCGCCGCCCCGGCCGCCGGCTCCCCCAGCCCCGAGGCGCCGGCGACCGAGCCACCTGCGTCCGACGCCCCGGCGGCCGAGGCGCCTGCGCCGGATGCCCCGGCGGCCGCGGCCCCGGCGCCGACGGCTCCGGACCGGACCGAGGTGGCCCGACCGGCGTCGGTGCAGGTGGAGGCGGGCGAGAGCTTCTGGAGCATCGCCACCGAGCTGGCCGAGGCCGCCGGCGGGTCGAGCGTCGAGGACATCACCCAGGTGTGGGCCGAGTTGGTCGACGCCAACGCCGACCGCCTGGTGGAGCCGGGGAACCCCGACCTGCTCCACGTCGGCCAGACGCTGATCGTCCCCTCGCCCTGATGGCGGCCGCCGGCGACGGCTGGACCGACATCCTGCTGGACATCTGGCGGGAAGGTCAGCAGCGCTCGATGGTCGGGCCCGGTGACCTCGAGGTGCACCTGCGCCTGGCCGAGCGCTTGGCCGCCACGCTCGACGCCCCGGAACGGGCGCTGGACCTGGGCTCGGGGGCGGGGATCCCCGGCCTGGCCCTGGCCGGGCTGTGGCCGGCGTCTTCGTGGGTCCTCGTCGACGCCGCCCTCCGCCGCGTGCGCCTCCTCGAGCAGGCGGTGGCCGAGCTCGGGTGGACGGACCGGGTGCAGGTGCGCCACGGGCGGGCCGAGGACCTCGGCCGCGACGCTGCCCTCCGGGAGGCGTTTCCCTTGGTGACGGCTCGGTCCTTCGGTCACCCGGCCGTGACCGCCGAGTGCGGCGGGAGCTTCGTCGCCCTCGACGGGGTGCTCGTGGTCGCCGAACCGCCGGAGGCGACGGGGGAGCGGTGGCCCGCGAGTGGGCTGGCCGAGCTGGGGCTGGCGCCGGAGGGCGTCTCTGGCGGGGCGCAGCGCCTCCGGCGCACGGCACCGCTTCCCGAGCGCTTCCCGCGGCGGGCAGGCGTGCCGGTCAAGCGCCCCTTGTTCTGACGTTCCACGTGGAACGTCGGATCGCCCGGGTTCGGTCGACGTTCCACGTGGAACATTCTCCGGTTCGAGCGGTCGCGCGTTCCACGTGAAACGTCGAGGGTCCTTGCCTCGACCGGGGTGCGGCGAGCACCATGGGGCGGTGTCCGATCCCGAGGCTCCGTCCGACCGCAGCGAGGGGATCTTCGAGCGGCTCCGAGCCGCCGAGGTGGCGCCACCCGCCTCGGACCTCGAGGTCGTTCCGTTCGACGACACCGTGCCGGGGGACGACATCGCGCCGACCGACGAGATCGTTGCCGACGACGGGCATGTCGAGGCCCAAGACGCAGAACCGGCTCCCCCGCCGCCCGTCGCCCGACCGGTCCAGATGCCGCCGGATGCCCTGGCCGCGGGCGGCCTGCCCGGCGCCGACCGCCTGCCCGACCTGGACGAGGCGCCGGTGTCCGCCTCGGCCCCGGCGCCGGCCGAGGCGCCCGCGGCTGGCCGCCGAGATGCCGCCGGCCACGCCCTGCCCCGGGTCATGGCCGTCGCCAACCAGAAGGGCGGCGTCGGCAAGACGACCACGGCGGTGAACCTCGCCGCCGCCCTGGCCGACGCCGGGTACCGGACCCTCGTCGTCGACCTCGATCCCCAGGGCAACGCCAGCACCGGCCTCGGCATCAACATCCGCGACCTGCAGCTGTCGATGTACGACGTCATCATCCACGAGGCGAGCATCGACGACACGATCGAGGCCACGGCGATGAAGAACCTCTTCGTCGCCCCGTCCAGCCTCGACCTCGCCGGCGCCGAGATCGAGCTGGTCCCCGCCTTCTCGCGCGAGAACCGGTTGAAGAACGCCCTCAACCAGGTCAGCGACGACTACGACTACGTCCTGATCGACTGCCCGCCGTCGCTCGGTCTGCTCACGATCAACGGGTTCACGGCCGCCTCCGAGGTTCTGGTCCCGATCCAGTGCGAGTACTACGCGCTCGAGGGCCTCGGCCAGCTCCTCCGCAACGTCGCCCTCGTCCAGCGCAACCTCAACCCGGCGCTGACGGTGTCGACGTTCGTGTGCGTCATGTACGACGCCCGCACCAAGCTCGCCGACCAGGTGGTGGCCGAGGTGCGCGACCACTTCGGCGACAAGGTGTGCCGGATCGTGATCCCGCGGACGGTCCGCCTCTCGGAGGCGCCGTCGTACGGGCAACCCATCCTGGCCTTCGATCCCCGGTCGCGTGGCGCCATCGCCTACCGCGAGCTGGCCCGCGAGGTCAGCGGGGGACCGGCGAACCCATGACCAGCAGCGAGGGGCGATCGTGAACACGAACCGCAAGTCCGGCCTCGGCCGGGGGCTCAGCTCCCTGATCCCCACCGAGTACACCGACGAGGCGACCGGCGACGCCGGCGCCGGCACCGTGCTCGAGGTGCCGATCGCGGCGGTGCGGCCCAACCCCCGCCAGCCGCGCACGCACTTCGACGAGGAGTCGCTGGCCGGGCTGACGGCGTCCATCGTCGAGCTCGGCGTCCTGCAGCCGGTGCTGGTCCGTCCGGCCGACGACGGCCAGTACGAGCTCATCGCCGGCGAGCGGCGCTGGCGGGCATCCAAGCGTGCCGGCCTCCAGACCATCCCGGTCGTGGTCCGCGACGCCGACACCGACGCCGCGCTGCTGGAGCAGGCCCTGGTCGAGAACCTCCACCGCGCCGACCTGAACGCCATGGAGGAGGCGGCCGCCTACCAGCAGCTGGTCGAGGACTTCGGTCTCACCCAGGAGGCGGTGGCTAAGCGGGTCGGCAAGTCGCGGGCGTCGATCTCGAACACGCTGCGCCTGTTCCAGCTCCCGCCGGCGATCCAGGCGCTCGTGGCCGAAGGGCAGCTGACGGCCGGGCACGCGCGGGCCCTGCTCGGCACGCCCGACCGCGCCTACCAGACGGCGCTGGCGCAGCGGATCGTGCGCGAAGGCCTGTCCGTGCGAGACGCCGAGGAAGCCGTCAGGTTGCGTTCCGGGGGCTCGCCGGCACCGGAGCCCGAGGTCGAGCCCGATTCGCCGCAGACGCCCACACGGCCGGAGGTTCCGGCGCGCCGACCCGCCGATCCGGCGTTCCTCGAGCTCGAGCAGCTGCTCGGCGACCACTTGGATACGCGCGTTTCCATTTCTGGTGGCGGGGCGGGGAAGGGTCGGCTCACCGTCGAGTTCGCCGACATCGCCGACCTCGAGCGCATCTACCGCCGGATGACCGGGGCCTGAACGCGAGACGACCCTCGACGTTCGGTCGAGGGTCGTCCAGCCTGTAGTCCACATCGAGTCTCCACAGCTGTGGAGACACCTGTGGAGAAGCGATCAGAGGAACTCGGCGAGGTCCTCGAGCAGGGCGCCCTTGCCCTTGGCGCCGATCATCTTCTTGGCCGGCTGGCCGTCCTTGAAGACGATGAGCGTCGGGATCGACATGACGTCGAAGCGGCGGGCGGTCTCCTGGTTCTCGTCGACGTTGAGCTTGACGACCTTGACCTTGCCGGCCTGCTCCTCGGCGATCTCGTCGAGGATCGGGGCGATCATCTTGCAAGGACCGCACCACTCGGCCCAGAAGTCGACGATCACCGCTTCGTCAGCGGAACCGATGACCTCGTCGAACGTGGCGTCGGTGACGGCGGATGCGGCCATGGCGGTTTCTTCCTTCGTGATCGGGGGTACGGGCTTCCAAACCCGCCGGACGCCGCCGGCATTCCCGGCCAGGCCGCGCCGGGCGGGCTACCAGTCGGTCTCGGTGCGCTGCTCGTCGATGACGTGGTGGGCCTCGAGTCAGCGCTCGGCGTCGATGGCGGCCATGCAGCCCGAGCCGGCGGCCGTGATGGCCTGGCGGTAGGTGTGGTCCTGCACGTCGCCGCAGGCGAACACGCCGTCGACGTCGGTGGCGGTCTGCATCTCGCCGCCGCCGGCCCCGGTGATGAGGTAGCCGGAGTCCTCCATGGCGAGCTGGCCCTTGAACAGATCGGTGTTGGGCCGGTGGCCGATGGCCACGAACACGCCGCCGATGGCCAGGTCGGTGACCTCGTCGGTCTTGACGTTGCGCACCCGCAGGCCGGTGACCTTGGCGCCGAGCGGGCCCTCGTCGTAGAGGTACTCCTCGACGACGGTGTCCCACAGGAAGTCGATCTTGGGGTTGGCGTGCGCCCGGTCCTGCATGATCTTCGAGGCCCGCAGCTCGTCGCGGCGGTGGATGATCGTCACCTTCGAAGCGAACTTCGTGAGGAACGTGGCCTCCTCGACGGCCGAGTCGCCGCCGCCGATCACGGCCAGCTCCTGGTCGCGGAAGAAGAAGCCGTCGCAGGTGGCGCACGTGGACAGGCCGTGGCCGATGAGGTCGCGCTCGCGGGGCAGGTCGAGCATGAGCGACTGGGCCCCGGTGGACACGATGATGGTCCGACCCCGGTACGTGGGCTCCGGGGCGTCGGGATCGCCGACCCAGACGCCGAAGGGCTGGGACGACAGGTCGACCCTGGTGACCTTCTCGGTGCGGATGTCGGCGCCGAAGCGCAGCGCCTGCTCGCGCATGCTCGTCATCAGCTCGGGGCCCATGACGCCGGTGGGGAAGCCGGGGAAGTTCTCGACCTCGGTGGTGAGCATGAGCTGGCCGCCGGGCTGGTCGGTGGTGGAGGACGGCTCGCCCTCGATCACCAGCGGCTCGAGGTTGGCCCGGGCCGTGTAGATGGCGGCGGT
>JBKHXT010000098.1:0-15297 GCA_046565885.1 Acidimicrobiia bacterium
GGGTCCACGACTTCGCCGAGAACGTCGTGCGCCCCGCGGGCGAGGAATGGGACGAACGCGAAGAGACGCCGTGGCCCATCATCGAGGAGGCCGCGAAGATCGGCCTCTACGGCATGGACTTCATGGCCAACGCCATGATCGGCGACCCGACCGGGCTCACGCTCCCCGTCGCCATGGAGGAGCTGTTCTGGGGCGACGCCGGCATCGGCCTGTCGATCTTCGGCTCCGGCCTCGCCGCCGCCGGCATCTCCGGTCAAGGGACGCCCGAGCAGGTCTTCGAGTGGGTGCCGCAGTGCTACGGCACCGCCGACAAGGTCCAGCTCGGCGCGTACTGCGTGAGCGAGCCGGACGCGGGGTCCGATGTGTCGTCGCTCCGTACCCGCGCGGTCTATGACGAGGCCAAGGACGAGTGGGTGCTCAACGGCACGAAGGCGTGGGCCACCAACGGCGGCATCGCCCACGTGCACGTCGTCACCGCCACGGTCGACCCGACGCTCGGCTCGCGTGGCCAGGCCAGCTTCATCATCCCCGAGGGGACGCCCGGCCTCGAGCAGGGCCAGAAGTACCTGAAGCACGGCATCAAGGCGAGCCACACCGCCGAGGTCGTCCTCACCGACTGCCGCGTGCCCGGCTCGATGCTGCTCGGTGGCAAGGAGAAGCTCGACGCCAAGCTGGCCAAGGCCCGCGAGGGCGTCAAGACCGGCGCCAAGCAGCCGGCCATGGCCACCTTCGAGGCCACCCGCCCCGCCGTCGCCTCCATGGCCGTCGGCATCGCCCGGGCCGCCTACGAGATCGCCCTCGAGTACGCCCACGAGCGCACCGCCTTCGGCAAGCCGATCTTCGAGAACCAGGCGATCGCCTTCATGCTCGCCGACATGAAGACCGAGATCGACGCCTCCCGCCTGCTGGTGTGGCGTGCTGCGTGGCTGTCCCGCAACGGCGGCGGCTACAAGTACGCCGAGGGCTCGATGTCCAAGCTGAAGGCCGGCCGCACCGCCACCTGGGTGACGGAGCGGGCCATCCAGATCCTCGGTGGCTACGGCTACACCCGTGAGTACGACGTCGAGCGCATGCACCGCGACGCCAAGATCATGGACATCTTCGAAGGCACGGAGCAGATCCAGCAGGGGATCATCGCCCGGGCCATCTCCGAGGGGCGCATCGACCCGCTGCGGTAGATCGACCGCCAGACCGACCGAGGGCCCCGCTTCCCCCTGGCGGGGCCCTCGTCGCGCCCGGCGCCGGGCGCCGTGGGCGGGCGGACCCCCGGCAGGAGCGCGCCGATCGGTCCGTTCGTTCCACCGGGTGGAAGGAACGGACCGAACCTTGCCCGGCGCCGATCGGCCAGCCGCTCGGTGCCGGCCCCGGCGTGGCGTGACAGGCACCATGGCGGCGTGGGGGTGACGTGCTGGCGTGGGCGCAGCGGGTGCACGGTGGCGGCGGACGAGCTGGTCGCGATCGCCGATGCCGCCGGTGAGGTGGTCGGCGACGTCCGGTCGCGCCTCACGGATCCGGGCACCGTGTTCCACGAGCTGGTCGTGCTCGCGTGGGTGATCGACCCGGAGAGGTCGAGCGCGCTGCTGGTCCGGCATCCCCGGTTCCGGCGGTGGCTGCCGCCGGGCGGACGGGTCGAGGCGGGGGAGTCGACGGTCGACGCCGCCGCTCGCGAGCTGCGCGAGGAGACGGGGATCGTCGCCCGGCCCGTCGGCGGCCCCGCCCTGGTCGACGTGGTCGACAGTCCGCTGGCGGACGGGACGCCGGCCTCGACGTTCGGCGTCACGTACTGGTTCGTCGTCGAGCGGACGTCCCCCTGCGGACCGAAGCCGGCCAGCCGGCGGGCTGGTGGCCCATCGACGCGCCGCCGGCGGACGTGGCGTGGAAGCACTGGGACCGGTTGGTCCGCCACCTCGGCTGGTCCGATGCGGGCACCGCTCCCGGGTGACCTCCGGCGCAACGGCCCGACCGGGACCCGCCGGTCGCCGTTTCGGCAAACGAGAGGCGTGCACGGGTCGCGACCGGTGACACTGCTGCCGGGGGAGCACTGCGCCCGATCACCGACGGCGTCGTCACCATCCGCCCGCCCGCCGACGGCGATCGGGAGCGCCTGATCGCCGGACGGGACGAGGAGTCCCGCCGGTTCCTCGGCGAGGGCGCCGATGACCCGGCACCGCTGGCGTGCATCGTCGTCGACGGCGAGGTGGTCGGCTGGGTGGACTTCGACGTCGAGCGCGACTGGCTCGAGGACGGTGAGGTCAACGTGGGGTACAACGTCTTCCCCACGCACCGGGGCAACGGCTTCGCGAGCCGTGCGGTGCAGCTGCTGCTGCACCACCTCGCGGTGACCGGCGCCGCGTCGGTCGCGACGTTGCTGATCCACCCGGACAACGCCCGCTCGCTCGCGCTTGCCGGACGTGCCGGCTTCACCCGCCACGGAGACCTGGACGGCAACCCGTACTGGAAGCAGCCGGTCCCGCCGCTGTCGTACTCCGACGGCGTCGTGACCATCCGGCGCCGGGAGCCGGCCGATCTCGACGCCGACCTGGCGGCGAAGGACGACGAGCAGATCCGCTGGCTGTGGCTCCCCTGGCAGCGCCGCGCGTGGGCGCGGATGACCGACGAGCAGCGCCGGGACCACGCCGCCCAGGTCCTCCGCCACGACCACGACGCGTTCGGGTCCGGACCGAAGTGGACCTTCACCGTCGATGCCCACGGCGCCCGGGCCGTCGCCTACGTGGACTGCGACCTCGCCAACCCGCAGGTGCGCCCTGGCGAGGCCAACGTGTCCTACGCCTGCCACCCGGCGCATCGCGGGGCGGGCCACGTCAGCCGGTCGGTCCGCCTGGTGCTGGAGTTCCTCCGAGACCACACCGGCGCCCGGACCGCCGACCTCATCACCGACGAGGCGAACGTGCCCTCGCGCCGCGTCGCGCGGGCCGTCGGGGCGACCGAGGTGGAGCGGTGGACCGCCGACCAGGAGCGCACCATGATCCGGCACCGGGTGGACATCCACGGCCCGGTCGCCGCGAACCCGTGATGACCAGCTGCACATCTGCAGCTGACCGACGAGGGTTCGTGCGCCCGCCGGCTACTCCCGGTCGAGGGACGCCACCATGCCCGGCAGCTCCACCCAGGGCTGGCGGTCGACGCACCACACCTCGACGTTCGGGCGGACGCCGGAGCGGTCGTCGAGCGTCCCCGCCTTCACGGCGACCACGCCCTCGGTCTTGGCCAGCTCCGACACGATCGGCGACCCGCAGTCCCCGCAGAACCGCCGGCGCACGTAGACGTCGTCGCCGAGCTCGCCGCGCTCCTCGTACGTGCGCAGCTCGCCGTCGACGGCCAGCTGCGACTCGTGCACGACGACGTTCACCGAGAACGCCCCGCCGCCCTGGCGCTGGCAGTGCTCGCAGTGGCACACCGCCGTGGCGATCGGATCACCCGTGACCTCGTAGGTCACCGCACCGCACAGGCACCGTCCCGTCATCCCCATGGCGGCGGATCGTAGGCGGCGGGGCACGGCGCCGCGCCGGTCAGCGGTGCTCGTCGATGTACTCGTCCGGATCGAGGTCCTCGGCGTCGACGCCGTCGGCGTGGGCCGTCTCGTAGGCGGCGAAGCGGACGCCGAGGTCGTGGCGCAGCCGGAGGTCGGCGTGCTGGCGGAAGTCGGCCAGCGCCTGGCGCTCCTCCTCGCCCATGTGGTCGCTGTTGGACTCCCTGGCCTCGGCCACCGCCTCCCACCAGCCGTCGCTGCCCACGTCGTGGCGGGCGGCCTCGGCGATGGCGTCGCGGATGTCGTTGTGGTCGGAGATGGCGTCCTCGGTCTCCTCCTCGGCGCTGTCGGCGTCCGTGGCGCCCACGCCCACCTTCAGCAGCTCGGGGTAGAAGATCTCCTCCTCGGCCCGGGCGTGCACCTCGAGGAACGTGGCCAGCTGGCGCCACACGCTGCCGAGGGTCTCCACGTCGTCGCGGTCGACGTCGTCGAGCGTGGCGAACATTCGGCGCTGGCGGTCGTGGTCGTCGAGGATCTGGCGGGTGATGTCCATCGGGGCCTCCGCGGTCGGGGGTGGTGTCTGCGGGTTAGGTTGCCGCGATGGCGTGGGACTTCCAGACCGAACCCGAGTTCCAGGAGAGGCTGGACTGGATCCAGCGGTTCTGCGAGGAGGAGGTGGAGCCGCTCGGCTACCTCTTCCCCCACGCGGTGCGGCTGCCCGATCCGAAGGTCAAGCAGCTCGTCCGTGACCTGCAGCAGCAGGTGAAGGACCAGGGCCTGTGGGCGCTGTTCCTCGACGAGGAGCTGGGCGGACCGGGCTTCGGCCAGCTGAAGCTGGCGCTGGTCAACGAGATCCTCGGCCGGTACCCGGCGGCACCGCAGCTGTTCGGCGCCGCCGCCCCGGACACCGGGAACATGGAGATGCTCGCGGCCTACGGCACCGAGGAGCAGAAGAAGCGCTGGCTCGAGCCGCTGCTGAACCAGGAGATGTTCTCCGCCTACTCGATGACCGAGCCCCAGGGCGGCTCCGACCCGAACCTGTTCAGGACCACCGCGGTCCGGGACGGCGACGAGTGGGTCATCAACGGCGAGAAGTGGTTCACCAGCGCCGGCCGGGTCGCCGACATCCTCTTCGTGATGTGCACGAACGGCATGTTCGTCGTGCCCCGCGAGACCCCGGGCGTCGAGATCATGCCGGAGCCCCGGAACCACAACCACATCATCTACCGGGACGTGCGGGTGCCGGCCGACCACCTGCTCGGCCCCGAGGACGGCGCCAAGGTGCTCGCCCAGCGGCGCCTCGGCGGCGGGCGCATCCACCACGCCATGCGCACCATCGCCCAGTGCACGCTGGCCCTCGACATGATGTGCGAGCGGGCGCTGTCCCGCGAGTCGCACGGGTCGATCATCGCCGAGCACCAGATGGTGCAGGAGAAGATCGCCGAGTCGTACGTGAAGCTGAAGATGCTGCGGCTCTACGTGCTCGAGACGGCGTGGAAGATCGACCAGACCTCCACCCAGGAGGCCCGCACCGACATCGCCGGCGTGAAGTTCACGATGGCGCGGGTGCTGCGCGAGATCTCCTTCGACGCCCTGCACATCCACGGCTCGCTCGGCACCACCGACCTCACGCCGCTGCAGGACATGTACGCCGGCGCCCCCACGATGGGCCTCGCCGACGGCGCCGACGAGGTGCACAAGGCCACCGTCGCCCGCCGGGTGCTGAAGGGCTACCGACCCCACGAGGGGTACTTCCCCCGGGAGTTCCGCCCGTACAAGCGGGAGGAGGCGTGGAAGAAGTACGAGGCGAAGTTCCAGGCCGATCCCGAGCTGCGCGAGGCCGCCGAGCGCTGGCGCAAGTACGCCGAGCGCTGAGCGGTCGATCGGGGCGGCTCTCGCGACCCTCTGGTACGGTCGACACGTCCGTTCGGGAACACCGGTGCGAATCCGGGGCTGTCCCGCAACTGTGACCGGGGAGCGATCCTCCACGTGCCACTGCCGGCTCCCGGTGGGAAGGCGGAGGGGAGCGTCGATCCGGGAGCCAGGAGACCGTTCGGACCCCTGGGACCACGAGGATGGAGATCGACATGGACACCACCGCCGACCGCACCACCGCCCGCCCGCTCGAGGTGCCCGCCATCGCGTGGGTCGCCGTCGCCATCGGCGTGCTGGTCGCCTACCTGATGCTGCAGGAGAACGGCGCCCTGCTCGCGGGCAGCTGGGAGACCCTCCACGAGCTGTACCACGACGGCCGGCACGCCCTCGGCGTGCCGTGCCACTGATCCCTCCGGGGATCCCGTGCCGCTCCGCTTCAGCACGCTGATCACGCGCGCCCTCACGGCGGGCCTGGCCGTCGGCGTGCTGATGGGCGCCTACCTGTTCTTCGTCGTCGAGCCCGTCGTCGACGAGGCCGTGGCCCTCGAGGAGGAGCTGGCGGCGGCGTCGCCGGCGGCGGACGACGAGGAGCCGCTGTTCAGCCGCGACGAGCAGACGGCGGGCGGCGTGCTCGCCGGCCTCGTCTACGCCCTCGTCGTCTCCACCGTGTTCGGCGTGGTCTTCGCCAAGGTCCGCCACCGCCTCCCGGGCGCCAGCGACCTCGCCCGCACCACGTGGCTGGCCCTGGTGGGCTTCGGCGTCTTCGCGCTCATGCCGGCGCTCAAGTACCCGGCCAACCCGCCGGCCGTCGGCGACCCCGACACCGTCGGCGACCGCACGGTGCTCTACCTCGCCTGCATCGCCCTGTCGCTCGTGGCCGCCGTCGCGCTCACCCGGCTGGCCGGCGTGCTGCGCCGGCGGCTCGACCGCCCGACGCAGGTGCTCGCCGTCACCATCGCCACCGTGGTGGTCTACGGCCTCGTGCTGGTCCTGCTCCCCGGCACGCCGGACGAGATCGCGCCCGAGGTCCCGGCGGCGCTGGTGTGGGACTTCCGCATCCGCTCGCTCGGCTCGCTGGCGCTGCTGTGGGTCGGCCTGGGCCTGGGCCTGGGCTGGCTGCTCGAGCGCGACGCCGCCGCCGACGCCAGGGCGCGCGAGGCGCGAGCGATGGTCCGGTCGTGAGCGCCGCCGACGTCGTCGAGCGGGTCACGGCCACGGTCGGCCACCTCCGGGTCACCGTCGGCGCCGACGGCGGCGCCGACTGGATCCCGTCCGAGCCGCTCGTGGACGACCCCGACCGGCTCATCGAGCTGGTGCGCGCCACCGCCGCCGATCGGGGCACCGACCGCGACGACGTGGCCACGTCGCTGTTCGTGCAGGGCTACGCCTTCCGCATCGCCTCGGTCGCGATCGGCGCCTGGCTGCTGGACGACGTCGTGCTCGACGTGCGCCCGGCGCGCACGGCCATCGCCCTGGGGCGGGCCCGCCCGAACGCCGTCCGCCTCGACGACGCCGTGCTGGTCGAGACTGGGCTCGTCGACGGCGACGCGCTGGCCGCGCTGCACGACGTGCTGGTCGACGACCACCTCGCCCGCCTGGTCGCCACCGCCCACGACGCCTGCCGCATCGGCGAGGCGCTGCTGTGGAGCAACGTCGGCGCCGGCTGCGCCTCGTCCTTCGGAGCGTTCATGGGCCCGCTCGAGGACCGGCGCCCCGAGATCCGCGACCGCTTCCAGGCCTTCCTCGCCGCCGCCCGCCCCGAGCTGCGCCGGTCCGGCCGCATCGCCCCGGTCGGGCCGCTGTGGGCGTGGGAGCGCAGCGCCTGCTGCCTCTGGTACACGACCGAGTCCGGCTTCCGGTGCGAGGACTGCTCGCTGTGGACGGCGGACGAGCGCCAGGCCCGCTACGACCGCGTGCTCGCGGAGCTGGGCTCGTGATCCTGTTCGGCTCCAACGCCGACACCGAGCTGCTCGCCCTGCGCTCGGTGGTCGACGACCTGCCCGCAGAGCTCGGCGAGGTCAGGTTGTTCCACCCCGACCGCAGCGCCGGCGCGCCCGACGTCGCCGGCGCCTTGCTCGTCGTGGTCCGCCTCCTCGGCGGCGCCGACGCGTGGGACGACGGCTTCGGCGACCTGCGCGCCTCGTGCGCCGCCGCCGGGGTGCCGCTGGTCGCCCTCGGTGGCGAGGCGGAGCCCGACCCCGGCCTGCTCGCGGCGTCCACCGTCCCGTCGGGCGTGGCCGCCGAGGCCCACCGCTACCTGGCGGCTGGCGGCCCGGCGAACGTCGAGAACCTGCTGCGGTTCCTGTCCGACACGGTGGCCATGACCGGCCTCGGGTTCGACCCGCCGGCGCCCATCGAGGACGTCGGCGTGTGGGCCGGCGCCGGCCTCGGCAGCGGGACGGCCCGTCGCCCCGAGCGCCCGCTCGTCGGGGTCATCTTCTACCGGGCCCACCTCGTGGCCGGGAACACCACCTACGTGCGCGACCTGTGCGGCGCCCTCGAGGCGGCCGGCGCCGACGCCGTGGCCATCTGGACGTACTCGCTGCGCGCCGACGCCGACGGGCGGGTGCCGGCGCTCGAGCGCTGCCGGGCCCTGGGCGTCGACGTCATCATCACGTCCACCCGGGCGGCGGGGTCCACCACCGCCGGCGGCGACGGGTGGGAGGTGCCCGAGCTCGACGAGCTGGGCATCCCGGTGATCCAGTCGCCGTCGTCGAGCCGCTCGCGCTCCGAGTGGGAGCTCGACGAGGCCGGCCTCACGCCGCTCGACGTCGCCTCCGGCGTGGCCATCCCCGAGTTCGACGGCCGCATCATCGGCCCGACCTTCGCGTTCAAGGAGGTCGTCGAGGACCAGGGCGGCAGCGAGATCGTCGCCACCCGCGCCCACCCGGAGCGCACGGCGCGGCTGGCGTCGCTCGCCGTGCGCACCGCGCGCCTCGCCCGCACGCCCGCATCGCAGCGGCGGGTGGCCATCGTCCTGTCCGCCTACCCGACCAAGCGGTCGCGCCTCGGCAACGCCGTCGGGCTCGACACCCCGGCCTCGGCCATCGAGCTGCTGGCCGCGCTGCGGGAGGCCGGGCACCGCGTCGACCGCATCCCGGAGGGCGGCGACGCCCTCATGGACGAGCTGGCCGACGGCTTCACCTACGACCACGCGGCGCTGAGCGACGCCCAGGTCGCCATCGCCGCCGGCTCGCTGCCGGCCGACGCCTACACCGCCTGGTTCGAGACGCTGCCGGACGGCGCGCAGGACGAGGTGGCCGAGCTCTGGGGACCGGCACCCGGCGAGGTGTACGTGGCCGACGGCGCCCTGCACTTCCCCGGGCTCGACCTGGGCGGCGTGCTCGTCACCATCCAGCCGCCCCGGGGCTTCGGCGCCGACCCGATCGCCACCTACCACGCCCCGGACATCCCGCCGCCGCACCACTACCTCGCCTTCTACCGCTGGCTCGCCACGCCGCAGGCCGACGGCGGCTGGGGCGCAGACGCCATCGTCCACCTCGGCAAGCACGGCACGGTCGAGTGGCTGCCGGGCAAGGCGCTGGCCCTGTCCGCCGGCTGCCACCCCGACGCCGCCGTGGCCGACGTCCCGTTCTTCTACCCGTTCGTGGTGAACGACCCCGGCGAGGGCACCCAGGCCAAGCGCCGCACCCACGCCGTGGTGATCGACCACCTGCCCCCGCCGCTCACCCGGGCCGACAGCTACGACGACGTCGCCCGCCTCGAGCAGCTGCTCGACGCCCTCGCCAACGCCGAGGCGATGGACCCGGCGAAGGCGCCGGCCCTGCGCGACCAGGTGTGGGAGCTGCTCGTCGCCGCCGAGATCCACCGCGACCTCGACCTGGGCGACGCCCCGC
The DNA here is from genome assembly GCA_046565885.1 of Acidimicrobiia bacterium. Classification (GTDB taxonomy): domain Bacteria; phylum Actinomycetota; class Acidimicrobiia; order Acidimicrobiales; family Salinilacustritrichaceae; genus Salinilacustrithrix. The sequence continues at coordinate 9,223 of JBKHXT010000098.1, forward strand.
CCGAGGACGAGGACGCCTTCGGCGAGCTGGTGCTCCACGTCGACGGCTACCTGTGCGCCCTGAAGGACGCCCAGATCCGCGGTGGCCTCCACGTCCTCGGCCAGGTGCCCGAGGCCGAGGCGCTCGTCGACCTGGTCCTCGCCGTGACCCGGCTGCCGCAGGGCTCGGTGCCGGCGCTGCGCGCCACCGTGGCCGACGACCTCGGCATCGACCTCGCCAACGCCGGCCGGGTCGAGGTCGACCGGGTCGAGGCCGAGTGCCGCCAGCGGGTCGAGCGCCTCGCCGCCACCGGCTGGGACGCCGGCGCCACGGACGACCCGACCCTGCGGTGGGTGGCCAGCCGGCTGGTGCCCGACCTGCGGGCCACCCCCGACGAGCTCGCCAACCTCCTCGGCGGGCTGGCCGGGCGCCACGTGCCCGCCGGCCCCAGCGGCGCCCCCAGCCGCGGCGCCGCCAACGTGCTGCCCACCGGGCGCAACTTCTACTCCGTCGATCCCAAGGGCATCCCGTCGCCGCTGGCGTGGGAGGTCGGGCGCAAGCTCGCCGACCGCCTCGTCGAGCGGCACCTCGCCGAGACCGGGGAGCACCCCACCACCGTGGGCCTGGTGCTCTGGGGCACGGCGGCCATGCGCACCAGCGGCGACGACGCCGCCGAGGCGCTGGCGCTGCTCGGCGTCCGGCCCCGCTGGGACGAGCAGAGCCGGCGGGTCGTCGGCCTCGAGCCCATCCCGCTCGACGAGCTCGGCCGTCCCCGCATCGACGTGACGCTGCGCATCTCCGGCTTCTTCCGCGACGCCTTCCCGCACGTCATCGCCCTGCTGGACGAGGCGGTGGCGCTCGTCGCCGGCCTCGACGAGCCGCCGGAGCAGAACCCGGTGCGAGCCGCCGGCACCGACGACGCCCGCCTGTGGGGCCCGCCGCCCGGCGGCTACGGGTCGGGCATCCTGCCCGTGCTCGAGCAGGGCTCGTGGCGCACGCAGGCCGACCTGGCCGAGGTGTACCTGGCCTGGTCCGGCTTCGCCTACGGGCGCGACCGCCACGGCCAGGCCGACCCCGACGGCATGGCGCGGCGCTTCGCCGCCATCCAGGTCGCGGTGAAGAACCAGGACAACCGCGAGCACGACATCTTCGACTCCGACGACTACCTCCAGGACCACGGCGGCATGGTCGCCGCCGTGCGGGCGCTCACCGGCTCGGCGCCGAAGGCGTGGTTCGGCGACTCCGCCGACCCGGCCAACCCGCAGGTGCGGTCGCTGAAGGAGGAGGCGGCCCGCGTCGTGCGCAGCCGGGTGCTGAACCCGAAGTGGATCGACGCCATGCGCCGCCACGGCTACAAGGGCGCCTTCGAGCTCGCGGCCACGGTCGACTACCTGTTCGGCTACGACGCCACTGCCGACATCGTCGAGGACTGGATGTACGAGCGGGTGACCGACGCCTACGTCGGCGACCCGGAGATGCGGCGCTTCTTCGAGGCGTCGAACCCCTGGGCGCTGCGCTCCATCGCCGAGCGCCTGCTCGAGGCCGCCGACCGCGAGCTGTGGGACGCCTCCGACGCCGCCCGCAAGACCCTCACCGACGCCGTGCTCGAGGCGGAGGGCTGGGAGGAGTCACGGTGAGCACCGAGCAGCCCGGCGCCTTCCCGTTCGACGCCGTCGTCGGCCAGGACGACGCCAAGCTCGCCCTGCGCCTCGCGGCGGCCGACCCGCGCATCGGCGGCGTGCTGCTCCGGGGCCAGAAGGGCTCGGCCAAGACGACGCTGGCCCGCGGACTGGCCGCCCAGCTCGGCGGGGCGCCCTTCGTCGAGCTCCCCCTCGGCGCCACCGAGGACCGCGTCGTCGGCACCCTCGACACCCACGCCGCGCTCACCGGCGGCGAGGTCCGCTTCCAGCCCGGCCTGCTCGCCGCCGCCCACGGCGGCGTGCTGTACGTGGACGAGATCAACCTGCTGGCCGACCACCTCGTCGACGTGCTGCTCGACGTCGCCGTGTCGGGCGAGAACGTCGTCGAGCGCGACGGCGTGTCGCACCGCCACCCGGCCCGCTTCGTGCTCATCGGGTCGATGAACCCGGAGGAGGGCGAGCTCCGGCCCCAGCTGCTCGACCGGTTCGGGCTCTGCGTCGAGGTGCAGGCCCCGCTCGACGTCGCCGACCGGGTCGAGGCCGTCCGCCGCCGCCTCGCCTTCGACGCCGGCGCCCCCACCCCAGAGCCGTTCCCTCCGGGCGGATCGACGTCTCAGCGTCGATCCGCCCGTGAGGAAGCTGTGCGGGGGGCGGGGCTGCCCGACGACGTGCTGCACGCGGCGTCGCGGCTGGCCGTCGAGGTGGGGGCCGAGGGCCTGCGCGCCGACCTCACCCTGTGCCGGGCCGCCGCCGCGCTCGCCGGTCTGGAGGACCGGGCCCAGGCCGACGTCGACGACCTGCGCCGGGTGGCGCCGCTGGTGCTCGCCCACCGCCGGCGCCGGGGTCCGTTCGACCCGCCGGTCGTGCCGCCCGAGGAGCTCGAGCAGGCGCTCGACCAGGCGCTGCCGCCACCCGACCAGCCCGACGACGAGGGTCCGACCGACGAGCCGAGCGCGCCCGACGAGCCCGGCGACCGGCCGGGTGGAGGCGACCGCCCGCTCGCCGTGGGTTCGATCCGGCGGCCGCCGGTCGGTGCGGCCGATCGGGCGGCGGCGCCCCGCGGCCGGTACGTGCGCGACGAGCCGGCCGGGCGCGGCGGCGACGTGGCCGTCGTGCCCACGGTGCGAGCGGTGGCCGCCCGCCGGGCTGCCGATCCGTCCGCCGCCGTCGACCGTGGCGACCTGCGCCGGGCGGTGCGCGAGCGGCCCTCGTCGCGCACGGTCGTGCTCTGCTTCGACCTGAGCGGCTCGATGGGCGCCCCCGAGCGGGCGGCGGCGGCGTCGGGCACGGCGCTCGGGCTGCTGACCGAAGCCTACGAGCGGCGCGACCGGGTCGCCCTCGTGACCTTCCGGGGCGAGGGCGCCGAGGTGGTCCTCCGGCCGACCTCCAGCGTCGAGGTGGCGCAGAACCGGCTCCACGACCTGGCCACCGGCGGGGCCACCCCGCTCGCCGCCGGCCTGGCCGAGGCGCTGCAGGTGGCCCAGCGGGCCGGGGACGACGAGGCGCTGCTCGTGGTGCTCACCGACGGGCGGGCGAACGGCGAGGCCGGCGAGCTCGACCGGGCCCTCGACGTCGCCGCCGCCGTGCGCCGCGCCGGCGTGCGCGCCCTGGTGCTCGACTGCGAGACGGGCGCCACCCGCCTCGGCCTGTCGGCGCGGATCGCCGAGGCCATGGGGGCCCCGTGCGTGCACGTCGCCGACCTCGACCCCGAGCACCTGGCCCGCACGATCCGCCAGGCGTCCTGACCGACGGGGGCCGACGTGTCGCTGCTCCTGAACGTCGACGTCACCGGCCGCCTCGTCGTGGTGGTCGGCTGCGGTCCGGCCGGGCGGGAGAAGGTCGATCGGCTCGTCGCCGGCGGCGCGCGCGTCGTCGTGGTCGATCCCGCCGCGCCCGACGACCTGCCGCCGGCGGTGGAGGTCCGGCGGCGCCGGTTCGAACCGACCGACCTCGACGGCGCCTGGCTGGTGGTGGCCGCCACCGGCGACCCGGAGGTCGACGACGCCGTGCAGGCCGCCGCCGACGAGCGGGGGGCGTGGCTCACCCGCGCGGATCGCCGCGACGGCGGCGGGGTCGCCTTCGCCGCCACCGTCGAGCGACCGCCGGTGGTCGTCGGCGTGGCCACCGGGGGCTCGAGCCCGGCGCTCGCCCGCTGGCTCCGCGACCGCGTCGCCGCCGCCGTGCCCGAGGAGGTCGGTGCGCTGGCCCGCCTCCTCGCCGATCGGCCCCGTGCCGCCGGTCGCCGCCGGCACCGGGGGCTGCCCTTCGACGAAGCGCTCGACGCGCTGGTGGCGGGCGACGAGGACCGGGCCCGCCGGCTCCTCAGCGATCCGCCGTCGGACGACGAGGGTTGAGGCAGCGCCGCACGAACCCCTCGATGATCGCCGGGTCGCCGCCGGCGTGGTGGTGGAGGTAGGTCGCCAGCAGCGTCGGCGAGGCGAAGCCGTCGGTCCGCTCGCCGAAGCGGCTCGTGAACCGCAGCGCGTCGCCGGCCGGCTCGCACGTCGAGTGGTGGAACTCGTGGCCACGCAGCGTCGTGCCAGCCGGTCCGATCACCGTGTCGGTGGTGGCCTCGGCGTGGCGGTAGCCGAGGTGCAGCCGCTCGCCCAGGCGGGCACGGGTGGGCACGGCGCCGACCATCGGCCGCCCGTCCAGCTCCTGCGCCAGCCAGAGCAGTCCGCCGCACTCCGCCCACGTCGCCAGCCCGGCGCCGATGCGTCGGCGGGCGTCGTCGAGCAGGGGAGCGTTGGCCGAGAGCTGCTCGCCGAAGACCTCCGGGAAGCCGCCGCCCACCACCAGCCCGTCGATCGCCTCGGGGAGGCGGTCGTCGTGCAGCGGGTCGAACGGCACGACCTCGGCGCCGGCGGCCGCCAGCGCGTCGAGGTTGTCCTCGTAGCCGAACGTGAACGCCCGCCCGGCGGCCACCGCCACCCGGCAGGCACCCAGCGGCGAGGGCAGCCGCACCCCGTCCACCGCCCGCGGCTCGGCCGACCGGGCCACGGCCACCACGGCCTCCACGTCGAGCTGGTCGGCGATCGACGCGCCCAGCCGGTCGAGGGAGGCGCCCACCCGCTCCGGTTCCTCGGCGACGGGGACGAGGCCGAGGTGCCGATCGCGCCAGACGAGGGCGTCGTCGCGGCGCAGGCAGCCGAGCACGGGCACGCCGAGCGGCTCGATGGCCTCGCGCACCAGCTGCTCGTGGACGTCGGAGCCGACCTGGTTGCAGATGACGCCGGCGATCCGCACCCGCGGGTCGTGGTCGCGGAAGCCGCGCACCACGGCGGCCACGGAGGCGCTGACCGAGGAGGCGTCGACCACGAGCACGACCGGGGCGCCGAGCAGCGCCGCCACGTCGGCGGTCGACGAGGGCGTGCCGTCCACGGCACCGTCGAACAGTCCCATGACCCCCTCGACTACGAGCAGGTCGGCGCCGGCGGCCGCCCGGCCGGCGAGCGCCGGGATCGCCTCCGAGCCGCACAGCCACGGATCGAGGTTCCGGGGCGGTCGGCCGCAGGCGAGCGAGTGGTAGCCGGGGTCGATGAAGTCGGGCCCGACCTTGGCGGCGGCGACGTCGACGCCCCGGCGGCGCAGCGCGGCGACCAGCCCGGTGGCCACGGTGGTCTTGCCCACGCCGGAGGCGGCCCCGGCGATCACGACCCGGGGGCCGAGCGAGGTCAATGGTGGTGGCCGTGCCCGTGGGCGTGGGCGTGGCGGTGCTCGGCGGCCAGGTGCGAGTGGCCGTGCCCCTGCTCCTGCCCGACCCGGTCCTCGAGCCCCGGCCACGGCGCCCGGAACGAGCACGTGTCGCAGTTCGTGCGCGGCCGGCCGGCGACGGCCTCGTCGTGGCGCTGCGAGACGACCTCGGCCACGCCGCCGTCCGGACCGAAGTAGCCGGCGTCGACGACATCGGCACCGTGGCTGGCGGAGAAGTCGGCGATCTGGTCGCGGGCCCGCTCGATGAGCTTGCCGTTGGCGATGAACCAGAAGAAGACGGCGAAGCGGTCGTGGCCGAGGCGCACCATCCGCTCCAGCGCCTCGGGCACCGACGGCCACGTGACGCCGGTGAAGCCCACGTGCACGTCCGGCGCGCCCGACCACTCGGCCAGCAGCCGGGCGGCGCGCACCGCCTCGCCGTTGGCGTCAGGGTCGGAGGTGCCGCGGGCGATGACGAGCAGGGGCAGGCCGCTGCCGCCGGCCTCGGCCAGGTTCCCCTGCCCGACGGCGAGCAGCTCGGGCACGACGCCGAAGGGGGAGCCGAAGACCAGCTCCACGCCCGGGTGGCGCTCCCGGCCCTCGAGGACGATGGCGGGCACGTCGCTCTTCCCGTGGCCGGCGGCCAGCAGCATCATCGGCTGCACGACGATGCGCCGGGCGCCGCGCTCGACCATGGCGTCGAGCACGGGCGCCGCCGGCGGCAGGGCGAGCTCGAGGAAGCCCAGGTCGACGTCGAGGTCGG
>JBKHXT010000099.1:0-14562 GCA_046565885.1 Acidimicrobiia bacterium
GCCTGTCCGCCGCCGAGCTGCGGGGCGTGCTCGAGCAGTCGCGGGCCACGGTGCTGTTCCGCCACCCCGACCAACCGGATCCCGGCTCGCCGGTGCGCCAGGTCGTGCTCGGCCCCGACTTCGAGGCGGCGCTGGCCCGCCAGGCCTCCGGTCCGGTCGAGCCCGACGTCCGGGACGAGGACGATCCCGCCGAGATCTTCTTCACCAGCGGCTCCACCGGGCTGCCCAAGGGCGCCGTGCTCACCCACCGCAACCTCTACCTGCACGCCATCCACAACGCGCTGACCAACGACATCAGCGGCGACGACGTGATCCTGCACCTGGTCCCGCTGTTCCACGTCAACGGCTGGGGCACGCCGCACTACCTCACCGGCCTCGGCGGCACCCACGTGATGCTGCCCCGCTTCGACGCCGGCGAGGTGCTGCGCCTGATCGAGGCCCACGGCGTCACCCGGCTGTTCGCCGTGCCGGCGATGGTGCGCATGCTGCTCGACCACCCGGACATCGCCACCCGCGACCTGTCCTCGGTGCGGGCGGCGTCGATCGGCGGGGCACCGGTGAGCGCGTCGATGCTCACCGAGATCGAGGACGCGTTCGGCTGCACGGCCATCTGCGGTTACGGCATGACCGAGGCCAGCCCCACGCTCACCCGCTCGCTCGACAAGCCGGGCGAGCCGCCGTCGGCCGAGCGCCGGGCCACCACCGGCATGCCCATCGTCGGCGTCGACCTGCGCGTCCTCGCCGACGGCGACGTGGAGGTGCCCTGGGACGGCGAGACCGTCGGCGAGATCTGCGCCCGCTCGAACCACGTGATGGCCGGCTACCTCGACGCGCCGGACGCCACCGCCGAGGTGATCCGCGACGGCTGGCTGCGCACCGGCGACCTCGCCGTCGTGCGCCCCGACGGCTACGTGCAGATCGTCGACCGCAAGAAGGACCTCATCATCAGCGGCGGCGAGAACGTGGCCACCCCCGAGGTCGAGCACGCGCTGTGCGAGCACCCGGCTGTGCGGGAGGCCGCCGTGGTCGGGCGGGCTGACGAGCGCTGGGGTGAGGTGCCCGTGGCGTTCGTGTCCCTGCACGACGGCGCCTCGGCCACGCCCGACGAGCTGGTGGCCTTCGTGCGCGACCGGCTCGCCCACTTCAAGGCGCCGAAGCAGGTCACGGTGCTCGCCGAGCTGCCCAAGGTCGGCACCGGCAAGATCGACAAGTCGGGCCTGCGCTCGTCCGCCGGCGGCTGACGCCGGCGGCCCCCCGGGGACGAACGCGCCGATCGGCGCGTTGGTGTCGCTGGTGACCCCGAACGCGCCGATCCTTCGGCTGCGCCCGCGGGTTCCGGGCATGATGCGGGGCGTGGACGTCGGGCACGCCGAGCGGATCGCCGCCGAACGGGCGCGCACGGTCGAGCAGATCGCCTCGCTGCAGGCGACCTTCGACGACATCGTCTCCGCGAGCGAGGACGTCTCCACCGACGACGAGCACGACCCCGAGGGGCACACGATCGCGTGGGAGCGCCAGCAGACGGCGGCGCTGCTCGAGTCGGCGCGGGCCCACCTGGTCGAGCTCGACCTCGCCATCCGCCGGATCGAGGGCGGCGACCACGGCCGGTGCGAGGTGTGCGGGCAGGCGATCCCCGACGAGCGGCTCGAGGCGATCCCGACCGCCCGCACCTGCGTCGCCTGCGCCACCTGACGGATCTGGCGTCGGTCGGTGACCACCGGTGTCCCCGGTCGACGTGATCTCCGGGTCGGGCTAGAGCAGGACGCCGGGGTTGAGGATGCCGTCGGGGTCGAGGGCGGCCTTGACGGCCTGCATGGCGGCGACGTCGCCCGGCGAGCGGTCGCGCGCCAGCCACGCCCGCTTGGCCGTGCCGATGCCGTGCTCGGCGCTGATCGAGCCGCCGTCGGCGACGACGCGGCCGAGGACGGCGTCGCCGGCGGCGACGACGCGGTCCGGGGAGGCGCCCGTGACGTTGACGTGGAGGTTGCCGTCGCCGACGTGGCCGAACACCCACACCGCCGCCTCGGGGTCGACCGCCCGCACGGCTTCGCCGACCTCCTCGGCGAAGCGGGCCAGGCGAGGGGCCGGCAACGTCACGTCGTACTTGTGCACGACGCCCAGCCGGGCGATGGCCTCGGTGTGGGCCTCGCGCACGTGCCAGAGCCCGGCGGCACGGGCCGGGTCGTCGGCCACGGCGACGTCGAGCACGCCGGGCGCGTCGTCGAGCGCCGCCGCCAGCGCTGCCGACGGATCGGGGGGCCCGACCGCTTCGACCACCACCTGCACCGGCGGCACGGGCCGCAGCACCGGAGCCGAGCCGGTCTGGGACGCCACGAGGTCGGCGCCGGCGCCCAGCACCAGCTCGGCCGCCTCCAGCGTCGGCACCGCCCGGCGGAGCCGCCCGACGAGCGCCACGGCGTCGGCCACCGACGCCAGGCCCACCAGCGCCGTGACCGCGGTGCCCGCGGCCGGCACCAGCGCCAGGCGCACCGCCGTCACGACGCCGAGCGTCCCCTCGCTGCCGCACAGCAGGCCGGCCAGGTCGTAGCCCGTGTTGTCCTTCACCAGACCCCCGAGGCGGGACACGACGTCGCCGGTGCCGAGCACGGCCTCGACGCCGAGCAGCTGGCGCCGGGTCGTGCCGTGGCGCAGCACCCGTAGCCCGCCGGCGTTCGTCGCGACGGTGCCGCCGATCGTCGCCGAGTCGCGGGCCGCGAGGTCGACGCCGTAGCGCCAGCCGGTCGCGGCCGCCGCGGCCTGGACGTCGGCGAGCGTGGACCCCGCGGCGGCGCTCAGCTGCCCGGCGTCGGCGTCGAGGTCGGTGACCCCGACGAGACGGCGGGTGGAGAGCACGACCTCCCCCGCCAGCGGCACGCTGCCGCCGACGAGACCGGTGTTGCCGCCCTGGGGCACGAGCGCGACCTGCTCGCGGCGGCAGAGGCGGACCACCTCGGCGACCTCGGCCGTCGTGCCCGGGCGGACCACCGCCGGTGACGACCCGACGAAGGCCCCGGTCCAGTCCACGACGTGGGGAGCGACGACCTCGGGGTCTTCCACGACGTGGGCGTCGCCGACGACGGACCGAAGCGCGCGCAGCGTCGACGGGGAGAGGGCCACGGGACGAGTGTGCCCGGTACGTTCCGCCGGCGTGCCCGCCCCGCTCGTGCCCTTCCACACGCTCCACGCCCGCAAGGGCATGGTCTGCAGCGTCGACCACCTCGCGTCGGGCGCCGGCATCGCCGTGCTGCGCGCCGGCGGCAGCGCCGTCGACGCCGCCGTCGCCACCAGCGCGGCGCTCACCGTGACCACGCAGCACATGTGCGGCATGGGCGGCGACCTGTTCGCCCTCGTCCACCACGCCGACGGCGAGCCTCCCGCCTGCCTCGACGCCAGCGGCCGGGCCGGCTCCGGCGCCGACGCCGAGCAGCTCCGCTCGGAGGGCCACGCCCGCATGCCGATGGACGAGGACGTGCGGGCCGTGACCGTGCCCGGGTGCGTCGACGGCTGGGTGGCGCTGCACGAGCGGTTCGGCCGGCTGCCGCTGGCCGACGTCCTCGAGCCCGCCCGGGTGCTAGCGGAGGAGGGCTTCCCCGCCTCTCCCCTGCTGGCCTTCATGGTCCCGGTCATCGCCCACGTCGAGGGCGCCGACGACTACACCCGCCAGCCGGTCGAGGTCGGGACCGTGATCCGCCGACCGGGGGTCGCCCGCACGCTGGCCGCGATCGGCGCCGACGGTCGGGCCGCCTTCTACGAGGGCGAGTTCGGCGAGGGCCTGCGCCGCCTCGGCGCCGGCCTCTACGACGCCGACGACCTCGCCCGCGAGCAGGCCGGGTGGCGGGCCCCGCTCGGCGTCGACGTGTGGGGCCACCGGGCCTGGACCGTCCCGCCGACGAGCCAGGGCTACCTCACCCTCGCCGCCGCCCGCGTCGCCGAGCTGGCCGGCTTCGAGCCGGGGGCGGCACCCCACCCGGACAGCGACCGGTGGGCGCACCTGCTCGTCGAGGCCGCCCGGCTCGCCGGCCACGACCGCCTCGACGTCCTCCACGACGGTGCCGACGGCGACGCGCTCCTGGCGGACGAGCGGCTCGCACCCCGGGCCGAGCGCCTCGACCCCGAGCGGCGCACCGCGCCGCCGGCGCCGGCCGGCAGCGGCGACACCATCTACCTCTGCACCGCCGACGGCGACGGTCAGGCGGTGTCGCTCATCCAGTCGAACGCGCGCGGCTGGGGCGCCCACCTGGCCGTGCCGGAGGTGGGCATCTTCCTGCACAACCGGGGCATCGGCTTCTCGCTCGAACCGGGCCACCCCGCGGAGTACGCCCCGGGTCGCCGCCCACCCCACACCCTGGCCCCGGCGCTCGTGCAGCGCGCCGACGGGTCACTGCGGTCGGTGCTCGGCACGATGGGTGGCGACACCCAGCCCCAGGTGGTGCTGCAGCTGCTCGCCCGCACGCTGCTCGCCGACCAGGACCCGGCTCGAGCCGTCGGCGCCGCCCGCTGGCGCCTCGGCGACGGCGGCTTCCAGACGTGGGCCGACGGCGGCCCGGCCCTCGTCGGCGTGGAGCGCGGCGTGCCGGAGCCGTGGGTCGAAGGGCTGCGGGCGCGCGGCCACCAGGTCGAGGTCCAGGACCCGTGGAACTCGGGGTACGGGCACGCCCACCTGATCGAGCGGCGCGCCGACGGCACGCTCGCCGGCGCCGCCGACCCCCGTGCGCTCACGGGGGCGACGGCGACCTGGTAGCCGTCAGCTGCCGGCGTCGCGGAAGACCGGGTCGCGCTTCTCGAAGCCGGCCATCACGGCCTCGACCTGGTTGGGGCTGCCGATCAGGGCGCCGATCTCGGCTCGCTCGGCGGCGAGCTGGTCGGCGATCGGCACCTGCCCGGACTGGTTGAGGAGGCGCTTGGCGGCGCGGACGGCGTCGGGGCTCTTCGACGCGATCTCGGCGGCGAGCTCCTGGGCGGCGGCGACGGGGTCGTCGGCGACCCGGGTGGCGAGGCCGAGGCGCACGGCCTCCTCACCGCCCACCATGCGGCCGGTGAAGGTGAGCTCCTTGGCCACATCGAGGCCGACGAGGCGAGGCAGCATCCACGTGCCGGTCATGTCGGGGATGAGGCCCCACTTGATCTCGAGCACGCTCATGCGCACGTCCGGCGCCACGATGCGCAGGTCGGCGCCGAGCGCGATCTGGCAGCCGCCACCGAGCGCCACGCCGTGGACGGCCGCGATCACCGGGACCGGCACCTCCTGCCACACGTGGGCGACCTGCTGGCCGAGGTGGGTGATGCGCCCGCTGGTCTCGCCGATGGCGCCCATGTTCCCGCCACCGCCACCGCCACCGCCGTCGCCGGAGGACTCGGACGGACCGGACGCCATGGCCTGGAACGAGCCGAAGTCGAGCCCGGCGCAGAAGCCGCGGCCCTCCCCCGAGAGCACCACGGCGCGCACCGACGGGTCGGCGCCGACCGTCTCCCCGGCCTCGGCGATGGCGGCGAACATGGCGCCGTCGAGGGCGTTCACCTTGTCCGGCCGGTTGAGTCGGACGTGGGCGACGCCGTCGGCGACGTCGATGCGGACCCGATCGCTCATCAGTGCTCCTGGAGGTGGGCGGTGCGTGCGGCGCCAGTGTGGCTCACGGCGACGGCACGCCGAGCGAGCGCAGGGCCGAGCGGGCCGCCCGGGCGCCGCACATGCCGTGCACCCCGCCGCCCGGCGGGGTGGACGCCGAGCACAGGAAGACGCCGTCGAGGGGCGTGGCGTACGGGTCGAGCGAGGCGACGGGGCGCAGCACGAGCTGCAGGCCGCCGTGGCCGCCGCCGCCGATGTCGCCGCCGACGTAGCTGGGGTTGTAGGCCTCGAGGTCGGCGGCGGTCATCACGTGGGCGTCGAGCACCAGGTCGCGGAAGCCGGGCGCGAAGCGCTCGATCTGGGCGGTGATCTGCGCCGAGACGTCGAGCGTCGAGCCGTTCGGCACGTGCGCGTAGGTCCACAGGGTGTGCTGCCCCTCGGGCGCGCGGGTGTCGTCGACGAGGCTCTGCTGGCCGACGAGCACGAAGGGCCGCTCCGGGTGCCCGCCGGCGGCGACCTCGCGCTCGGCGGCCGCGACCTCCTCGAACGTGCCGCCGAGGTGCAGGCACCCGGCCCGGCGCGCCGCCTCGTTCTCCCACGGCACCGGTCCGGACAGGGCGAAGTCGACCTTGCACGCCCCCGGGCCGTGCCGGAAGCGGCGGTAGCGCCGCCGTCCCCGCGAGGAGAGGCGGTCGCCGGCCAGGGCGACGAGCTGCGACGGGGTCACGTCGACGAGCACGGCCCGGTGGGGCGGCAGCTCGTCGAGCGACGTCACCCGGTGCCCGGTGACGACGGTGCCGCCGAGGGCGACGAGGTAGGAGGCCAGCGCATCGGCGAGCCGCTGCGAGCCGCCACGCACCACCGGCCAGCCGTGGACGTGGGCCAGCCCGCCGAGCAGCAGCCCGAAGGAGGCGGTGAGGCGGTGCTCGAGCGGGAGGAACGAGTGGGCGGCGAGGCCGGCGAACATGCCGCGCACCTCGTCGGTGCGGAACCGCCCGGCCACCGACCCGGCGCTGCGCACGGCGTGGACGCCGAAGCGGGCCATCGAGATCGGGTGGCGCGGCACCCGCAGGACCGGGCCGAGCACCTGGTCGTCGATGTCGTCCCAGCGCTCGACGATCGGGCCGTACAGGCGCCGCCAGGCCGGCCCGTCGACGCCTGCCTCCGCCGCCGTGGCATCGAGGGACCGGTGCAGCACGCCGGCACCCCCGCCGTCGACGGGGTGCACCAGCGGCAGCTCGGGGTGCACCAGCTCGCACCCGTGCTCGGCGAGGGGCACGCCGGCGAAGAACGGCGACCCGGCGGCGAGCGGGTGGATCGCCGAGCAGACGTCGTGGACGAAGCCCGGCCCGGTCAGCTCGGCGCTGCGGGTGCCGCCGCCGACGGTGTCGCCCGCTTCGAGCACGAGCACCGAGCAGCCGGCTCGGGCCACCTCGATCGCCGCGGCCAGCCCGTTGGGGCCGGCACCGATCACGACGACGTCGACGGGCTCGCGCAGGGCGTCGGCCATGGCCCCAGCCTGGCGCACCGGGCCGCCGGCCGCGGCGCCCGTCAGCCGGCGAGCTCGAGGGGGAGCTCGGAGCGGAACGGGGCGAGCACCTCGTCGAGGCAGGCGACGTGCCGGTCGCACACCATCGCCCGAGCGGCCTCGCCGGCGGCGCGGGCGAGGCGGACGGCGCCGTCGCGGTCGTGGTCGAGCACCCCGGTGCGCCGGCAGGCGTCGATGGCGGCGACCCGGAGGCGGTGCGCGGCCCGCCACCCGAGGCGGTGGCGCCCCGAGCGCTTCAGCACCACCTCGAGCTCGGCGCAGGCGCGGGCGTGGCAGACGTCGGAGCCGCCGTCGTCGGGGTCGTGGTCGAGGGCGGCGATCATCCGGACGATGTCGGCGCGCTCCCGCACCCGCCACCACCGCTCGAACTCGTCGATGCCCATGTCGCTCCTCCCCTGGTGCCTGTCGCAGGGGTCATCGGACGCCGGTCCGCGGATCTGGAGGGCAACGAGCCGAATGACCCACCGGTCGCGCGGTGCGTGCGTCCACCGGCGCACGCGGCGCGCGTGCCAGCGCGCTTCGTCCGGATCGTCCCGGTGTGACACGCGTCGCACGTGACGACTGCATGACGTCGTCCAAGCGTGCACGCACGCGCGCCCCGAGGTATGCCTATCGTCACGTCGTCACCACGACGGCTCCCTGTGCCGCTCGGGTGGCGGCCCGCTATTGACAGACTGACAACACGGCTCGTAGCGTGCCGCAGCCGTGACCGGCGCCACCCACGGCGGTCGCTCAGACGGTGTTCGGGACCGACCCGGCGCCACCTACCAAGGGGGAAACGTGATCAGCAGCACTCCGACGCGCCGGTGGTACCGGTTGCTCGCCCTGCTCCTCGGGCTGGCCATGGTCGCCGCGGCCTGCGGCGGCAACGACGACGACGGCGACGCCGCACCGGAGGGTGAGGGCAGCGGCGAGGAGTCCACCTCCACCACCGAGCCGGTGGACGAGGGCGAGCCGGTGCAAGGCGGCCGACTGGTCTACGCGGTGGAAGCCGACGTGGCGTCGCCGTGGACCCCGCAGAACGTGGTGTGCGACATCTCGTGCCACATGATCATGCGCACCGTCTTCGACAGCATGGCCCTTTGGGTGGAAGGTCCCGAGGGTGATCCCGTCGTCGTGCCGAACCTCCTCGAGTCCTTCGAGCCGAACGAGGACTACACCGAGTGGACCCTCACGCCGCGTGCGGGCATCCTCTTCCACGACGGGACGCCGTTCGACGCCGCCGCCATCAAGGCCAACCTCGACGGGCACCTGACCAGCTTCCTCACCGGCAAGGCGCTGGCAGACGTGGCCTCCGTCGAGGTGGTCGGCGACGCCGCCGTGGTGAAGATGGATCGCCCCTGGGCGCACTTCCCCGGTTACCTCACCGGGCAGGTCGGCTACATCGCCAGCCCGACGTGGCTGGCGGCGGTGGCCGCCGGCACGGCGCAGCCCGACCAGCCGGTCGGCACCGGCCCGTTCGTGTTCGAGAGCTACCAGCCGGGCGGCAGCTTCGTCGCCACGCGCAACCCGACGTACTGGCGGGCCGACGAGGGACTGCCTCACCTGGACGCGGTGGAGATGCGGGTCGTGGCCGACACGCAGGCCCGACGGACGGCGCTGCTCAACGGCGAGCTCGACATGACCCACACCAGCAGCGGTGACACGATCGCCCAGTTCCGGGAGGACGACGGCATCGAGCTCACCGAGGACACCATGTACGGCGAGGCGAGCTACATCCTGCTCAACAACGCCAACCCCGACTCGGCGATCCAGGACGTCCGGATCCGGCGGGCCCTGGCCCACGCCCTCGACCGCGAGGTTCTGATCGAGCGGCGCGGTGGCGGCATTGCGGAACCGGCCAACGGTCCCTTCGGAGACGGGCAGCTGGGTGAGCTCGAGGACACCGGCTACCCGGAGTTCGACCAGGAGAAGGCCCGCGAGCTGGTCGAGGAGTACAAGGCCGACGAGGGCATCGACGGTCCGGTTCCGATCAGTTACACGACCACCTCCGATCCCGCCTCGCTGGGCACCGCCGAGCTGCTCAAGCAGTTCTGGGACGCCGTGGGCTTCGAGACCGAGATCGCCCAGATCGAGCAGAGCCGGTTCATCGTCACGGCGTTGCAGGGCGACTTCGAGGCCTTCGGCTGGCGCAACCACGGCGGCTACAACCCCGACGGCCAGCGCTACTGGTGGCACAGCGAGGCCGCCGACTGCGGCATCCGCGACACGTGCCCCGACGGGGGCGACCCCGGACTGGCCCTGAACTTCGGCCGCATCCGCGACCCCGAGATCGACGCCTCGCTCGACCGCATCCGGGAGACCCCCGACATGGAGGTCGTGAAGGAAGAGGCCGAGAACATCAGCCGGCGCTTCGGCGAGCAGGTGTGGAACCTGTGGACCAGCGAGACGGTGTGGGGATGGGCCAAGCAGCCCTACGTCAACGGGCTCGCCTCGTGGACCGCTCCGGACGGCTCGAAGGTGCTCAACTTCAACGGCTTCGGCGGCGCCCACGGCATCGTGAACCTGTGGTGCGCCGACGGCACCTGCGGTTGATGTGATGTCGGTCGTCGCCGGCCAGGAACAGGGAGCGCAGACGTGAGGTTCATCGCCGTGCGGGCGGCGCAGCTCGTCGTCGTCCTCGTCGCCGCCACGTTCTTCGTCTACTCGCTCACATTCCTGGCCGACGGCGACGACGCCGTGGTGGAGTCCATCCTGCAGATCGAGTCCGGCTCCGAGGTGCGCCGGGCCGAGGTCGAGGAAGGCCTCAACATCGACGACCCGCTCCCGGTGCGCTACCTGAAGTGGGCCGGCGACGCCCTGACCGGCGACTTCGGGCAGTCCTACGTCCGGGGGCGCCCGGTCTGGGACCTCCTGAAGGAGCCGCTCGTGCGCACGCTGGCCCTCGTCGGGTACGCCCAGCTCTTCGCCATCGCGCTGGCCGTGCCGGCCGGGGTGCTCGCGGCGTGGAGGGCCAACTCCCGACTCGACCGAGGTCTGTCCACCACCGCCATCGGCCTCCTCGCGGTGCCGAACTACGTGCTCGCCATCGTGCTGGTGTTCCTGTTCGCCTCCACCTTCGACGTCTTCCCCGGCATCGTCGACTCGGACCTGTCACCGCTCGACCTGCGCAGCTACTTCCTTCCGGCGCTGGCCCTGGCCTTGCCGCAGGTGGCCGTCTACATGCGCCTGCTGCGCACGGACATGATCGCCACGCTGCAGGAGGACTTCATCGGCATGGCCAAGGCCAAGGGCCTCAGCACGCGCCGGATCCTGTTCCGCCACGCCTTGCGCCCGTCGAGCCTGTCGATGGTCACGTCGGTGGGTCTCAGCACCGGCGCCCTCATCGGCGGGACGGTGATCATCGAGCAGATCTTCGCGATGCCGGGGATGGGGACGCTCGTGGTGCGGGCGATCTTCCAGGACGACGTTTTCGTCATCCAGGCGGTCGTCGCCGTGATCGCCTTCGGCTTCGTCGTCATCAACTTCCTCGTCGACCTCCTGTACGCCGCACTCGACCCAAGGATCCGCCGTGCCTGACCTGCGTGCCGATCAACGAAGCGGGGAGCCCGACGAGGTCGGACCGGCGGGCGACCTGCAGCACGCCGATGCCGAGCAGGCGATCCTTCCCCGCGCCGCCGAGCCCGCCGATGACGATCGCGCGCCCGGCAAGCGCCTGGGCATCGGCTTCTGGCTGAGCGTCGTCTGGGTCGGCGTCCTCGTCCTCCTGGCCGTGACCGCGCCGTGGCTTCCCTTCGTCGAGGAGCCCGGAGCCTTCCCCGACTTCTCGGTGGAGCCGCTCGCCGGACCCTCCGCCGACCACTGGTTCGGCGTGAACAAGAACGGCGACGACCTGTTCAGCCAGGTGGTGAACGGCGCCCGCACCTCGCTGCTCATCGGGGTCACCGTGGTGCTCGCCGGCTTCACCGCCGGCGGGGCCATCGGCCTGGTCGCCGGGTTCTTCCGCGGGAAGGTCGACCGGGTGATCTCCGCGGTCATCGACGTCTTCCTGGCCTTCCCGGCCCTGGTGCTGGCGCTCGCGCTGATCGGCATCATCACCGAGGGCGACGCCAACCTCCCGGTCGTCATCCTGGCGCTCTCGCTGCTGTCCGTGGCGCCGCTCGCTCGGATCACCCGCGGTGCGACGCTCAGCGTGGCCGAGCGGGAGTTCGTGACCGCCGCCGAGACGTTGGGCGCCACCCGACGGCGGATCATCGTGCGAGAGGTCCTCCCGAACGTCATCCCTCCGATGGCGGCGTTCGCGCTCACGGTCATCGCGATCGTGATCGTGGCCGAGGGTGCGCTCGCCTTCCTGGGCCTGTCCGTGTCGTCGCCCGCTCCCACGTGGGGCAAGCTCATCGCCGAGGGCCGGGCGGAGCTGGAAGGCAGCCCCCACTGGGCGCTGTTCCCCGCCGGCGTGATGTTCCTGACGATCCTCGCCCTCAACTACATCGGCGACGTCCTGCAGTCGAAGTTCACCGTCCGGGAAGGGGCGCTGTAGATGGCACGCCGGATCATCGCCACCGAGCGTCCCGCTGACGCACCGCTGCTCGAGGTCGAGGACCTGCGCACGCACTTCCGGACCCCGAGGGGCCGGGTGCGCGCCGTCGACGGGGTGTCGTTCACGCTCGAGCGGGGTCGCACGCTCGGGATCGTGGGCGAGTCTGGGTCGGGAAAGACCGTCTTGTCGCGGTCGATCATGGGGTTGCTCCCCCGCAGCAACGTCGAGCGCACCGGCACCATCCGCTACGACGGCACGGACATCTCCGACTACTCCCAGGCCGAGATGCGCCACGTCTGGGGTCCGGAGATGGCCATGATCTTCCAGGACCCGATGACGTCGCTGAACCCGGTCATGAAGATCGGCAAGCAGATCACCGAGTCCCTCCGCTTCCACCTCGACATGCCCAAGGACGAGGCCAACCAGCTGGCGGTGTCGCTGCTGCAGTCGGTCGGCATCCCCGAGCCGGCCCGCCGGGTGAAGGAGTACCCGCACCAGCTCTCCGGCGGCATGCGCCAGCGGGTGGTCATCGCCATCGCCCTTGCCTGCGGCCCCAAGCTGCTGTTCGCCGACGAGCCGACCACGGCCCTCGACGTCACCGTGCAGGCGCAGATCCTGGACCTGCTCGACGCCCAACAGCGCGAGCGGTTCATGGCGATGGTGCTCGTCACCCACGACCTCGGTGTCGTCGCCGGCCGCGCCCACGACATCGCGGTGATGTACGCCGGCAAGATCGTCGAGAAGGCCTCGGCCAAGGCGCTGTTCGCCAATATGCGCATGCCGTACACGGAGGCGCTGCTCGAGTCGATCCCGAAGCTGGAGTACACGAGCCACACGAGGCTGGCCTCGATCCCCGGCCGCCCGCCGGACCTCGCCAACCCTCCGAGGGGCTGCAACTTCGCGCCACGTTGCCGGTACGCGCAGGAGCGCTGCCTCGAGGAGGAGCCCGAGCTGCAGTCCGCCGGCGACCCCGGCCACGTCTTCGCCTGCCACTTCCCGGTGGGCACGGAGGCCGGCGCCGAGGCGCTGGCCCGCAACCAGGCGCGGGGCTACACGCCGGCGCACGACGAGACCGAGGTCTCCCTCACCCAGCCCGCAGGGAGCACCGCCTGATGGCCGGTTCCGGTACCGCACACCTCCGCGACGACCGCGAGGACATCGTCTTGCGGGTCGAAGGCCTCGTCGTCGAGTTCCCCGCGGGACGGGGCCGCAAGGTCCACGCGGTGAGCGGCATCAGCTTCGACGTGGCCAAGGGCGAGACCCTCGGCATCGTGGGCGAGTCCGGCTGCGGCAAGTCGACGACCGGCAAGGCGATCATGCGCCTCGTGCCCATCGCCGACGGGACGGTGACGTTCCAGGGCGAGCAGATCTCGTCCTTGTCCGGGCGCAAGCTGCGCGAGCTGCGCCAGGACCTGCAGATGATCTTCCAGGACCCGGTGTCCTCCATCAACCCGCGTCGGCCGATCGGCGACGTGGTCGCGGAGCCGCTCGAGATCTGGGGCAAGGGCGACGGCGCCGAGCGGGCCGTCGACCAGGTCCTCCTCGACGTCGGCCTCGACCCCGAGATCGCCCGGCCCAAGCGCCGCCACGAGTTCTCCGGCGGCCAGTGCCAGCGCATCTGCATCGCCCGCGCCCTCGTCCTCGACCCCGAGGTCATCATCTGCGACGAGCCGGTCTCCGCCCTCGACGTGTCGGTCCAGGCTCAGATCCTGAACCTGCTCGAGGACATGAAGGAGCGCTACGGGCTGACGCTGATCTTCATCGCCCACGATCTGGCGGTGGTCAAGAACGTCTCCGACCGCGTCGCAGTGATGTACCTCGGCAAGGTCTGCGAGATCGCCTCACCGGACGAGCTGTACCACCGCCCGTCGCACCCGTACACGGCGGCCCTGCTGTCGGCGATCCCGCTGCCCGACCCGACCGTGGTCCCCGAGACCGTGGCCCTGCCGGGCGACCTGCCCTCGCCCCTCGATCCCCCCTCCGGGTGCCGGTTCCGCACGCGGTGCCCTCGAGCCGGCGAGCGCTGCGAGAAGGAGGAGCCGATCGTGCGGCCGATCGCTCCCGACCACTACGTGGCCTGCCACTTCCCGCTCGTCGGGGAGCAGGCGCCGCCCATGGGAGCGACCCCGGTGGAGGTCGGCTCCCACTCGTGAGCAAGCGGCCTGAAGGGGGGAGCGGGGCCGTCGTGACAGAAGCGCAGAACAGATCGAGGACCCGGCTCGACCCGGCGGTCCGGCGGCGACAGATCGCCGAGGCGGCGGCGCGGGTGTTCGCCGAGCACGACCCGAGCGAGGTCTCCTTCGAGCTGATCGCCGACGAGGCCGGCGTCTCCCGCAGCCTCGTCTACTCCTACTTCGGCGACCGGGGAAGCCTGTTCGCCGCCGCCTACAACCACGAGCTCGAGCTGCTCGACGCGGAGATCGACGGCGCCCTCGAGTCGCTCGGCTCCGACCGCGAGCGCCTGTCCCGGGCCGTGTCCGCCTACCTCGGCTTCGCCTGGCGCCACCGCCGCTCGTGGCAGGTCATCGCCTCGGCGTCGTCGTCGCGCCACCCCGCGGTGCGCGAGGCGATCCAGGCCCGCACCGACCGCATCGCCGCCTCCATCACCGACACGCCCGAGGCCCGGCTGTTGGTCCGGGGCGTGATCGGCATGCTCGAGGCGGCGGCGCTGCACACCCTCGAGAACGACGACGTCGACACCGACGGCCTCGCCGAGCTGCTGACCCGGGTGATCTGGGACGGCGTGTCGTCGCTCGACGGACGGGCGGACGGAGCGGCGGACGGGCGGGCGGACGGGAGCGCCGACGGCCGTCGGTAGGGTGGCCGGATGGCCAGGCCCTACGACATGCAGATCGACCTCGACACCATCTACGAGGTCACCATCGACTCCGACAAGGGCACCATCGTCGCCGAACTCGACCCGCAGCTGGCGCCGAAGACGGTGAACGAGTTCGTCTGCAAGGTCCG
>JBKHXT010000100.1:0-3785 GCA_046565885.1 Acidimicrobiia bacterium
GGCACCGAGGCGACGATGAGCGCCATCCGCCTCGCCCGCGGCGCCACCGGCCGGACCAAGGTCGTGAAGTTCGCCGGGAACTACCACGGCCACGGCGACGCCCTGCTCGCCCAGTCGGGCTCGGCCCTCGCCGTGTTCTCCCTCCCGGAGAGCGTCGGCGTCACCGAGGCCACCGTCGCCGACACCGTCGTCGTGCCGTTCAACGAGGTGCCGACCCTCGACGACGCCGTCGCCGCCGTCATCCTCGAGCCGGCCGCCGCCAACATGGGCCTGATCCCGCCCGACGAGGGCTTCCTGCAGGGCCTGCGCGACGAGTGCGACCGGGTCGGCGCCCTGCTGATCTTCGACGAGGTGATCACCGGCTTCCGCGTCGCCCGGGGCGGCGCCCAGGAGCTCTACGGCGTCGCCGCCGACCTGACCTGCTTCGGGAAGGTCATCGGCGGCGGCCTCAACATCGGCGCCTTCGGCGGCCGGGCCGACCTCATGGACCAGATGGCGCCGGACGGGCCGGTCTTCCAGGCCGGCACGCTGTCGGGCAACCCGCTCGCCACGGCCGCCGGCCGGGCCGCGCTCGAGCTGCTCGACGCCGCCGCCTACGAGCGGCTGGAGGCGAGCGCCACCCGCCTCGCCGACGGGCTCACCAAGGCCTTCGCCGACGCCGGCATCGACGCCGTCATCCCCCGGGTCTCCACGCTGGTGGGCATCCACCTCGGCCCGACGGCGCCGCGCACCTACGACGAGGCCAAGACCACCGACGTCGACCGCTACCGCCGCTTCTTCCACGCCGCGCTCGAGCGCGGCGTGGCCATGGCGCCGGGCGCGTACGAGGTGCTGTTCCCCGGCCTCGCCCACACCGACGAGGTCGTCGACGAGATCGTGCGCCGGGCCGCCGAGGCGGCGGCCGCCTCGGCCTGAGCCGAGGGGCTACTCGTCCGAGCCGGGCTCGGGCAGGTGCTGGTCGATGGCTGCCTCGGCCTTCTCGTGGCTGGCGCCCATCGACAGGGCGACCTCGGCGATGAGCAGGTTGCGGGCGTGGGCGTAGAGCGTCTTCTCCGACGGGGAGAGGTGCTTCTTGGAGCGCCGGATGGCCAGGTTCCGCACGACCTCGGCCAGCTGCCACACGTCGCCGTCGTTCATGCGGCTCTGGTTGTTCTTCATGCGGCGCGAGAAGTTGGAGGGGATGCGCACGTCGTGGTCGGACAGCAGCTCGAACAGGTCGTCGAGCTCGTCCTTGGGTGTGGGCTCCCGGACGCCGACCTGCTCGGCCTCGTCGACGGGGACCCACACCTTGAGATCCTGCAGCTCGAGGTCGATGACCAGGTACTGGCGCTCGACCTCGCCCACGGTGCGCTTCTCGACCGACACCACCCGGCCGGCGCCGTGCTGGGGGTAGATGACCGCATCACCCTTCTTGAAGGGCGACTGCACGGCGGACGAAGCGGCTGGCGACACGGTGATCTCCTGGCACGGGGACGGACGACTCCATCGACCACCATGGCGGGTCGGGGCGCGAAAACCAACGTGGGCCGCTAGGAAGGGCGCCGTCGACGAGGCGAGCCACCGAGGTGAGGAGGGC
Source organism: Acidimicrobiia bacterium (assembly GCA_046565885.1). Taxonomy (GTDB): domain Bacteria; phylum Actinomycetota; class Acidimicrobiia; order Acidimicrobiales; family Salinilacustritrichaceae; genus Salinilacustrithrix. Next base: position 1,577 of record JBKHXT010000100.1, read on the forward strand.
GCACGTGCAGCTCGGGATGATCGGCCTGGGGCGGATGGGCGGCAACATGGCCGAGCGCCTGCGGGCCGCCGGCCACGACGTCGTCGGCTTCGACCCGGTCAGCGAGGCGACCGACGTCGCCTCGCTCGAGGACCTGGTGGCGACCCTGGCCCCACCCCGCACCGCCTGGGTGATGGTGCCCGCCGGCGCCCCCACCGACGACACCGTGCAGGCGCTGGCCGAGCTGCTCGAGCCGGGCGACCTCGTCGTCGACGGGGGCAACACCCGCTTCGACGACTCGCTCGTCCACGCCGGGCTGCTCGCCGAGCGGGGCATCGGCTTCGTCGACGCCGGCGTGTCCGGCGGCGTGTGGGGCCGGGAGAACGGCTACGCCCTCATGGTCGGGGGCGAGGACGAGCACGTGCGCCAGGTCTGGCCGGCCCTCGTCGCGCTGGCCCCGCCCGAGGCCGAGGAGACCGGGCGCGGCCTGGCCCACGTCGGGCCCTCCGGCGCCGGCCACTTCACCAAGATGGTCCACAACGGCATCGAGTACGCGGTGATGCAGGCCTTCGGTGAGGGCTACGAGCTCATGGCCCGCCACCACCTCGGCATCGACGTCGAGGCCGCGCTGCGCTGCTGGCAGGAGGGCTCGGTCGTGCGCTCGTGGCTGCTCGACCTGCTCGTGCGCGGCCTCGACGCCCACCCGGGGCTCGAGGACCTGGCCGACGTGGCCCCCGACTCGGGCGAGGGCCGCTGGACCGTGCAGACCGCGGTCGACACCGGCGTGCCGGTGCCCGCCATCGCCGCCGCGCTGTTCGCCCGGTTCGAGTCCCAGCACGAGCAGTCGCTGGCGATGAAGGCGGTGGCGGCGCTGCGCGAGCAGTTCGGCGGCCACGCCGTCGTGAAGCACCACCCGCAGGAGGGCTGAGGTGGAGCAGCGCTCCGATGCGGTCGTGCTGTTCGGCGCCACCGGCGACCTGGCCCGCAAGAAGCTGTTCCCCGCCCTGCACCAGATGGTGGTCGACGGGTCCCTCGGCGACGGCGTGCCCGTGGTCGGCGTCAGCTCGTCCGAGTGGACCGACGACCAGCTGCGGGAGCGCATCCGCGAGTCGGTGTCGGAGCAGGTCGAGGGTGCCGACGAGGACGCCCTCGACTCGCTCACCGCGCGGGCGTGCTACGTCAGCGGCGACTACCGCGAGGCGTCGACCTTCGACGCCCTGGCCGACGCCCTGCGCCGGGCCGGCGACCCCCGCGCGCCGCTCTTCTACCTCGCCATCCCCCCGGCGATGTTCGACGACGTCGTCGAGGGCATCGCCCGGGTCGGCCTGCACGAGCACGGCCGGGTGGTCGTCGAGAAGCCCTTCGGTCGCGACCGGTCGTCCGCGGCCGAGCTCGACCAGGTGCTGCACTCGGCCTTCCCCGAGGATCGGGTCTTCCGGATCGACCACTTCCTCGGCAAGGAGGAGGTCGAGAACCTGCTCGTGTTCCGGTTCGCCAACACGCTCCTCGAGCCGTTCTGGAACCGCAACTTCGTCGCGTCCGTCCAGATCACCATGGCCGAGGCGTTCGGCGTGGAGGGGCGCGGGAAGTTCTACGACTCGGTCGGCGCCATGAAGGACGTGGTGCAGAACCACCTGCTCCAGGTCGTGGCCTTCCTCGCCATGGAGCCGCCGGCCGGCCCGGACGCCCGGTCGCTGCGCGACGAGAAGGCCAAGCTGCTCCGCCAGGTCGAGTCGTTCCGCCCTGAGCAGCTGGTGCGGGGCCAGTACCGGGCCTACGTCGACGAGGACGGCGTCCAGGGCGGCAGCGACACCGAGACCTACGCCGCCGTCCGGTTCGAGATCGACTCGTGGCGCTGGGCCGGGGTGCCGTGGCTCATCCGCACGGGCAAGGGCCTGCCGGTGACCCAGACCGAGGCGGTCGTCGAGCTGAAGCGACCGCCGAGCCTGCTCTTCGCCGACGCCAGCCGGGTGCCGCACCCGAACCACGTCCGGTTCCGCCTGAACCGCGACACCGGGGTGACGTTCGGGCTCCAGGTGAAGCAGCCCGGCGAGGGGCTGGTGTCCGAGAGCGCCGACCTCGACATGTCCTTCAGCCGCGACCCCCGCCGTCGCAGCGCCTACCAGCGGCTGCTCGAGGACGCGATGGAGGGCGACGCCCGCCGCTTCGCCCGCGAGGACGGCATCGACCAGCAGTGGCGCATCGTCGAGCCCGTCCTCGAGCACCACGA
>JBKHXT010000101.1:0-12788 GCA_046565885.1 Acidimicrobiia bacterium
GGGCGGGCCGTCGTCGTGCCCGACGACGGCGCCACGTCCACCACGGCCATCACCCGGATGGACCTGCGGATCTGCGGCGTCGACCGCACCCGCGAGGTCGGCCCGGTCACCCTCGCCCTCGGGCCCATCGAGGTCACCACCCGGGTCACCGGCTACGAGCGCAAGGACGCGATGTCGGGGGAGCGGATCGAGCGGGTGGGCCTCGACCTGCCGCCGTCGACCCTGCGCACCCGGGGCGTGTGGCGGGTCATCCCCGAGGAGGTGCTGGCCGGCCTCGGCCTGGTGCCCGACGCCTGGCCGGGTGTGCTCCACGCCGCCGAGCACGCCGCCATCGGCGTGCTGCCGCTGTTCGCCATCTGCGACCGCTGGGACGTCGGCGGGATCTCCACCGCCCGCCACGCCGACACGGGCGCCCCGACGATCGTGATCTACGACGGCTACCCGGGTGGGTCGGGGATCGCCGAGCTCGGCTACGAGGTGGCCGAGCGCCACGTCGAGGCCACCGCGCAGGTGATCGCCGCCTGCGGCTGCCGGTCCGGCTGCCCGTCGTGCGTGCAGTCGCCCAAGTGCGGCAACGGCAACGAGCCCCTCGACAAGGACGGGGCGCTGGTCCTGCTGGCCGCCCTGGCCGGGCTCGACCTCAGGGACCCGGCGAGAGCTGCTTGGCGAGCCGGTTGAGGTAGGCGATGTGGCCGGCCCAGCCGAGCAGGACCAGGGCGCCCGCCACCGGTCCGGCGAGGTCGGTGCCCTCGCCCTCCTCGGTGATGATCGACTGGCCGGCCAGCGGCTCGTCGCCGGGGATCTCGACGTCCGGCGGCGGCGTGGTGCCCTCCGGCAGCTCGCCGTAGTCGATCGTGCCCTCGAAGCCGGTGTCGAGCGTGGTCACGGTGACCCGGCGGGGCAGCGTCGTGCCCCGGCGGGGGACCGACACGCTCCCGCGGCGGGGCCCCCGGGTGGCGACACCCGCCTCGGTCGAGGGCGGGGCGTCGACGGGCTCGCCGACGGTGACGGTGGCGGTCTCGGTGTCGAGCACGCTCGACCGCTCCGGCTCGCCGGGACCGGCCCGCACCGAGCGGACCCGGTACGTGTAGCTGCCGGCCGGGGCGTCGGCGAGGTCGTCGACGAGGCGGGGCTCGTCGTCGACGTCGATGGCGGCGGCGTCGACGTAGCCGCCGTCGCCGGCGGCGCTGCGCTCGAGCACGTAGCCGATGGCGTCGGGGTCGAGCTGGTCGTCGGGCACCGGCGTGAACGTGGCCACGACCCGGCGCTCGGCGTCGTCGACGTCGACCACCAGGTCGGTGACCGCGGGCGGGAGCGCACCGACGTCGAAGGGCTGGCTCAGGGTGTGGGTGGGGGCGTCGGGGTCGTCGAGCGTCGCCTCGACCTCGAGCACGTAGCGGCCGTTGCAGGCGACGTCGAAGGCGGCACGGAAGGCGAGCTCGGCGGTGAGCTCGGGCTGGGGGCCGGGGCCGGCGACGACGGCGGGCGTGGGCAGCTCGCAGCCGTCCCGCAGGTCCTGGCCGCGGTCGGGCACGATGCGCACCTCGGCCTCGACGATGTGGTCGGCCGGCCCGGTCTTCTCGTACCGCAGCGTGCCGGCGACGTCGAAGGGCTGGACCCGGACGACGTGGCCGGGCTCGTCGAAGGGCGGGTCGAACGTCGAGGCCGCCCACGGGTCGGTGCGGTCGGGGGCGCTGTCGGGCACCTCGTCGCTCTGGGCGGCGGCCGCCGGTGCGAGGACGGCCGTGGCGATGCCGACCGCGGCCACGGCGTCGAGCACCCGGCGCCGGAGGGCGGGCTCAGGCATCGAAGGACTCGGCGCTCACCATGGTGGCGCTGAGGATGAGGCGCTGCCGGGCCGACCCCTTGGGATGGCAGGTCGTCAGCGTCAGGCGGGCCTGGTCGGGCGTGTTGGCGACCACGCCGATGTCGGTCGGGTCGGTGATCCAGGTGCGCTCGACCTCGTAGGTGCACGACCCGATGGGCGTCTCGAGGGTGATGCGGTCGCCGGCCTCGAGGCGGTCGAGGTCGTGGAACGGCCGCCCGTAGGTGGTGCGGTGCCCGGCGATGGCGACGTTGCCCACCTCGCACGGCAGCGGCGTGCTCGGGTAGTGGCCGGCGCCGGCCCGCAGCGCGCTGGCGGTCGTGCCCTCGACGACCACCGTGTCGACCCCGATGTCGGGGATCTTGATGCGGGTCAGGCTGTCGCCCTCGGCCACCTGGCGGTTCACGTACGCCTGGCGCAGGTCGGGGCTGGCCAGCTGGCGGTCGAGCTGGGACTGGAGCCGGTCCTGGTAGAGGTTCGTGTAGAAGGGGTAGCCGACCATGCCGGCGGCGCCGAGCAGCAGGGCGATGCTCAGCACCGACAGGGCGAGCCGGGCGCCACGCCGGCGCCGCAGGCCGACGACGAGCCGCTCGACGGCGTTCTCCGGTGGCCGACCGGCGGGGGCCGGCGTCGGGACGGGCGCGGCGGGCACGGGGGCGGCCGCCTCCTGCTGGCGCTGGATGCGCGCCGTGAGCAGCACGCACCCGGTGCCGATCAAGAGGATGAGCGCAGCGGCGACGGCGGTGGTCATGGCGAGGTGACGACCCTACGGTCTCCCCGAGCCGGAGCCTCCCGGCGCCGGCTCGAGGGGTGGTGCGACGTGGTGGTGGTGCGGCTGCCGGTCAGGCGGCCGTGCGGGTGCGGCGGAGCAGGCCGAGGCCGAGACCGGCCAGGGCGACGACGGAGGCGAGGGCGACGGTGCTCGGGCCCTCGCCGCCGGTGGCGGGCAGCGTCGGCTCGGCCGGCGGGGCGGCGGGCACGGCGGCGGCTGCGGCGGCGGCCGAGGTGCAGCCGGCGAGCTCGAGCTCGATGCCGCCCTGCAGGGCCTCGCCGTTCAGCAGGTCGACGGTGACGGCGCTGGCGGTGGCGAAGGTCAGGCCGTTCTCGTCGACGCCGGTGGTGCCGGCGGCGGCGCTGATGACCGACGTGCCGAAGGGCTCGGGCAGCGGGATCTCGATGCTCTGGCCGACGGGCACGCTGACCTCGCCCTCGGGCAGCAGCGGCGAGCGGACGGTGACCAGGGCCGGGTTCACCTCGGCGACGGGCTGGCCGCCGGTGCGGTCGGCGACGACGCTGGTGCCGGCGGTGCCGACGATGACGGAGATGACCGGGTCGAGGCCGAGGGCCTCGGAGCCGAGCACGTCGATCTGGGCGCCCTGGGCGACGCACTCGGAGGTGACGGCGCCGGCGGTGGTGGTGGTGCCCGAGGTGGTGTCGCCGACGGTGACGGCGACGAGGTCGGCGCCGTCGAAGAGGTTGGCGATGAGCTCGCGCAGGGTGCTGTCGAGGCTGAGGCCCGAGCCCTCGTCGACCGGGCCGGTGATCGGGGCGAGGGCGTCGAGGAGCTGGCCGAGGCCGTCCTCGACCGGGGCGACGACCTCGGACAGCGGGGTCTCGAGGAGGGGCTGGACCGGGTTGACGACGATCTCGCCGACGGTGCCGGTGGCCTGGGCGCTCGGGCCCTCGGCGCCGACGCTGGCGAGCGACGAGCTGCAGGCGAGCAGGATGCTCAGCCCGGGGATCTGGTCGATGGGCCCCTCGCACGTGGGCTCGGCGGAGCCCTGCTCGCCGCTGCCCTCGACGGTGGCGGTGGTGGCGCCGGCCTCGAAGGCCGGGGTGGCGACGCCGAAGCCGGAGGCGCTGGCCTTGGGGCTCTGGTCGACCTCGGTGAGGGTGGCGCCGAGCGTGAGCTCCTGGCCGAAGACCGACAGCCGCAGGGCCTCGCCGGCCGACGTGCCGGCGTAGGTCTCCGGGGTCTGGGCGCCGGCCCCGGGCACGAGGGCCAGGCTCGTGGCCGCGGCGCCGAGCGCAGCGATCCCCATCATGCGGCGAATGTTCATCTCGTCCTCCACGCTTGCGCGCCGGGCGCGAGCTGCGCCCACCGTTCGGACCCCGTCCCCAGGGTCGGCTTCCACCAGGGTTCGCCCCGCGCGGCCCGAACTCCTGCTGCCGCCGGTCGCGGCCAGTCTGCCCGTTCCCGCCGGATCGTGCCGGATCAACCACGCGCGGTCAGCGCTCCCACCCCTCCTCCCGCATCGTCACCGCCGCCGCCAGCTCGGGATCGGGGACGAGGGCGCCGACGAGCGGCAGCCCCGTGACCGCCCGGTAGCGGACCTCGGCGGTGACCCGGCCGGCCCGGCGCGACAGCGCCACGTCGAGGCGGTGGGGGTCGAGGGCGGTGGTGGCGGCGAGGGCGCCGGCGCGGGCCGCGGACGGCCGGGGCTCGACGGCGGCGGCCCGGGCGGCCTCGCGGGCGGCGTGGTGGACGAGCACGGCGTCGCGGCCGACGAGCGCCAGCTGGAGCACGAGCAGGACGCCGAGGCAGACCACCGGCAGCCCGAGGGCGAGCTCGACCGTGGCCTGGCCGCGGTGGCGGGCACCGCGGCCAGGCCGGATCGAGCGGGGCCCGGAGGTCACACCTTCCCGATCACCGTGTCGAGCACGGCGTCGAAGAGCTTGCCGATGCGGCTGGTCTTGCCCGCCCAGGCGAGGAAGACGATGGCCACGGTGGCGGCGCCGAGCAGCACGAGCGCGTACTCGGCGGTGGACTGGCCGCGGGCGCCGCGCCCGGCCCGGGCCCGGCGGACGAGGCCGCCGGCGCCGGCGCCCACCGCCTCGAGGGCGGTGACGGCGTGCAGCTGGAGCACGAGGAGGACGGGGTTCATGGAGACTCCTGTTCGAAGGGAGCGACGGAGGCCGGAGCCTCGAGGTGACCCCCGCGCAGGGAGTCGAACGTGCCCGCCAGCAGCGGAGCGACCGTGAGCAGCCCGAACGCGGGCAGGGTGCACAGCACGAGCGGGAACAGCAGCAGGACGGGCAGGCGCCGGGCCCGGGCCTCGGACGCCCGCCGGCGGGCCGCCCGGGCCTCGGCGGCAACCCGCTCGAGGGCCGGGAGCACCGGCGTGCCGTAGCGGAGGTGGTCGGCGAGCGCGTGCACGAGCGGCCGGGCCGGGTCGCCCCAGCGGCGGCCGAGGTCGGCCAGCACGTGGTCGCTGGGCCGCCCGCCGGCGAGGGCGTCGGCGGCGTCGGAGAGCGCCGGGCGGAGCGACGCCGGGGCCCGGGCGGCGACCACGGGGACGGCGGCCGGCACGGACAGGCCGGCGCCGACGGCCAGGGCGAGCAGGTCGACGAGGTCGGGCAGGTCGCGGCCGACCGCGACCGGCGACGGACCGGCGGGCGAGCGCCGCAGGCGGCGCCAGCGCCCGGCGACGAGCGCGCCGCCGAGGGCGGCGCCCGCCGGGACCGGGCCAACCACCACCGCACCCGCCGCCACGACCAGCGCCGCCCCCGCCCACCGGTCGAGGCGGTCGTCGGGCCGGGCACCGAAGGGACGGCGGACGGCCCGACCCAGCCGGTGGAGGGCGGTGCGGCGCGCCGGCCCGGGCGCGCCGGGGGCCGTCGTGCGGCGGTGGTCGGCGACGCGGACCGGCACCGGTGCCCGCCCGACGACGAGCAGCACGGCGACGACGGCGCCGAGGGCGGCGGCGACGGTCACCGGTGCCTCCGCACGAGCGCGGCCATCCACCAGGCGCCCGCGGCGTCGAGGGCGAGGCCGAACGCGATGCAGGCCCACCCGACGGGCGAGCCGAGCAGGAACCGGGCGGCCGTCGGGTCGAGCGAGGTGAGCAGCACGGCGAAGGCGACGGGCGCCAGCGTGAGCACGGCGGCGGAGGCGGTGGCCTGCGTGGCCAGCCCGTCGGCCTCGGCGTCGGCGGCCAGGCGGTCGCGCAGGCTGGCGGCGGCGCCGTCGACGGCCCGGGCGCCGGGCCCGCCCACCGTCGCCGCCACGGCGAGGGCGGCGCCGGCCAGCGTCGTGGCCGGGTCGGGGGCGGCGTCGGTCCAGCGGCGCAGCGCGTCGTCCAGCGCGTGGCCGCCGGCGACCTCCCGGCCGATGGCGGCGAGCTCGGGGCCGAGGGGCGGCCCCACCACCGACGCGCCGCCGACGGCGGCGGCGAGGCCGAGCCCGCCCCGCAGGCCGGCGGCCACGGCGTCGAGCGCCTCCGGCAGCTGGGCGGTGCGGCGCCGGGCCAGCCGGCCGTGGGCGAGGCGGACGGCGAGGGGCGGGGCGAGCACCGCCAGGGCGAGGACGATGCGCCCGCCGGCGGCGACCGCCGCCAGCACGGCGGCCAGCGCGACGGCGGCCAGCCAGGCGGCGACGGCCCGCCGGGGATCGGCGACCCCGGCTCGTCGCAGGGCGTCGGCCACGGGAACCGGCACCGCCAGGGATGCGCCGGCGGCGTGGGCGCGCGGCAGGCGTCGACGCACGTGGAAGGCGGCGGCGCGGCGCCGGGCCTCGCCGGCGCAGACGCCCACGGCCACGGCGCCGACCACCAGCGCCACGAGCGCGGCGGTCACGCCGCCTCCCGCACGCGTCCGGCGTCCAGGAGCGGCACCGTCCGCTGGCGGGCGTCGGGGTCGTCGACGACGCGGTCGACCGCGACGATCCGGCGGGCGCCGTCCGGGCGGCGGGTCACCTGCACGAGCAGGTCGACGGCCGAGCAGAGCTGGTCGCGCACCGCCCGCAGCGGCAGGTCGACCCCGGCGGTGAGGGCCATGGTCTCCAGGCGGCGCAGCGCCTGGGCCGGGCCGTTGGCGTGGCAGGTGGACAGCGAGCCGTCGTGGCCCGTGTTCATCGCCTGGAGCATGTCGAGGGCCTCGCCGCCCCGGACCTCGCCGACCACGATGCGGTCAGGCCGCATCCGCAGGGCGTTGCGGACCAGGTCCCGGATGGTGACGGCGTCGACGCCGTCGGGGGAGGCGGTGCGCGCCTCGAGCCGGACGACGTGGTCGCCGGGCAGGCGCAGCTCGGCGGCGTCCTCGACCGTGACCACCCGCTCGCCCGGGTCGAGGTGCTGGCAGAGGGCGTTGAGCAGCGTGGTCTTGCCGGCGCCCGTGCCGCCGACCACCACGACGTTGCGCCGCCGGCGCACGGCGTCGACGAGCAGCGCGGCGACGTCGTCGTCGGCGAAGTCGCCGACCGGCAGGGTGCGGGCGGCGAAGCGGCGGATGGTGAGGTACGGGCCGTCGACCGCGAGGGGCGGCATGGCCACGTGGACCCTCGAGCCGTCGGGCAGCCGGGCGTCGACCAGCGGCGTGCGCCGGTCGGCGCGCAGGCCGAGGGGGGTGACGACCCGCTCGACCAGGTGGCGGACCTCGTCGGCGTCGAGCACCGTGGTGGTCGGCTCCACCCGGCCGCGGCGCTCGACCCACACCGGGCCCGGGCCGTTCACGAGGACGTCGGTGACGGCGTCGTCGGCCAGGAGCGGGTCGAGCACGCCGAGCCCGTGCATGCGGGCCTGGACCCGGCGCACGGCGGCGGCGGTGGCCGTGGCGTCGAGCAGCGGCGCCCGAACCCGGACGAGGTCGGCGAGCTCGCCGGCGACCAGCGGCCGACCGAGGGCGAGGGCGGCCTCGTGCACCGACCGGTCGAGGTCGGCGGTGGGCCCGCTCACGCGCCGACCGCCCGGCCGAGGGCCCGGGGCAGCCGGGCCCGCAGCAGCCCGGCGTCGACGGCGCGGGCGATGCGGGGGTGGAGCTCGACCGACGCCCGCACCGGGGCGCCGACGGCCCGCTCGACGTCGCCGGCGTCGAGGGACCGCTGGGGCTCGTCCACCAGCAGCACCTCGGTGGGCGCGAGGTCGACCTCGTCGAGCCGGCGCAGGGCCAGGTAGCAGGCACGGGTGACGAGGATGCTGCGGTGCGCCTCGCGGACCACGGCGGCGGCCGCGGCGGCGGGGCGGGTGCCGGCGTCGACCACCACCTCGCGCGGCGCGTCGGCCAGCAGCCGGCCGAGGACGGCGGCCCGGTCGACGGCCAGCGGCCCGGCGCCCCGGGGCAGGAGGTGGAGGTCGTCGCCGACCGGCACGAGCAGCCGGTCGAGCGCGTCGGCGGGCACGGCGGCGCCGGCGGCGAGCCAGTCGGCCACGCCGGGCCGCCCGGCGGCCTCGGCGCCGAGGGCGTGGGCGAGGTCGCCGTCGAGGTCGACGGCGACGGTGGGGCGGGCGGCGGCGGACGCCACGGCGTGGGCGGCGGCGGCCACGGTGGCGCCGGCGCCTCCCTTGGCGGCCCAGTAGGCGGTGAGCACGGGATCCCTCGCGGCGCTGGCGGGCAGCGCGTCGGTGGCGGGGGAAGCCGGTGCTCCGCACGCCGGCGTCCGGCCGGCGTGGAAGTGGTCGAGAACGTACCAAGGGGACCGAGGGGCTGCAACCGGTCGGTCGCCGCCGGTTCCGTATCCTCGTGCGAGGTGGAAGCCGCCTTCTTCGACCTCTACAAGACGGTCATCGCCCGACCGTCGATGGTGGCCTTCGGCGTCCCCCTGCGTCGCGAGGGCCTGGTGTCGCGCCGGCTGCTGCTGCGCGCCCTGTGGGCGCAGCTGATCTACCTGACCCTCGGTGCCGACGAGGTGCGCCTGGCCCGCGTGCGCGACGCCGCCCTGCGGGTCTCGACCGGGTGGGAGCAGCGGCGGATCTCGGCCATCGTGCGCGAGACGCTCACCGAGGTGATCGACCCGATCGTCTACGACGAGGCGCTCGAGCTCATGGCGATGCACCGGGAGGCGGGGCGCAAGGTCTTCATCGTCTCCGCGTCACCCGAGGAGATCGTGGCGCCGCTGGCCCAGTACCTCGGCGCCGACGAGGCCATCGCCACCCGGGCCGTGCTCGACGAGGAGGGCCGCTACACCGGCGACGTCGAGCGCTACTGCTACGGCCCCGAGAAGGTGCGGGTGCTCGAGGAGCTGGCCGAGCGCGACGGCATCGACCTCTCGGCGTCCTACGCCTACTCCGACTCGGCCACCGACGCGCCGATGCTGGCGGCGGTGGGCCACGCCATCGCCGTCAACCCCGACCGCGAGCTGCTGCGCCTGGCGCGCACGGCCGGGTGGGAGGTCGTGCGCTTCTCGCACCGGGTGCGCCTGCGCGAGCGGGTGCAGATCCCCTCGGCCACGACGGTGGGCGTGGGCACGGTGGCCACGGCGGCGCTGGCCGGCGGCGCCGGCCTCGGCTGGTGGCTGTGGCAGGAGCGCCAGCGGCGGGCGGTGCCGTCGTCGCGCCTCGAGGTGGCGACGTCGGCGATCAGACGTGCTGCGCCTTCTTGGCGGCCACCCTGGCCAGGACGATGAGCGCGGCGAGCAGGATCAGCTTCTTCATGCCGGCACGGTAGGCCCGCTCAGCCCTCGGCGAAGGCCTCGACCACGGCGGCGCCGAGGAAGTCCGCCCACAGCCGCGCCGCCGCCTCCTCGGTGGGGTGCACCCCGTCGGGCAGCCACTCGGCGCTGCGCTCGTCGCCGAGGGCGTCGACGTGGGCGCCGTACTCGACGACCGCGACGTCGTCGTGGCGGTCGGCGAAGCGCCGGAGCACGTCGTTGAAGGCGGCCACCCGCGCCTCGTGGTCGTCGCCGAGGCCCCGCAGCTCCCGGGCCCGCCCGGATGCGCCGGGGCCGACGACCGGCGTGGTGGCGAGCTGCACCTGCTCGACGCCGGCGGTGCGGAACCGGTCGAGCGCCAGCTGCAGGTGCTCGTCGAGGACCCGGTCGAACGCGGGCTCGCCCACGTGGGTCGACCCGATGCCGTCCAGCTCGAAGTCGAGGGTGTCCCAGGCGCCGATGACGACCAGGGCGACGTCGGCCTCGCCGAGCTGGGCGACGTAGGGCCAGGTCTCGGGCCAGTTCGTGCAGTCGGCGGCGGGGCGGTCGACCGTGGGCTCCCAGGTCTGGTCGTCCCAGCGGATGATCCGGCGCCCCTCGCGCACGAAGCCGCAGCCGAGCTTGGACACGCCGGGCACCACGGCGAGGTCGTCGGACGCCCGGAGCCAGTCCTCGCCGCCGACGTCGAGCAGCACGGCGGTGGATCCGCCGAAGACGGCGACGCGGACGTCGCCCTCGTCCGGTTCGAACATGCGCATCTCGGCGAACGCCACCGACTGGTCGTCCACCCGCTCCCATCGGTACGGGTCCTCGCCCGAGGGCAGGAAGCCGACGACGGCGAGGGCGGCGGCGCCGCTGGCGAGTGCCGCTCCGGCAGGGCGCGTCCGCCACCACCCGGCCGGCACCCACGCCCGGGCCAGGCGATCGAGGGCGAGGCGCCGGCGGGCCGGGCCGGCCAGGCCGGTGGCGACGTCCTCGACGTGCGCGGACGCCATCAGGGGCCGCTCGACCAGCACGTGGAGGAGGGCGCCGATCGCCACGGCGGCGCCGACCCGCAGCGTGGCCAGCTCCCAGCCGCCGAGGCCGGTGCGCGCCCGGTCGAGCACGAAGAACAGCGGCCAGTGCACGACGTAGATGGAGAACGTCCAGCGGCCCATGGCCACGAGCGGGCGCCACGACAGGGCGGAGGCCGCCGGCCCCTGGGCCCGGGCGGCGGCGGCGAGCAGGCCGAGGGTCGGGACGAGGAACAGGCCCATGCCGCCCTGCGACAGCCACGCCGCGTCCCGGGGGACCAGCAGCACGGCGCCCACCACGACCGCCAGCGACGCCAGCCCGACGGGCACGAGCCGCCGGTCGAAGCGGTCCTCCCGCCCGGCGCCCATCCACAGCGCGAGCGCGACCCCGCCGCAGAACTCCCCGATGCGGATGGGGCTCGAGTACCAGACGGCGTCGGCGTCGTGGTGCACGACCAGCGGCAGGCCGACGGCGGCGACGGTGATGGCGCCGACGAGCGCCGCCTGGCGCCGGAGGCGGCCCCGCCCGGCGAGCAGCGACACGCCGGCGAGCAGCAGGGGCAGCAGCGCGAACGCCTGCTCCTCGATCGACAGGGTCCAGTAGTGCTGCAGCAGGCTCGGCTCGGTGAACAGCTCCCCGTAGCCCTGCCCCGACAGCCAGAACCGCAGGTTGGACACGTAGGCGAGCACCGAGAGCACGTCGCCGCCGAGGCGCTCGCGCATGTCGGCGGTCCCGACGGCGGCGGTGACGGCCACGGCGATGGCGACGCCGAGGTACGACAGCGGCAGCAGGCGCCGGGCCCGCCGCCACCAGAACGTGGCGAACCCGCCGCGCCCGCCGGTGCGCTCCCGGATCCGGCCCCACGACCGCGCCGCCAGGTAGCCCGACAGCGCGAAGAAGATCGTCATGCGGACGAAGCCGCCCTGCACCCAGGTCACCTCGGCGTGCCACAGCAGCATGCCGACGAGCGCGAACCCCCGCAGCCCGTCGAGCGCCGGGATCCGCCGGCCGGGCGCCGGGGCCGCGGCCTGCTCGGTCGGCGCCGCGGTGGTCTGCGCGGTCACCGCCATCGCCGACGACGGTAGTGGTGCGCTCGCCGGCGCCCCCAGCGCCCGCCGCCCCGGGCCGGGGCCCGCTGGCCTAGGTTTCCCGGCGGAGGTGTCCGAGCACCTGGTGGGCTCCGCCGCCTTCAAAGCGGTCGGCACGGGCGATCCCCGTGCGGCGGGTTCGATTCCCGTCCACCTCCGCCGCGGACGGGGGGCCTCGGTCCCCCGTCTAGCCGGCGAGCAGGTCGCGCACGCCCGCCTCGGTGCTCGGGTGGCGCAGCTTGCTGAGCGCCCGGGCCTCGATCTGGCGGATCCGCTCGCGGGTGAGGCCGAACGCCTGGCCCACCTCCTCGAGGGTGCGGGGCTCGCCGCGGTCGAGCCCGTAGCGCAGGCGCAGCACCTCGCGCTCGCGCACGTCGAGCTCGGCGAGCAGACGGGCCACCTCGACGGGGAGCACGGCGGCGGCCGCCTGCTCGAACGGCGAGGGCGTGGCCGTGTCCTCGACGACGTCGCCCAGCTCGGCGTCGCCCTCCTCGCGCAGCGGCTCGGACAGCGAGATCGTGTCGACGGCGAAGCGCAGGACCTCGCGCACCTTGTCGGCGGGCAGCGAGAGCTCGGCGGCGAGCTCGGCCTCGGTGGGCGGTCGGCCGAGGCCGGTCTCCATCCGGACGCGGGCCTTCTGCACCTGGATGAGCAGGTCGCCGGCGTGCACGGGCAGGCGGATGGTGCGCGCCGTGTTGGCGATGCCGCGGGTGATGGCCTGGCGGATCCACCACGTGGCGTAGGTCGAGAACTTGAAGCCCTTGCGCCAGTCGAACTTCTCGACCGCGTGGATCAGGCCGAGGTTCCCCTCCTGCACGAGGTCGAGCAGCGGCAGGCCCGACGCCTGGTAGCGCTTGGCGATCGACACGACGAGGCGCAGGTTGCACTCGACGAAGCGGCGCTGGGCCATCAGGCCCCGCTTGACCCGACGGCGCAGCGCCGCCTGCTCGGACGGCGACAGCCGCTCGGCGCCGGCGAGGCGCTCGCGGGCGGCGACGCCCTCCTCGATGAGCTGCGCCAGGCGGACCTCGTCGTCCTTGGTGAGCAGCGGGTGGCGGCCCACGTCGCGCAGGTAGAGCCGGACGAGGTCCTCGTCGTCTCCGCTGCGCTCCGCCATGTCGGGCCCCCTACTGCCGATCGCGGTGGGGCGACGGTACTACCGTCCGCTGTCGACCGGACCGAAAAGTCACGCGACCGAAAACGGATCGAGGAGGGGGCAGCGATGTCGGAGGAGCAGGCGGACCGGGAGCCGGAGACGACGATCGTCACCATGTCCTTCGACGCCACCGACGCCGACGCGCTGCTCGGCGTGCTGTCCAAGTACGTGGTGCTCACCCGCGGCCAGGACGGCTGCCGCAACGTCGACCTGTGCCTGTCGGTCACGACGCCCGACCGGTTCGTGATCGTGCAGAAGTGGGAGCACCCCGACGACCAGCAGCGCCACTTCGACTCCGACGTGATGGTCGAGATGGCCCAGGCCTGCGCCGGCCTGCTGAAG
>JBKHXT010000102.1:0-8262 GCA_046565885.1 Acidimicrobiia bacterium
CGCACCATCGACGACCTGCTCGAGCTGTCTCGCATCGAGGCCAGCGAGGGCACGCTGCGCGACCCCGTGCCGGTGCACCTCGTGCTGGCCGAGGCGGTGGAGCGGGCGGCCAACGCCGCCGAGCACCGTGGCATCACCCTCGACCTGCGCGAGCCGCCGCACGGCCTCGAGGTGCGCGGCGACCGCCGCCAGCTGGCCTCGGCGGTGTTCAACCTGCTCGACAACGCGATCAAGTACAGCCAGCCGGGCTCGACGGTGCGCGTCGGCGCCGAGTGCGACGGCACCAGCGCCAAGCTCGTGGTCGGGGACGACGGGATCGGCATCCCGCGGCGCGACCTCGAGCGCATCTTCGAGCGCTTCTACCGGGTCGACCGCGCCCGCAGCCGCGACACCGGCGGCACCGGCCTGGGCCTCGCCATCGTGCGCCATGTGGCCTCCAACCACGGCGGTGACATCACCGTCGAGAGCCGGGAGGGCGAGGGCTCGACCTTCCGCCTCTGCCTGCCACTCGACGTCCCGTCCGATCGCTCCACCACCATCGCATGACCCATCAGGAGGGCTGAACAGTCGTGGCAGAGGCAACGGTGCTCGTCGTCGAGGACGAGGAGTCCTTCATCGAGGCGCTGAACGTGGGACTGGCGCGCGAAGGCTTCCGGGTGCAGGTGGCGCGCGACGGCGCCGACGCGATCGAGATGTTCGAGGCCGTCAAGCCCGACGTCGTGCTCCTCGACGTGATGCTGCCCAAGATCTCCGGCATCGACGTCTGCCGCGAGCTGCGCAAGCGCTCCCGCGTGCCGATCATCATGGTGACGGCCAAGGGGTCTGAGATCGACACGGTGGTCGGCCTCGAGGTCGGCGCCGACGACTACGTCACCAAGCCGTACCGAATCCGTGAGCTGGTCGCCCGCATGCGCGCGGTGATGAGGCGTACCGGCGACCGGGTCGACGACCTGACCGTCGACGCCATGCAGGTGGGCGACGTGGCGCTCGATCCGGAGAAGCACGAGGTCTACATCCGCGGCCAGCTCACGCCGCTGCCGCTGAAGGAGTTCGAGCTGCTGCACGTGCGGCTCGCCAACGCCGGGCGGGTGATGACGCGCGAGCAGCTGATCGACCGGGTCTGGGGCTCCGACTACGTCGGCGACACGAAGACCCTCGACGTCCACGTCAAGCGCCTGCGGGCCAAGGTCGAGCCCGACCCGGCCCAGCCGGAGCGCATCGTCACCATCCGCGGCCTCGGCTACAAGTACGCCAGCTGAGCGCGGCCGGCGGGCCGGCGCGGAGGGCCCGGCGGGGGACCCCCCTACGATCGACAGCGATGGCGACCGACGGCTGGCGACCCCTGCAGCGCCCCCGCCCGGGCGCCGAGGCGTTCGAGGTCACGCCCTTCGCCCGCCTCGCCCGCAGCCACGCCGTCGCCGTCGCCGGCGACACGCTGGTGGCCATCGCCCTCGCCGGCACCTTGTTCTTCTCGATCGACGTGGGCCAGGCCCGCAGCGAGGTCTTCCTCTACCTGGCCCTCACCATGGCGCCCTTCGCCGTGGTCGCCCCGCTGGTCGGCCCGGCGCTCGACCGGGCGGCCGGCGGGCGGCGGTGGATGATCATCGGCGCGTCCGCCGGCCGGGCGCTCGTGTGCCTGCTCATGGTGCGCGAGGTCGACTCGCTGCTCCTGTTCCCGCTCGCCTTCGTCCTGCTCGTGCTGGCCAAGAGCCACCAGGTGGCGAAGTCGGCGCTCGTGCCCACCACGGTGCGGTCGCACGAGGGGCTCGTCGAGGCGAACTCCAAGCTGTCGCTGCTGAGCGGCGTCATCGGCTTCGCCGCCGCCGTGCCCGGCGGCCTGCTGCTGCGCTTCGGCGGCAGCGAGTGGGTGCTCGCCCTCGCGGCGGTGGTCTTCGCGGTGGGCGTCGGCGTGTCGTGGCGCCTGCCGCGCGTCCAGGTGGCCCCGGAGCCGGAGTCCGACGAGGGCAAGGCCGAGCTGCGCGGCGCCGGCGTGCTGCTCGCCGCCAGCGCCATGGGGCTGCTGCGCGGCGTGGTCGGCTTCGCCACGTTCCTGCTCGCCTTCTCGCTCCGCACCGACGGCTCCCCGACCTGGCACTTCGGGGTCGTGCTCGCCGCCTCCGGCGCCGGCGGCCTCGCCGGTGCGGCGCTCGCCCCGGTGCTGCGGCGCACCGTCGTGGAGGAGCGGATCCTCACCGGGCTGCTCGTGGTCGTCGGGGTCATCGGGGTCGTCAGCGCCTGGCTCGGCGGGGTGGTGGGCGCCACGGTGCTCGGCTTCGTCGTCGCCCTCGGCGCCGCCGGCGCCAAGCAGGCGTTCGACTCGATCGTCCAGCGCGACGCGCCCGACGCCAACCGCGGGCGCTCGTTCGCCCGCTTCGAGACCCGCTTCCAGCTGATCTGGGTGGCCGGCGCCGTGCTCGGCATCATCCCGATGCCGATGTGGGTCGGCTTCCTGCTGGTGGCGGCCACGGCCGCCTTCGCCGCCGTGTCGTACACCGCCGGCTCCCGGAGCACCCGCCTGCTCGCCGAGCGACGCCGGCGCCGTCGGGCCCGAGCGGACGCCCCCGACGACGGTCCCCGGCACCGGGCCCTGCCGCCGACCATCGTCGCGCCCGGCGGGGAGCCGCCTCCGCCGCCACCGCCTCCGCCACCGGCGCCGCCGCTCGTCCCGCCGTCGATCGCCACGCCGGGCGACCTGCCCGGTGACCCGACCCGCGTGGAAGACGGCCCGTGACCACACGCATCCTCGTGCTCGCGGACACCCACGTGACCCGTGGCGGGTCGCGGCGGCTGCCCGACCGCACCTACGAGCTGCTCGAGCAGGTCGACGCCGTGTGGCACGCCGGCGACGTGGTGGTGCCGGAGCTGCTCGACGAGCTGTCCGGCTTCGCCCCGGTCACCGCCGTGCTCGGCAACAACGACCACGAGCTGGTCGGCACGCTGCCCGAGCGGGTCGAGGAGCAGGTCGAGGACGTCCGCCTCGCCATGGTCCACGACAGCGGGACCACCAAGGGTCGGGAGAACCGGATGCGACGGTGGTTCCCGGACGCCGACGTCGTGATCTTCGGCCACAGCCACCAGCCGGTCGACGCCGAGGGCACCGACGGCCAGCGCCTGCTGAACCCGGGCTCGGCCACCTGGAAGCGCCGGGCCCCGACCCACACCTGCGCCGTCCTCACCATCGACGGCGACCGGGTCAGCACCGAGCTCGTCGACCTCTGAAGGGCGCTACTCGAGCTCGATGCGGGCGAGCCAGAGGCCGGGCGCCTCGATCTCGGCCGGCGTGGGCAGGAAGCGCTCGCCCCGCCACAGCGGATCGAGGGCGTCGAAGCCCGCCCGCTCCACCACGCCGTCGACGAAGGCGGCGCCGGCGTCGTAGGTGGGCTGGCCGAGCTCGAGCCCGAAGAGCCGGGCCACGAAGCGGTCGGACTCGTCGGCCTCGACCCGACGGCGGCGGGCCGCCTCGGTGATCATCCCGTAGCTCGAGATCAGGTTCCCGCCGATGGCGTCCATGACGTGGTCGACGTAGCCGACGACGAGCGCCACGAGCGCCTCGAGGCGGGGGAGCAGCTCGCGCTGGGCCGGCGTCTGGATGGCGCCGAGCACGACCTCGGGGTCGCCGAGCACGCCCTGCAGCTCGGCCATCGACGCCATGGGGTCGTCGCCGGTCTCGAGGGCGCCGAGCTTGTCGACGAGGCCGCTGGCGTCGGGTCGGAAGCCGGCGGCGTAGTCGCGCAGCAGCCGCTCGAGCGTCGTGCGCACGTGCGGCACGCCGAGGACGGCGTGGTGGGCGATCTCGTGCAGGCACAGCCAGAGCAGGAGGTCCTTGCGGTCGATGGACCAGTCGTCGGCGAACCCGGTGACGTTCGGCAGCACGAGCAGGAGCTCGTCGGATGGGTCGCGAGGGACCGGCAGGTCGTACTGGCCGAAGCTGCGTCGGGCGAGGTGGCCGATCATCCCGCCGGCGGTGACGCCGAGCATCATCGGCGCCATCGACGACATGAGCTGGGTGAGCATGGCGGCCATGGGGTCGCCGGCGGGCTCGTCCGGCGGTGCCGGCGTCGGCGCCGCCGACAGCGAGGAGGCGAGCGACTCGAACAGCGGCTTGTAGGCGTCGAGGCTGCGCTGCACCCACTGGATGCGGGTGACGGGCACCACCTGCACGCTGCGGCCGGTGACCGACGTGCTGAGGCCGGTCTTCTGGGCGACGTGGAGGTCGGCGACCCGGCCGAGCTGCTCGACGTCCATCCGCTCGATGGGGTCGATGTTCGGCTCGGACTCGCCGCCGGAGGCGACCTGCATCGCCATCTGGCTCGCCGCGCCCCACTGGAGGCCGCCGGGGCCGCCCATGCCGCCGAGCAGCTTGCCGAGGTCGCCCAGGAACGGCATGCCCCCGAACGGGTCGTCGTCGCCGGTTGGACCGAAGCCGCTCATCGGTTGCATCGTAGGGCGATGTCCCGGATCGCGGTCACCGGCGCAGCGGGCCCGGTGGGACGCCGGGTGTGCGCACGCCTGCTCGCCGATCCCGACGTGGCCGGCGTCGTCGCCATCGACCGCCAGCGGCTCCACCTCCCCGACACCACGGCCGAGGACCGGCGCCGGCTCGAGGTGCACCGGGTGCACCTCCGCGAGGCCGACCTCGGCTCGCTGCTGGCCGACGTCGACGCCGTGGTCCACCTCGCCGGGTCCGACCCGCTCGAGGACACCGCCGTCGATCACGACCTGCTCACCACCGGGCGGGTGCTGGCGGCGTGCGAGGCCGGCCGCGTGGCCCAGCTCGTCGTGCGCAGCTCGGCCACCGTCTACGGCGCCCACCCCGACAACCCGCTGCCGCTCACCGAGTCGGCCGAGCTGCGCCCGAACGACGGCAGCCCCTGGGTGCAGATGCGGGCCCGCATCGAAGAGCGGGTGCAGGCCTTCGCCGACGAGCACCCGGACGTGGCCGTCGCCGTGCTCCGCCCGTGCGTCACCGTGTCCGAGTCCGGACCCGACGAGCTCGGTCGCGTGCTCGCCGCCGCCCGGGTCGTGGGCCCGGGGGAGGACGCCCCGCCGGCGCAGTTCGTGCACGCGGACGACGTGGCCGGCGCCGTCGACGTGGTGCGCCGCACCGGCGCCACCGGGGCGTTCAACGTCGCGCCCGACGGCGCCGTCGAGGCCGAGCGCCTGCGAGCGCTGGTCGGCGGCTCGCCCCGCATCCCGCTGCCCGGCTGGCTCGCCAGCCGGCTCAGCGACATCGGCTGGCGGTACCGCCTGGCGCCGACGCCGCCCGGCTTCGTGCCCTTCGCCCGCGAGCCCTGGGTGGTGGCCAACGACCGGCTCCGCGCGCTGGGCTGGGCGCCGTCGCTGACCAACGACGAGGCGTACGTGGCCGGCCACGCCGCCGCGCCGTGGGCGCAGATCTCCCCGCAGCGCCGCCAGGAGCTGGCGCTCGGCGTGGCCGGCGCCGTGCTCGTCGGCACGGGCACCGCGGCCGCCGTCGCGCTGCGCCGACGGCTGCGCTGATCAGTCGGGCTTCGCCGCCAGGACGACCTCGACCCGCCGCTCCTCGCCGTCGCGGCGCAGCCGCAGCTCCACCACGTCGCCCGGCCGGCGCATGCGGGGGGCGGCGATGAGGGCGGCCATCGAGGGCGTGGGCTCGCCGTCGACCGCGACGACGACGTCGCCCGGGGCGATGCCGGCATCCGCTGCCGGGCTGCCCGCCACCACGTCCTCGACGAGGGCGCCGGCGTGGTCGTCCGCCTCCCCGACCTCGAGGTCCACGCCGTGCAGGCCGACCCACACGTGGTCGACCTGGCCGTGCTCGATGAGCTGGCGGGCGACGTGGACGACGAGGTCGATCGGGGTCGCCGACCCCGCCGTGCCCTCGACGGGCACGGGGCTGGCGATGCCGATCACGGCGCCGCTGGCGTCGACGAGCGCGCCGCCGTGGGCGCCGGCGACCACCGGTTCGTCGACCACGATCATCCCGTAGCGGGCGGCGCCGTCGCTGCCCTCCACCCGGCGGTCGAGTGCCGAGACGATGGCGCTCGACGCCCACGCCTGCCACCCGCCGTCCGCGGTCGCGGCCACCAGCACCGCACGGCTCCCCACGTCGAGCGCGTCGGCGGCGCCGAAGGCGGCCGGCCGCAGCCCGTGCAGGTCGACGTGCACGACGGCGAGCCCTGTCGCGTCGTCGACCCCGATCACCTCGCCCGGACCGGTGTCGCCGCCGTGGAGCACCACGTCGATGCGCTCGGCGCCGGCGACCACGCCGGCGTCGGTGACCAGGTGGCCGTCGCTGCGCACCACCACGGCCGAGCCCGAGGTCTCCGAGCCGCCCCGGTGGACGACGAGCGCCGCCACCGACGGGGACGCCTCCTCGACGAGCGCCGCGACCCCGCTGGCGTCGTCGTCGGGGGCCGCCGCTCGCACCTCGACCTGGCGCTCGACCACCCGCTCGGCCGGTGCGCCGACGACGGCGATCGCGCCCACGGCCACCGCCGCGCCGACGAGCCCGGACAGCACCGCCACGCCGGCCGTGCGCCGGCCCGAGCCCGATCGGGCGGGGACGGGCTGCGGGGCGCGCCCGACCTCGCTGGGATGGCGCCACAGGCGGTCCTCGGGCGGCAGCGGCGGCCGGAAGACGACGTCGTCGACGTCGCGCTCGTCCGGGCCCCCGACCGGATCGTGGTCGTCGCCCACCTCGTCCGGATCGCCCGGTTCCCGCGGTGGCACGTCCTGCGACGTTACCGAGGCGCCGTCCGGCGGCCACGTCGCCCCCGGCCCGACGCTTCACCGGTGGCGCGCGAGGGGTCGTAGTCTTGGGTCGGTGACGCTCCCCGCCCCCCTCGAGCCGCCCCGGCAGGGTGACGACTGGCTCGGCCTCAGCGCCGACCCGCTGCCCGTCCACGCCGTGGGCGACTGGCTCGTGCGCCCCGACTGCGGCGGCGTCGTCACCTTCACCGGCGTCGCCCGTGACCACAGCGACGGGCGCCCCGGCGTCGACGCCCTCGAGTACGAGGCCTACGAGTCCCAGGTCGAGCCCCGGCTGGCCCGCATCGCCGAGGAGGCCCGCGCCCGCTGGTCGACCGTCGGTCGCATCGCCATGCTGCACCGCACCGGGCCGCTCGCCGTCACCGAGGCGGCCGTGGTCGTCGGCGCCTCGGCACCGCACCGCGACGAGGCCTTCGCCGTGGCCCGCTTCTGCATCGACACGCTCAAGGCCACGGTGCCGATCTGGAAGCAGGAGTCCTGGCAGGGCGGGCGCAGCTGGGGGCTCGAGGCCCAGCACCTGACCGAGCCCGAGCACGCCGGCTCCGAGGCCCGCCCGTGATCACGTTCCTGCTCCTCGTCGTCGTGGTCGTCGTCGTCGGCGGCGGCGCCCTCGCCTACCGCAGCCGCCCCGAGACCTCGATCGACTCGGGCATCCGCGCCTTCCGCCGGGAGATGCGCGCGCTGGCGCCCCCGTCGGAGCAGCGCCGCCTCCCCGACGACGAGCGCTACGAGCCGCCGGCAGCGGGCCCCGGAGCCCGCTGACCGTGGCGCGCGACCTCGCCATCGACCTCGGCACGGCGAACACGCTCGTCTACGCCAAGGGCCAGGGCATCGTGATGAACGAGCCCACCGTGATCGCGCTCAACAAGCGCAACGGCGACGTGCTCGCAATGGGCCGCGAGGCGTGGCAGATGATCGGGCGGACGCCGAGCTACATCATCGCCGTGCGCCCCCTGCGCCAGGGCGCCATCACCGACTTCGACATCACCCAGCGCATGATCCGCCTCATCCTCCAGCGGGCCGGCGTCAACCGCTTCAACCGGCCCCGGGTCGTGATCTGCGTGCCGTCGGCCATCACCGAGGTCGAGCGCCGGGCGGTCACCGAGGCGGCGCGCCGCGCCGGCGCCGCCGACGCCCAGCTGCTCGAGCAGCCCATGGCCGCCGCCATCGGCGCCGAGCTGCCCATCCACGAGCCGGTGGCGAACATGGTGATCGATGTGGGCGGCGGCACCACCGAGACGGCGCTGATCAGCCTCGGCGGCATCGTCGCCCTGCAGGCCGTACGGGTCGGTTCCTTCGACATCGACTCGGCGATCCAGTCCTACGTGCGGCGCGAGTACGGCATCGCCATCGGCGAGCGCACGGCGGAGGAGATCAAGATCGCCATCGGCTCGGCGTGGCCGGTCGACGACGAGGTGCGGGCCGAGGTCCGCGGGCGCGACCTGATGTCCGGCCTGCCGAAGACGGTGATCCTGTCCAAGCCCGAGGTGCGCGAGGCCATCGCCGAGCCGG